>JAAWCE010000139.1 GCA_022793065.1 Lachnospiraceae bacterium
AAAAGGATGGAAAAGGGTATGAGTATCCGAAGATTGGACACATGGTGGGACTGGAGGGAAAGATACAGGGAGAGAGAAAGAAACTGCTTGCCATGGCAGGATTTTAAAAAGTGAAACCAAGACTATAATTTGTGCATTACAATATCAGAAAAATCTGTAGGAAAAAAGTTGCCAACGTTTACTTGACAGTAACAAACCAAACTTCCTGCTTGACAAAAAACACAATAATTACTATAATGATTGTATCATCAGTAGTCAATAATTGCAACATAGTTGCATGAAATAACAGATGATATTATTCGATTGGAAGCACATTTCACAGATTATAACAATCTGCGATTTTGGGTGTGACGTTTATCATATCTATTTCTTATTTTGATGTTTTCTTTTTTCTGGTTATTCCCTATCCCCTGCCCCAAATTTAATTTCCATTATTCACAGCGAAACATATGATTTCCAGTCAAAAACATTGGAACATTTTTTTCCATGTTCCATACCATATCATAAACTCTTTTTGAAACTTTTCTATATACATTGTCGTCCTGAAACCATAGGAGATTTGTCATGAGCTATTATTCCCGTCTGAATAAATCTTTTGAAGGAGTTCCCAGACTTCCACTGAACAATTGCACAAAATATGTTTTGTTCAGTGATTGTCACCGGGGCGTGGGCACCACCAATGACAATTTTCTGAAAAACCAAAACCTATATTTTGCTGCCCTGCAGCATTATTTCCGAACAGGCTACACATACATTGAACTTGGCGACGGAGATGAATTATGGGAAAATCGCAGTATGCAGCAAATCATCGAAGCCCATGGCGATATCTTCTCTCTTCTGTCCCTGTTTCACAGTCAGGGGCGTTTGTTCATGCTCTATGGAAATCATGATATGGTGAAAAAAGACAGCCGCTATACTGTCAGAAATTGCAGTGTCTACCCTTGTTGCTGCGGAAACAATCCCTATTTGGCAAGACAGCCCCTTCTGCCCGATGTGAGATTCTATCCCGGAATCATTCTGGAGAACGCTTCCTCTCTTGACTCCGCCAATGTATACCTTACCCATGGGCATCAGGCAGACTTTTTCAATTCCACCCTTTGGCGTTTCTCCCGTTTTTTGGTGCGTTATCTGTGGAAGCCATTGGAACATTACGGCGTTTTGGACCCCACCAGCGCAGCCAGAAACTATACCAAAAAACAAAAGACGGAACAGCGTCTGCACCGCTGGGCAAAACAGGAAAAACATATCCTGATCACCGGGCACACACACCGTCCCGCACTTTCCGAAACAGACGCCTATTATTATAATTGTGGAAGTTGTGTTCATCCTTACAGTATCACCTGTCTGGAACTTGAACATATGCACATTCGACTGGTCAAGTGGGCCCTGACGGCCAAACCGGATATGAGCCTGTATGTGGCCAGAGAAGTACTGTCAGAATCAGTTCCCCTTGCCAATCCTTCCCTAATGAAATAACGCCCAAACCGCCCCCATTCATCCCCTCAAGCTGCTTCCTTTGACTGCCCCCGTACCATTTTCTTTTTCCTACGCTTTCCGATTATATTTAACAGCAAGAGCAGCAACGCTGCCCCCAGAACTCCACAGCAAATGATTAAGATGATATTGCTGTTGTCTTCCTCCACTGTCGTCACGCGAAATATTCCTGGTTCATCCATGGCAAACTCCAGGTAGCTTCCAATCACCTTGACGGGAACTTGGTGATAACTGCCTTCGGTCAGAATTTCCACAATGGTATTCTCTACAGAATCTTCCCATAACACACGCACAGTAAAAGGGGTTACATAATTTGGAGACACCCTGTCATTTTCCCCCATTTGTCCATCTTTGTCTGGTTCCTCGCCTCCGATGGGGCTTACAATGTCAATTTGGGTTCCTTCCGATTTATCCTCCAATATTAGTTTGGTATTGGGCAAAAATTCTCCCTGCACAAGTACTCTGGTCTTGCCATCCTCATTTTTTTCCTCGCTGGCAAGGGAAGTAGTCCACTTTTCATACTGTGCCTCCAGTATTTTGCTTCCTGTGATAAACTCTCGGTCAAATCCGGGCCATACACCATAATAACCTTCTTTTTCCGGTATTTCGGGTATGCGTGTGCTGTCAATGGTATCTCCATAATGGCATTGTATGGAAGCCAATTCCTGTCCCTCTGCCCGGAACGTGATTGTAAACTCCAAAAATGCCTCCGGCACACCCGGCATGCTGCAAAACTCGGTATAGCCAACAGGTTCAGCTCCCCCCATATAGCCTATGGAATCCACTCCTGGTAATGTGTCTTCCAACATTACATCATATAACACGCCTGCATTGTCTCCTGCTTCACTTTGTACATAATAATTCCCATATAAAATACCGTTTTCTTCCACCTCTCCGGCAATGGAGCCTGCATATTCTCCTGAAAAATCCACTCTGGGATAAGAATAGCTGTAAAAAATATCACATCCCTTTCCCACAATGCCTCCTACATTATTTTTGCCGGACACTTCTCCCATGAAATAACTACTTCTCACACAATACCCTGACAGGCCTACTATTCCCCCCACATAACTGCCCCCCGTACTGGACACCGGACCATAGGATTCACAGGAAATAACAGCGCCAAAATCAGCCTTTCCCACAATACCGCCCACATAATCCTTCTTTCCTATTACCTCTCCCATGTTGCGACATTCACGGACAATCGCCTTTACAGTCTGTTCCATGTGAAAACTTTCTTCACCGCTAAACGTAATATCGTCTTCCGGATCAAAATCATATTCTGTGGCCACCTGCCCTACAATGCCTCCTACATTGGTGTCCGCTTCCACCAGTGCATCATTGACGCAAAGGGTAATTTTTCCCCGTTGAAATGTAGTGGTGTCATAATATATTCCCTCAGAAATGGTCCCTGGCTGGTTCTGCACCGTTTCTATGGATTCATCCGTTTCATCAGAAGCATCTTCTATCGAAATGCCTTCGTACTGAAACAAATCATCTCTCAATTCATTGATAGAACGACGCAGTATCTTGGCTTGTTCCATCAGCGCGTCTACATTTGCAGAGGTTTGCTCCGTCCCTTCCGATAGCACATCCGAAAGTTGTTTCATGTGATTACCGGCCGCTTCTAATTCCCTGTTCAGAATTTCCAGGTTATCATTGATACCGCCGCTTCTGTCATTTGTAGCATTGGTCATGTTGTTGAGATGATTGTTGGTTCCCTCTCCAAAACGTCTCAACGCTGCAAAATAACTCTCCAAATCTATACCAACACCCCAATTTTCATCTCCTTCCCAGGGTTTTTCGTCCCAGGGTTTATTTTCATTCCATGAATTATCGGAAGTAATGTGATTGCCATCCACGGATATTGTTGGATTATCTGGTTGGCTGCTTTCCTGATTCCCGGTTCCTGACCCATTGCTTTCCTGGTCTTCATTTCCCGGCTGGTTGGTTCCCTGATTTCCATTATCTGGCTGATTGCCATCCTGGTTCCCATTGCCTGGTTTGTTATTTTCCTCATTTTTATTTTTATCAATTTCTGCCTGTTCTGCCCACTCCTGATTTAATCGGTTCAAATCATCATTTATTCCTGTCAGCTCCTGATTATAGATATACCACAAATCAATGGCCGCCCCTGTCAGCTCTCCCGCTGCATTAGAAGCATTGGTAAGATTCCCACTGATTTGCCCGGTCAAATCCGCCGCTTCACTGCTATATTTACTCAAATCTTCATGAGATGCTTCTAACAAATCAAAAAACCGATCTGTTTCTCTGTCAATTTCACTCAGTTTATCATTTAGATATTGAACCTCCAAAAAAGGCTCCATCTGCCCTACAATACCACCCACATCTTTTCTTCCCAGAATATGTCCCGTATTCGTACAATTCTGCAAATATCCCTGATGCAGACGTCCCACAATTCCTCCTGTGTTATATCCTACATGCTGATAGCCCACATTTCCCCCATTGGTGCAATAATAAATCTTTCCCTGCGAATATCCTGCAATTCCTCCCGTATCCGTATGCGCGGATACATGCTCTGAACTGTTAATCTCTTCTATGTTTTCCATGGTAATATCTTCAAAATCATATGTTACATCCAGACTGTATGTATTGATACTGCCCACATTTTCACAATGATTCAGAACTCCCCTGTTCATTCCGCAAATTCCGCCCGTAAAATGATTTCCTATGACAATTGCCGAAGACTGACATCGCCTGATTTCGCCTGTTTCCTCATTCACCCCCGCAATTCCGCCCACTTCATCCGCACCTGATACACTTCCTGACACATTACAGTTTATGATTTTACCATAATTTACACCTGCCAAAATGCCAATCCGATTTCTGCTGCCTTCTGGAGCCATCCTTCCCATTACGGATAAATTCTTTACCTCGCCGCTGCTTTGTATATAGCGAAACAATCCATAAGACGAACCTGCCTGCCGAATATCAAGACCGGAAATCTTATAGCCGCAACCGTCAAAAATTCCCGCAAAATTAGAAATCATTATACTTGTGTATTTTTGCAGAATAATATCATTTTCTAACTTTATATACTTATCCTGGGACCAGGAATCCAACAGACAATTTTGCGCCAACAAAGCCAAATCCTCTTCCGTTGAAATGGAAATCACGCTATACTCCCCTTCCGTCTCCGGAATTCCCTGCATAGTTTCACCGGACATGTATTGTCCGAAAGTCGGAAGTTCCGCTGCCGACGCCGTCATTATATTTCCATATACCAGCATACCGACCAACCCAAAAATCACACATTTTTTACGTCTTTGTCTATGATTTTTCATAATCCGTCCACCTCTCCTTCCACTTTTTCACCGGTTTCCGACCTTTCATTGGCCCGTAATTCCGTATCCTTTCCCGCTCCTAAGCGACTTTCATCCCCCTGCTTTGAACGTTTTTTTCGTTCCTTCCTGCCCGTTGCCGGATCTGTGTGCTTTTTTTCTCTTTCGTCCCCATCTTCGGTTACTTCCACCGCTTCCGCAGTATATTCCGATGTCTCCAACCTCTTCTGCTCCTGGCCTTCATGATATTCCCGTACTGATTCCACATGATCTTTGGCTCTTACTACCGCCCCCATCTCACCATCTATCACACCTACAAATTCACCGTCTATGACACCATTGACATAACCTTTAATATGACCTGATACCCGAATCCGTCCTCCGGAAGGAAGAGGTTTTGTCAAATCACGTTTCAGGGTAAACGCCGTTTTTTCAATTATAATATCTCCAATCAGCAGCGTCTGCGGCAATACCAAAAGTACTAAGGCTATGGATGTCAAGGTACCTCTCCCCAGCGCCAAACCGATTGCTGCCACCACCGCGTTAGAAGATACATTGTTAATAATAAAGCCTGCCGCTACCAACATGGACCCACTTGTCACAATGGTGGGAAATGCTTGGTTTAAAGATTCCACAATGGCCTTTTTAATCGGCATATAGACCTTTAACTCCATATATCTGCTGGTAATCACAATGGCATAATCAATGGTTGCCCCCATTTGTATTGCGGAAACCACCAAATATCCCAGGAAGTAAACCACCTCTCCTGTCAGATACGGAAGCGAGAAATTCATCCAAATACTTCCCTGTATGGTCAATACTAACAATACGGGCAAACCTGCGGATTGGAACGTAAACAGCAGAATCACCATAACAAACAACGCTGTCAATATTGTGATAATATTGTTATCCATGCTGAAAGAATCGCTCAAATCCTTATTACTGGTTGAATTGCCTACCAAATATATATCCTCCAGATTATAATAGCATGCAACCACATTCCGTATCTTTTCCAACGCTTTATAGGTTTCTTCTCCTTCCACAGGAACGGAAAGCTCCAAAACAAAACGGCTGCATGCTTCTCCCAACAATTGGTCCCTGGCTATACTGATCTGGGCATAAGCATCTGTCAATGTCTCTTCCAATTCATCTTCCAGTTGAAAATTTCCTTTTTCCTTCTGGTCATATATAAATAAAAACATGTCAATCAATGGAACCTTATACTCATTGACGCCGCTCATAATGGCTCCATAATTGCTGTCGTCCACCGCATATGCGGAATACAATAAATCGGCTACTTCCACATCCAAATCAATCAGCTCCGCAAATTCCCTTGGCGTCAACTGTTGCGTCAGCATATAACCGTCCATGGCTTCAATGTTTGCAAGCCCCATACAGGAATTGACTTCCTCCATTTTCTCCAGTTCCCGTAAAACCTTTGCTTCCCGCTCATAATCTCCCCTGGGAACAATTACGGCCAATTGGTTGATGCTACCAAATTCCTGATTCACCATAGCAACCGAAAATTTATTCTCACTCATGGTTTTGGATTCCAGTGTATTTACATCATATACATAATGAGCCTTTCCGGAAAGAATTGCAGCCACAATAACTGCAACCACCAGCAGCGGCGGTATGACAAATCTGGTGAAAACGCAGAATTTCCCCACCGCCGTAATCTTCGGCACAAAACTTCTGTGATGGGAATGATCTATGGCCCTGGCAAAAGTCATCAACAATCCCGGCATTAAAAAAAACACGGAAATCAAACTCATTAAAATAGCTTTTGCCAATACAATTCCCATGTCATACCCAATCCGAAACTGCATGAACATCATTGCAACCATGCCCGATACGGTTGTGAGGGAACTGGAAGAAATCTCAGGAATGGCTTTGCTCAACGCTACAATGACAGCCTCTCTTGCCTCTTTGTCCTCATGTTCTTCCATAAAACGATGGCAGAGAATAATGGCATAATCCACTGCCAAAGCCAATTGTAATACTACCGCTATGGAATCCGTTACAAAACTGATGGTTCCAAACCAGTAATTCGTTCCTTTATTCAAAATTGCCGCTACAATAAACGTCATTAAAAATACAGGGATTTCCGCATATGTGGTGGAAGTAAACAACAACACCGCCACAATCACCACCCCCGCCAATATCAATATGACAATCATATCATTGCCTAAATCCGAAGCATCTCTTTCTTCCTGGCCAATATCGGAAGTATAATACACATCATATTCTGAAAGCATCTCCAGAACCCCGCTTAAATGTTCCAGAGAAGCCTTATCATCCGCCTCCCCGTCAAAAGTAACCTTGAAAAGCGCCTCCATATCATGATAGTATTCTTCCGTATCTTCAAATTCCAGCATACTGACGCCATCCATACCTTCAATGCGCTCTGCAAGCCGCTCCGCCTCGTCATAAGTCACATTGCACACCATCACTCTTGCTGTGCCATATGTAATAAACTGTGCATCCATCAAATCAAGCCCCTGCCTGGTCTCAGTCGTATCAGGCAGATAAGAAGTCAAATCATTGTTGACCTTTACTCTGTTCATAGATAACACACTGAATAAAATCAACATAATAAATACCAAATAGAATCCCTTACGCTTATCAACAATAAGGGTTGACAATTTCATCATAAAAGAATTGTCTTTCTTTTCTTTTTCCATAACGGGAACCGCCTTTCTTAATTGTTTAACTTTCATGACAGTCATTATGATAATCCACACTTTTGTCATTTATTAAATAACTGTTGATTTTCTTACAAAAAGTAATTATAATAGAATTATCCTGAAACACAATAAGCAAATTTTTATCAAAAGTATATTTTTCAACACTGAATTTCCATTTTGTTGATTATTTATAAAATGTTTAGAAATCATATTCCAATGATTATCATTTTGTATTTTATACTCTTTGAATAAAACGGATTGGAGATAATATGAAAACAGACAAAACAGACCGCAGAGTCCGGAGAACAAAAAATCTTCTTTTACAGGGACTTATTCAATTAATGACTGAAAAAGATATTAAAGATATTTCTGTGAAAGAATTATCCGATTTGGCCGACATCAACCGAGGCACCTTCTATCTGCACTACAACGACATCTATGACATGTTAGCACAGATAGAAGATGAATTATTTCTTGAATTCCATGAAATTTTAGACCGCACTTTAAATTGTGATTCGGCGATTTTTTCTCACCGTTCTGCTTTATTTGAAATTTTTTCCTTTTTGGAACGCCACAGAGAGATAGCAAAAGTCATGATGAGTCCCCATGGCGACCTGGCGTTTGTCAACCGCCTGAAAGACCTGGTAAAAAAACGCATGGGCAGCCTTCTATTCTCAGAACATGCAACCTACGATTATTATAATGAAGCCTTTATCGTTTCCGGCTGTATCGGCGTCATAGAAACTTGGCTGGAACAACCCGCCCCTCCGTCTGCGGAAGAAATGGCTGACATTTGCAGCAATATGCTGATAAAAGGTTTCCTCACTCCCACATAGGGTGCTATAGGTTTAACCATTGCTTTTTGCCTAACCTAACCACTCTATAAAATAAAAACCCTTTGATTTGTTTCCATTCATAGTTGTAACTGTCAAATGGCAGTATTCCTGTTCCGAAAAATCTTTCAAAAGCTGTCTTATCCACATTTCAAATTCTTATCAATGAATGTAGAGAGAACTTACTAAAAGATACAAAATTTTTGCGTTATCTTTGTCTGTTTCTAAGTCAAAAAGCAATCGGTAATACCTTTCATTATTCAAAAAACCAATCTTATCCTTTAGAGATATGTTTGGCAAATTTTATCTTGCTTACTTCATGCAATCAAATGTATAGAGAAAAACATACAGAGGTTGCAGAATTTTGGGGTGTGACATATCGACACTTACTCTATGTTCTTGCCAATTTTGTAAAGCGGGGATATTTGAAAAAAACTGAACAAGGATATTATATTCAAGACTTGAATACGCTCCGTAATAGAGCAGATAGGAAGCAGCCATAATTTTGTGAAGGAATCATTGAAATGAAATGCGGAATTCCCTGGTAGTCAGCATTGTGGAAATCTGTATCATTGACGGTCTTATGGAATTATGGAAAACTCTGTTTGCAGAACGTGGAAACGCTGTCCTTTAGCTTTTTCATGTGCCGCAAATAGAATTTTCCATGATTACATAACCTGCTATGCGCACTTCCATAATGTTTGTCTATTGGTCTTTGCTTCGGGATAATGTAGTGCTGATGGTCTATCTCTTTTTTCGGTTTCTTGCTTCTTTACCGTACATGAGTATTCATTGATAGTAAATATACAAGCAATGCGCTGCATCCCTCTAAAACGTCATCGTAGGTCGTCTCAAAATCTCCTGTATACCATGGATCTGAAATATCTCGTTCTGAACCGGCAAACGACAAAAGCTTGAAAATCTTTCCCTTTGGGTCCCCACCCAACATTCGATTCATATTGCGGATATTTGCGCTGTCCATTCCTATCAAATAATCATATTTTTCATAGTCTCCCCGCACCAGTTGAATTGCCTGTTTTCCGCTACAGTCAATTCCATGTTCGGCCAGTTTGGCTCTGGCAGGCGGATAAACCGGGTTGCCCACTCCATTCCAAATTTCTTCCGTACTGGTGGCAGCAGAAGAAATAAAAAATTGCTGAGATTGGTTTTGTTTTGTCACTAAATCTTTCATAATAAACTCAGCCATTGGGCTTCTGCATATGTTGCCATGGCAAACAAATAATATTTTTATCATCTTGAATTTATCCTTTCATAAGCCTTTAAACCTTGATATATCGGGCTTCTTGGCACTTTTCTTCAATTTTGTATTTTGCCCTTACCTCACGCAAATCTATATAAATCTACGC
>JAAWCE010000085.1 GCA_022793065.1 Lachnospiraceae bacterium
TTGGATTGTCTTGAAGCAAATGAAAAAAGAGGCATTCTTTATCACCGTGAGGGAATATTTGGTGACTATGATGAATTTGACGATGTGGAAAAGTTGATTGAATTCATTAAGACCGGTATGCGTTAAATCATATATTTCATAAGCAAACAGGCGTGTTAAGATCGAGAATCTTGACACGCCTGCTTGTCTAGCTGTCAATGCTGTGTTATAGCTTGTCCGCATTTTTATAAATTGCCATTTTGTCTTTATCAGACAACAGTTTTTCAATGATGAAGGCAATCACAAAGACGGCAAACAGATTAAGGCCAAATCTTATCAGGGTAAATGACACGCCCAAAGAGGATATTTCAAAAAGAAGCAGCGGGATACGGATACTTACGCTTGCGCAAAGGAAAAGCAGCACATTTGAGATCCTGCTCCCCTTTTTCAATAGCACCCCAGCGATGGGCAGCAGCGCGTATAGGGGAACAGCCGTTATCGTGCCCGACAATACGGCGATGACAATTCCCTTTATACCGGAATTGGACCCCATGGTGTGTATTATTTTCTCCCGCTCAATCCATACGTCCATCAAGCCAACACAGATAAAAACGGGCGTCAGTATGAATATGAAGTTGGCAAAAATATTCCCGCCGAAAGACAACGCTGTTTTTCCAACCTGCGGATCATGAAGCCAAATGATGCAATTACAGAGCATCATTACAAATAGAAACCAGTATTTTTGCAACATAGCCTTCATCTGAGTAAAACCCCCACCAGATAAGCGGTGATAAAGGAAAATATAAACGCAAACACATTCCGAAGAATGGCAATTTTCTTGCCCAGATACTTTATCTCCATCGGGATCGTGATAATCCCAACTGTGGTAAGTGTGGATACGAATACCGCCATTTGTACGATCCCCGCGCCATTCTTCATCAGTTCCGCCACGATGGGAAATGCAATCATAACGGGGACTACTGTAATCGCACCAACGAATGAGGTCAGGAGCATACCAGTAAACCCCGTTTCCTCGCCGATCACACGTTTTATTGTTTCCGGCGAAAGCACCGCAAGCACCACACCCGCAAAAAGGAGAATGGCTACAAATTGCGGAAAAACGCCTGCGAACAATTTCCATGCCTTTTTTAAGGATAACAGCGTTTTATGTCTGTCCTTGACAAAAGAAACCATCAGTGAAACTGCTGCTAAACCATAGAACGAGTAGGTAAAAACTATGTTCACCGCTACTTCTGTCCCCCTTCAATCGCCCTCTTCAACGGTGTGAGTACCAACAGCGCCATACCGCCGCCCAGCAGGGCTGTTATCAGCTGCGGTATGGAGAACATACTGGAAATGACCGCTGCCTGCGGTTCCGGCAGTTTTAATAGCAACGGCACAGCTATTTGTACAATCCCGATGTATAGGGCCAAAAATTTAGCAGCAGCCGCAACTGCCAACGCAATAATCAGCGAGGTATATTTCTGTCCCCAGTGTCTGTTGCCTATGAAGTGCCAAATCAATACGAGGGTAATGTTTCCTGCCACAATAAAAGGTATTAAGCTCCAAAGCGGACCTATTCCAATCAGCTTCGCCATAATGGGCGAAATGACGGCGACACAAAGCCCAGACATCATACCGCAGGTCATAACGGAAACAACCAGCAGCATATTCACAACCGCCCCCGTAATAATGGTATTCCCTAATGCTGCGGTAGCCGCTTGCAATACAACAAGCAACGCGACAAAAATTGCTGTGCGGGTAATCCAAAGCGTTTTTTCCTGATTCATAATGTTCCATTTCCTTTCCTCTTGTTATTCAGCTTTTATTATAGTATAATCGGGATGAATTTTTTGTTGCGCACGCAACAAAATGCGAGGCTATAGCGATGAATGAATACATAGATACTTTGAAGGATACCAGCCTGTTTTCTGGTATCGAACCGCAAGAGATTGACGGGCTGCTAAAGTGCCTCTCCACAAGGCATGTCCAATATGCCAAAGGCGGCTACATCATTGAGGAAGGAGACAAGGTATACGATTTTGGAATTATATTATCAGGGCATGGACGCGCTATTAAGTGGGATTCATCCGGCAGGCTGATTATTATTTCTCTGCTCAAAGCGGGAAGCGAGATTGGCGTTATCTTGGCGGCAAGTTTAGACCACAAAAGTCCTGTCACCGTACAGGCGCAAGAGGATCTTTTGGTATTACAGATCCCGTTTGAACGGGTTTTGGCCCGGTGCGAAAGGGGATGTCCCCGGCATGACCGGTTGTTGCGCAACTATATAAATATTGTCGCTGAAAAGGGGCTTGTGCTGCATGAACGTATTGATTGTCTGCTGCGTCCGACAATACGGGAAAAAATACTGACCTATTTATGGCGCGTGTCACGCGATCAGCAAAAAAGGACCTTTACTATTCCGATGAATAGGAACGCTATTTTCATGCGTCTATACTACGGCGGCTTTGAGAAATCAGGGCCGCTGTTCTTCTATCCAACACAGGGGACCACTGGTGTATATCCACATCGGGACAGTTCAAGACAATTTGAGTAAAAATTATATACAATTTATATGAAA
>JAAWCE010000081.1 GCA_022793065.1 Lachnospiraceae bacterium
CGAACGCCCTTTGAAGGGCGGCGACGAGTCAAGGGCGTAGTGGCTTGAACGAAGTGAAAGCCAGCGTCTTTAGGCGCTGGCCGGTAACAGCGGCTTATAGCCGCAGAGCAAACCACCCGTTTGACGGGTGGTTATGATTATGGGGTACAGCTTAAAGCCTGGATTGCGTTATCGCGGATTAAAGCTTCATAATGTTCCGCAAGATAAGCGCTTCCGGCAGTGGAAGAACGCTGCAGCACGCCATATTCGGAAACAATATTACAAGTGCGGTCAAAAGATTCGTTGCTCTCGTCCCCCTGTGTGAGCAATAATAAATAGCCGTTACTTTGAAGGGAACCGCCGATTCCGGCATCATTTTTATATAAGGTGCTGAAACCGTTATAGTTATCAGCGATAACGGCAGCCACATCCATTACTTGCTGAAGAGATTTCATAAGGAAGATTCTGGTGCGTAACCGGTTGTCAACATCGGCAGCATCCTGGGAGTCGTCAGATTGAAGTCCTGTGGTGTCCGCCTCAGTTTGCAGTTGTCGGAACAAATCGAACATTTCGTTGGAAGAGAAGTCCGAATAATCTTCATTTTCAAATTCTTCTGTGACTGATGGGGCAAATCTGGAAAAACGAGTATCCAATTCTTCCGGATTTTCCACTTTGGTAATAATCAGTACAATACATTCAGAGTTTAACGGAATAGCTTCTATCATAAGAGGAATGTCTTCGGCTTCAAAACCAAATTCATAATTTGCCTGTCTCATCATATCTCGAAATAAGGTCTTGGCCTTTTCTGTTCCGTATGCCAATTCGTTTATTTTCAGTTCGCGGCTTGCCAGGTCTTCTCTTGTCAGAGTGCAGCGAATCTGATTGTCATTAATTTTTACTAATTTCATAGAATAACCTTACCTTTCTGCACGGTGTAGTATTGTGCAACAATCCTGCCAGCAGTACAGAATTGTTTTGCTATGTCTGTAATTCTATTCATTTTATCTTTATGATAGAAAGGCATTGATGTTGCCTTGTTATGTCATCATATACTTTCATAATCTTTTAGTCAAGAGTGAATGTGGAGTTTAATAATTTTTTAGGTTTTACTTGCCAAAATGATATGATTGGGGTATAATGAAAACAGTAAATGCCTTCAGTACTCTGTACGGGGAAGGGGGCAGCAGTCTTGGTTCAAGTTGATTAACTGTTTTTTTGGGACAGGTCGTTCCGCTTCATCCTTGTGTATTCTAAATGAATATATCATATTATATGCCGCAATGGGAAAAATGGCATAGTCTAGGGATGTCTTACAAGCCATCGTGCAGGATTTGCACCTTGCTTGATCATAGTATGTCAACTAATATTTTCACAATTATAATTCATTTTAATCTTTATGTGCAATGGTAATTTGTACCATTTTTAGTACTGCTGAGGGCATTTACCTTATTAAAGAGGATTCCCTGAATGATTCATCACAATCATTAAAAATACTTTTGGTTGGGAAACTAATAGCAAGGAGGAATTCAATTGTATGATGAGAGAACAAAAGTAGCAAGTGGAGATGATTTGGGATCTGCCAGAGAACATATGCTTTTGTGCCTGGAGCAAATGACCAAAAGAGGTGTGGAACTTTTTGTTGACGGGCAGGCAGTACTTCCGGTGGAGGCTGTATCCAAAGCCGTTCAGGAGAATAGCCCTTATATGGCGGACTATGTGTTGGATGCCTCCGGTATGATTCAGCAAGTGCGTTTCGATAAGGTAACGCGCTGTTAGTAAAATGTTGTTGTCTGTGTTTTTTGGGATTGCCTCTCATGGTGCAGACGACAGTATAGGGTTACGGTTCGTCCGGGATTCAATTCTGAAACGAACCGTAACATAGCAGCAGTTCACATAATCTTACAAGCTGAACTGTTGTAATTTATCTTAAAAATAGGTAATGACGCAGAGAAAAATCCATGATATAATAGGACCAGCTATGAATTGACATACGATAGAGTGGGTATTTTCATGTAATAGTATGAAAATTATTTGTAGACAGAATGATATGGTTGAATGATACATTATGGAAAGAGGTCAAAGCACAGAATGAAGAAGAAAATAATACCGATAATTGTAGCATTGGTACTGATTGTGGTAGTTGCGCTGATAGGGTTTGGCGGTAAGCTGTTGGATAGATATACCTATGGAAAAGAATTGGCGGACTTAGATGAATATTATGGGGTGCAGGAGGGAGAACTGGCGATTATTCTTCAGGATGATATGCTCACAAATAAAGCAGTGGTGAAGAATGATGTGGTTTATTTTGATTTTGATACAGTGATGGAATATTTGAATGAGGGTTTCTATGTGGATAAAGCGGAGCAGAAATTGCTTTACACCACTGCCAGTGATACAAAGACGGCTGAATTTGAAGCCATGAGTTATTCTGATAGGGAAGGAAGCCATTCTTTGGAGTACCAAGCTTGTTATCTTCACAATGACATGGTATATATTGCAGCGGATTATGTGTTGTTATATACCAATTTTGCATATACAAAGTTTGACAGGCATCTGCAGTTGTATACCCAGTGGGGAGAGAAGCAGACAATGGAGGTTGCCAAAGATACTCAGGTGCGTATCAAGGGCGGTATTAAAAGTCCTATATTGCGGGAAATTGCCAAGGGGGAGGTTGTAGAGTTATTAGAGGAAATGGAAACCTGGAGTAAGGTGAAAACCTCAGATTCTATGATTGGATATGTGGAGAACAAAAGGCTGACAAATTTGAGTACCGAGACGGAACTGCCAGTGACAGGGTATGAGGCCGAAGCATATACTTCTATTTCTATGCCAGGCAAGGTGAGCCTGGGATGGCATGCCGTGGGAAGCGAGGCGGGCAATAGCAAATTTGAGGAAATGGTGGCGGAATCCCGTGGCATGAATGTGATTGCGCCAACCTGGTTTAGCATCACTGACAATGAGGGAGGAATTCGTTCTTTTGCTTCGTTAGAATATGTGGAGCAGGCGCATAATCGGGGGCTGCAAGTATGGGGAGTATGGGACAATTTTAACTATAAAAATGAGACAGGCTCAGATGTCAACAGTCTTGAGGTGCTTTCTTCCACTGAGAAAAGACAGCGTTTGGCAGGAAATATTGCAAGTACAGCAAAAGAGTTAGGACTTGACGGTGTGAACATTGACTTCGAGGGGTTGACGGAAGAATGTGGGGTGCATTACATCCAATTTCTGAGAGAGTTATCCGTTTTATGCAGAGAGAATGGTTTGGTGCTGTCGGTAGACAATTATGTACCATTCAATTTTAACAATTATTACAGGTTGGATATTCAAGGGCAAATTGTAGACTATGTAATTATTATGGGATATGATGAGCATTGGCATGGCAGCGGCAATCCTGGAAGTGTGGCGAGTATTGATTATGTGTCAAACGGGTTGGACAGAACATTGGAGCAAGTACCGGCGGAAAAGGTAGTAAATGCGCTGCCGTTTTATACCATATTGTGGAAAACAGAAGGAAATGAAATTACGGATGAGTATATTAGATTAAATAATGTGGATGAGTTTTTGCAGCGGGTAAATGTGACGCCGGAGTGGGACGAAGCAACTTGTCAGAACTATGCGGAATGGCAGAGTGGTGCGGCAACCTATCAGATTTGGGTGGAGGATATGGAATCCATTAATGTAAAGTTGAATGTAATGAGTGCAAAAGGGCTGGGTGGTGTGGCCGTATGGAGACTGGGATATGGAACAACCGGTGTGTGGGAATTAATTGAAGCGTATGTAGCTATGTAAGTATATTGTATGAGATCGGCATGTTTATAATGATAGATTTTTTCAAGCCAAAAGCCTGTGATTTGATGTCACAGGCTTTTGGCTTAATAGTGTTTTTAGACTGCAGTTTTTATTTATGGTGTTCCGAATATTTTATGCCAAAATATCCGCTCATGCACAATACGGCAATACATAGCAGCCATAAAATGGGGCTGGAGCTTCCGGTTTTGGGTACGGAATCATATTCCGATGATTCAGAAGATGGCTGGGAAGATGGTGCATTTGTGGGCTGTGGATTTGCAGGCTGCGTAGGCGCGGGCTGTTGGGGCGCAGATCCAGATGGAGTTGTGCTGTACTTATCTTCCGGTGTCTCTAAGCTTCCTTCAAAAAGATAAAATGTTCCGGCCTGAAAATTATAAAGGTTGTGAGGCGTTTCAGCTTCGGAAGCAGCATAAAAATGTCCCACGGTACCGGAGCTTCCGATGGTAGAATGTATATTATCTTCAAAAGTAAGAAGCAGTTCTTTTACATTCTTGTTTAGATTACAGGTAACGGAGTCGTATGCGTGAACAGTGCCCACATCACTGTTAATGGCGGAAGAGGTTCCCGCTAACAGGAAGACTTCATCAATATAACCGGCATAAATGATGGATAAACCATCGCTTTGTGCAATGGTTAAATTGCTAAGACGTACATTGCCCAAATCTAATATGGGGCCAATATCTGAGGAACCGTCATAATACACAGCCACAAGATCCCCATCCTTTAGCGTTTCCTTCATATAATGAAGCTCTCTGTAATAGTTGGGATCTTCAAACTCCGGAGTGTTTGCACGATATTCCCAATCCTGATCTTCAGCCGCATAATATACAGAGTAAGTGACTGGTTCTGCGGCGGATGCCTTCAAGTAATTGCTGCCAGACATAAAAAGCAACATAACAGCGGTTAGCATGGAAAACATTTTTTTGTGTTTTTTCATATTAATACCTCCTATGAAAGTCGCTGCGCGACGGCACTAAAGGGTGAAGTACATTCGGCGCACAGGCCATGAGAGACAGATTTCATGAGAAAAGGAACTCATGAAATCTACTCTCGTGCGCCATCATGACTTCACTAGCCGCGCTGTAAATGGAAAAA
>JAAWCE010000078.1 GCA_022793065.1 Lachnospiraceae bacterium
CAGAAGGAACAGAGAATCAGCACAAGAACGTAAAAGAGTTGATAGAAAAGTACCAAAACGATATTGAAGACTTTGGAACTTTATCCGTTTTAAACGTAGAAAGTACAGGCGGAAGGCCAGAACGGATTTATTACCTGAATGGGGAACAGGCAACCTTTGTAATTACCCTTTTGAGAAATTCTAAAGTGGTTGTGAAATTCAAAAAAGAGTTAGTTCGGCAGTTTTATGCCATGCGCCGATTCTTGATTGAAAAGCAGTCAAAGCTATGGAATGACACAAGGCTTGCAAGCAAGGAAAACCGCCTAAAAGAAACAGATGTAATCAAACTTCTTGTGGAGTATGTCAAGGAGCAGGGAAGCACCCATTTGGACAAGCTGTATTTGATATATACCAAGCTGGCAAACAGTATTGTCGGCGGCAAACGGGATGATATGACCGTAACGGAGCTGAACAATCTCGCACTGGCAGAGAATATCATAAAGCAGACCATAGAAATTGACATGTCCATGGGAATGCATTATAAAGCCATTTACAGGGATTGCAGGGAGAGGATAGCGCAGTTTGGGGAAATCATATACCTGATAGCGTGAAGCCGCAGAGAGGATAGGAAAACCGCCCTTTGTACTTTTGGCGAGTGTCAGGGGCGGTATTCTTATCAGGTTTAGAAGTGTGAGTCTGCTGCCCGATATGGGGCAGATAGGAGCCTTTACAGAGGAATTCTGACAGTAGGGCGGAGTTTTCCGCTGAACTGCCAATAATAACCATTTAGCAGCGGTCACAACCTTTTGGTTGCCAGTACGTTTCATTCCTCTTGGATGAAGAATGGAGAGGAAAGGACACCACTATATAGTTGCCAGTACGCTTTCCCCAATTTATTGCGGAAATATGGCTGTCAGTATGCTTTCGCGCATTTATGTGCGAAGACAGTCAACGAAAGACATTTGTCCGTTGTCAGCCCCATTTGGGTCTGAGGTGTTGCTCCTCCAAATTGGAACACCCTCGTCAGGGGTCTTCCTGATGGGGGATAACTCCCCTTTGCCAGGGGGACACATGAGTGTGAAGCCCACTCTTCCCAACGAAGACCCTGCCCTGGTTCAGGGCACCCTCCCCCAAAATAAGGGGCACCTCCTCCGGAGGGTATCTCACGGACATTTGCCCTTCACTCCTCCAGTATGAGGAATAGAGCGAAAAATTCCGCTGTATTGATTTTCGCAAGATTGTTGGCGAAAACTAGCGGTGAAAATTGTAACCACTTGTGGCAACGCTAGTTCCCTTTCCCCAGCTTGTTGGGGAGAAGCAGCACGGACGCTGGTCTTTATCTCTGCTGATTATTACCGGCTCCCCTGTGGGCTCCTTCTTTGTTAGGAGTTGGCGGTTCTGCCGTATCCACTTGTGGGAATGGTTCGACATTGTGTCGATGGTGTCCCCGAAGCCATTTCTGGCCTGGGCGCTGCTCCTCCCTGGTGGGGAATGGGGCGCTCACCCCAGATGGTGAATGATTCTTTCACTCATCCTCCAGGAAGAGCGGAAAATTCCGCTGTACCCCTGCCGCTGATTTGGCGCTCCCAAAGGGAATCTTCCCTCCTGCTCTCGGGCAACCCGTACCTGAAAGTACGATCTCACCCTCTG
Source organism: Lachnospiraceae bacterium (assembly GCA_022793065.1). GTDB lineage: Bacteria > Bacillota > Clostridia > Lachnospirales > Lachnospiraceae > Acetatifactor. The sequence continues at coordinate 1,630 of JAAWCE010000078.1, forward strand.
CAGGTATGCCTACGGAGGTTTTCCTTTGTGGAGAGTCCCTGTGCCGGGGAGTCGTGAATCCCGACATCTTCCCCCAGATGTGGGGGAAGTATGTAACGTTTCGTTGTCCAGTCCCCCAGAGATTCCGAGACGATTCCCCGTCAGGTTCAGGACCGGAGACCTGCTGACAAAGGAAAAAGCCCCCAGGAATAGTCCCGGAGGCCTGGCGGGGAAAGATTACAGTCCCAGCTCTGTAAAGTCAATCCACAGGTCATCATAGATGTTGACCTTGATCTTGTCCTGGAAAGTGTAAGCGGCGGCTTCAAATTTGGTTTCTTCCAGGTGATAAACAAATACCGTTTTCTTAATAGGGTCCACAATCCAATACTCCCTCACTCCAGCGTCCATGTAAAGGTTCAGTTTACGTACATAGTCATGGCTGGAATTGCTGGGAGAGACAATTTCCACAATCCAGTCCGGCGCTCCGGTACAGCCCCGATCTGTCAGCTTGTTGGGGTCACAGATCACGCTGATGTCCGGCTCTACCACGTTTTTGTCATCTTCTGAAAACAGCTTGACGGCAAAGGGGGCCGGGTAGACCTTACAGGGGCCTTTTTTTTGGTCAATATAGTTGGCAATGGTTTTGGATAAGAACATGAGTATTTCCTGGTGTATCCTGCTGGGAGCCGACATGTAATAGATTTGACCGTCTATCAGTTCGGCTCTGACGTTCTCTGGCAGGCTGTAGTAGTCCTCTTCTGTGTAAATGTTTGCGTGGGCTAATGCTTCTGACATTGTGGTGCTCCTTTCTGAGTGTGGTTATGAGGTTAATTTATTGGCCCTTAAAGTCAATAAATAGATTGCGTTGGAATTTGTACCAACTTAAAGCAAAAGAGAGAAAATTATAATTAGTTTCCTTGGGTTGCCTTTGTCAGTTGCCTAAGAATTTCCTGATTTTACCGGGCTTTTCCCCTTATAGACTACTAAGTCTACTATCTTTTACAAGAAAAGTATAAAATATAATTGTTGACTGATAAATAAGTTTTATACTTTGCAAAATAAGTCTTATAAATTCGCAAATAAGTTTCACAATGCCGTAGCTGTTGAGAATTTTATAAATAAGTTCTATAAAAACAGTGTGAATTTAAAAATAGGTTTTATACTGAAACGTGGAAAATTGCGGACGATAGGGCGTTGTTTGGAAAGGCGTGTTTGCTGGTATAAGCAGATATGTCTTTTCTTTATGCAAGAAGAGGTAAAAATCACATTTTTATGAAACTTATTTATCAGAAAAGGAAGTGATTAGTATTGAACTTATTTTTGAAAGGACAATAATAAAAAAAGGAATATAGCATATATTACATAAAGTAATATAATAAAAATCTTTGTTGAAAAATTTTGTTGCCTTGGTTGCATTAGTTGCCTTGATAACTAAAAAATCCTGATAAATCAAGGATTCTTGACGTTTTTATCAATCAAAACAAAGCAACTTATATGGCAACTATGATAGCAACAAAGCAATCAAATTAATAATAATCTTGACAGACAACACCTTTATTATATGCTGATTGCAAAAGCTGTCTGCCCTTTCATTCTAAATATCCAGTTTGGATAGATTGATATAAAAGCCGTGGTAAATATTTACTGGAATATTATCAGTAAAGGTATAATTTGCGGCGCTGTCATTTTGAAAGTCATAAACCGTGACAAGGTTTCTTTCGTGATCCACAATCCAGTATTCACGGACACCAGCGGTTCGATACTTGAACAACTTTTTGTAATAGTCCATGGGACGGCTGCTTGGAGATACAATCTCAATGATCCAGTCAGGAGCTCCGATACAGCCGTTGTCATGAAGTTTGCGAGGATCACAGATTACGCTGATATCTGGTTCCACATAGTTTTTATCATTTTCATTGAGAAACACAGCGAATGGGGCGATATAGGGCCGGCAGGAACCATCATTCGATTTAATAAACTCTTTGATGGTTGTGAATAGTTCCCCTGCAATATCCTGATGTTTCCGGCTGGGAGGTGCCATGTAATAGATTTGTCCATCAATCAGCTCCGCTCGTTCTCCATCAGGCAGAGCGTAAATATCAGCAATAGTATAGATTTTCTCTTGGGCTAATGCCATGGTAGCACTTCCTTTCTGGTGGGTGGTTATGGGGTTTCGGTGGTTTGGAGATTTTCAGTATCAGGAATATACTCCATTAAATCCCCTGGCTGACAGTTAAGAACTTCACAAAGCCGGGATATGGTTTTGCTGTCAAGGCCTCCAGTTCCATTTTTTAAGGCGGTCAATGTGCCTTGTCCTATCAGTTTTTCTTTGCGGATTTTATAAGTTGTCCATCCCTTTTCTTCTAATAGGCGGAATAGTTTTTGATAGCTGATAGCCATATTGTAACGCTCCTTTCCAGTGGACGGGCAGATAAAAAAGCAGACACCTTTTCCACTATACCTAATATAACACAAAACATACACAAAATCAAGTGTAGAAAACAAACAAAATAATCACTTAACTTTGTGCATGTTGCGGATAGATCATTCACTTAATTTTGTGTATAATAGTCTTATCAACAGAGAGGAACACAAAAGCAGCCAAGGCGGACGGGAGTACCGAAAGGGAAAGCAAGAACGCAAGGTAATACCGGGGAACAGGATAAGGGGATAATGAGACGGACAGAGGTCCTAAGATACTTTAAAGCCTGCCGGAGCTGCCGGAAAACCAC
>JAAWCE010000054.1 GCA_022793065.1 Lachnospiraceae bacterium
AAATAAACTCATGAAATTAGCTCTCGTGCGCCTTCACAACCTCACCTGTCCAGCTAAACATTTTTAGTAAATGGCTTAACATTTCTTAGCTGGACTATTTTATAAGTCGCTGCGCGACGGCACTAAAGTGTGAGTTTTTTTCGGCGCACACACAGGAGAGACAAATTTCATTCGTAAATAAACTCATGAAATTAGCTCTCGTGCGCCTTCACAACCTCACCTGTCCAGAAGCATCGGATCGGTTTTTTTTGAAATATGGCCGATGTAGATAAAAAAAGCAATCATACTGCAAGTTACAATGGCTGTTTGTACGGCAAACGGAATATGATGAAATAAATGGTAGGATATGTTATCTTCCGTCAGCAATATTCCGGAGCAGATAAGAATCCATATCATAAGCAGAATCCGCAGATGACCGTGGCTTCCCAGCTTGTAATATAAGTACAAAGAAAGCAGTGCAAAGAGGAACATGCTGCTGATTCCCATAGTGCCTATTGTCATGAATTCTCCGGCAGAAAAATTCTTTGCCGCCGGATGGCGCTGCAGTCCCCACAGAAGCATAATGTCAGAAAGTACGGCCGCCATACTGGTATAGAGCATGCGGAGGCTGATTATGCGGAGGAAGGAATAGCGCAGGGTTTTCTTTAATTCGATGATATAGGTTTGTTCTTCCATGTAAAAGGCAGCAAAGGAAAAGACCAGATACAGCAATGGGCAGCAAAGTAAGGAGAAAAACAGTTGATATTTTGCTTGTTTCCAGGCTAGAAAACAGACCATGGATACCAAAAGATAAACCATACCTGTGATAAACCAAGCGGAGCCGCAATGATAAAAAATAGTAGGAAGACCGGGCTCCCAGTAAATTTTACGGATTTTTTCACAAAAAGACATGGGTTTTGGCAGCGAATTGTCCAGAATCTGCTTACATTGAATCTGAATTTCTTCTTGAGAAGGGTAGTCAATCTTCATTTGGTAATACCTCCTTTTTTATTTTTCTTATTATGTTGTAATATCTGGTTTTTACCGTATTTTCCGACAAATTCATCTGGTCTGCTATCTGGCGAAAGGTCTGTTCCAGGAAGCATTTTCTTCGGAAAATTTCTATCCAGTCGGCGTCAAATCCTATGACAATTTCCATCACATGCCGTATGGTTTCCCGGTTTGAGATGAATTCCAGCAAAGTGTCTTCCAGCGGTTCGCTGCAGGATTCCAAATCTAAAGGAAGAAGCATGGTTTCTGACTGGGCTATTTTGTGTGCCCGACTTCTGTAATAATCTGTGATTTTATTGGAGGCAATGTGATAAGCCCATGTACGAAATTTAGCTTTTCGTTCATCAAAAGAATTTATGCCCTGTAAAATGGTGATAAAAATATCCTGTGTCAGATCCATTGCCAGTTCCTTATCCCCAGATTGCCTATAAGTATAGGCATAGATTTCTTTGTAATATCTGCAAAGCAGTTCATCCGCGGCATCCCGACTGTGATTTCGGCGGATTTTCCTGATTAATTGTTCGTCGGAAGACAACCAATATCACCTCTTTTCAAAATCATGAAGTATTCTTTACGCTTTACTATAGTATATACGAAATTTCTTTGGAAAAAGTTTTAGGATGTGATATAATCTTTTCATGAGAATTATGGAAATGTCAATCCATTGATTAAAAATGATAAGCTGGACAGGTGAGGTTGTGAAGGCGCACGAGAGCAAATTTCATGAGATGACTTAGGAATGAAATTTGTCTCTCCAGTGTGTGCGCCGAAAGAACCGCACCCTTTAGTGCAGTCGCGCAGCGACTTAAAATAGGAGAATAAGGTCCATGGTGTCCCGAAGAAATTTTTTTAGTATTGTTGTAATGATGGCAGTACTTTTATTTATGTTTCAGTTTTCACAAGTGATTAAGGAAAATGAAAGTGATTATCATATCAATGTGTATGCGATGGAAGAAATCGTACCCAACACCCCCATATGGAGGGCTGAAAGTCAGGAAGGCAATGCGCCCGGACACAGGGAACAGGACGGCATGGGAGGCGAAGTGCAATTTGCGGCGTCCGACGGAGCGTATGCGGCTTTTTTTGGCAGCAAAAAGGGGAAAGTGTATCCTGTGGTGGAGCAATGGTGCGTTTATAACAAACAAGGATTGGTGGTATATCATGAACCTGGAGATTATACCACAGAGAGGGATAACTTGCCAGAGGTATTTCTTGTGGACACCACAAGTATTAATCTTTTAGAGCATGTTGCTTTTTTTTCGGAGTTGACGGAACTAGGGATTCCGCTGGTGTTCTGTAATCTTCCTCAGGGGGCGGAAGTGCGAAAGAGTGAGGATTTGTGTGCGTTGTTAGGCATTGGAGAAGTGGTATCCGAGCAGATAGAAGTGGAAGGTATACATCTTTTCTCCGGTTTTTTGCTGGGGGGAGGGATAAAATATGTGGCTGTCAGGGAGGAAGAAAAAAAGAATCAGGATATGAATCTGCAAATTCCGTGGTATATGACCAAAGGAGGTACAAAAACCTATATGGTGGGTATTTTGGACGAGCTTTTGGAGGAGGAAGAAGCCAAAAACGAGTATTTTCCTCCCTTGATTTGGCGCAATAGTTTTGGAAACGCAAAGGTATTTGTGGTAAACGGCGAATATCTTTCGGATATGACAGGGGTGGGCATTTTAGATGCTATGATGTATGAAGCTGCTTCCTATGTGATTTATCCGATTATCAATGCGCAGAATGTTCTGGTAACCAACTACCCGGAATTCGCAGGGGAAAATGATGAGATTATGATGGAACTGTACAGTAGGAAAATGGAGGCGGTACAGAGGGATATCTTCTGGCCGGATTTGGCTGCATTGATAGAGAGGAATCAATTGAAACTGACTTGTCTGTTTGCGCCTCAGTATGAATATTTGGATGAAACAGAACCTTCGGGGGAGACAGTACCGTTTTATCTGCAGCAGTTAAAAGAAACCGGAGCGGAGGCGGGGATGTCCCTTACTTATGGAGAGGGGATTTCATTGCAGGACAAGCTTTCAAGAGACCAGCAGTTTTACGCTTCCCAGGAGAATCCCTATCAGTACGCCGCAGCGTTTGCGGAACAGGAGGATATTGAACAAATGGGGGGGGTATTGACAAAAGGAGCGTTATTGAAAGATATCAGGACCTTGGCAAGCGATTTTCCTGTAAGTCAGCCTGTGATATCCTGGTATGAAAGCGGCATGGATGGGGCAGAAAATTACGGGATTACGCTGCAGAATGTAACCAGTGACGTGAAAACACATACTTTTTCCAATGACTTGTTTGTGAGAAGTATGGAGACGGCTTTGGGGTATTCTAATGTGAGAATTGATATGCATGATGTCCTTTGGCCTCAGTCGGAAGCGGATCAATGGGAAAAGATGTATGACAGCATGTCCAGTAACCTGAATACTTATTGGAAGGCGTTTTCTTCTTTTGACCAAACTACATTGACGGAAAGCGATGGGAGAGTTCGGGCATTTCTGAATCTGGATTACAGGGACAGGAGAGAAGAGGATTGTATTTACCTGGAAACTTTTGGAGCGGCGGAAAGTTGGTTTCTTTTGCGCATCCATGGAGAAGAAATCGCATCCATAACCGGCGCGGCGTATCGGAAAATAGAAGAGGGAACCTATTTACTCCATGTGACGGAAGGAGCGGCGGAGATTGGACTGCGCAGGAATCGTGGACTTTTGGAATATACGTATCCTTAAGAAAATCAATTCTCAGTCAAAGAACAGAGTGGGAAGTGATTTTATGAATGTTTCCCAGGCGGCGCCTTGAGAGGTGGGAAGGATATGGAGAGTGCCCAGGGGCGTCATTCCGTTTTCTTCCGCAGTATCGTTTGCAAACAAAACGGCACGTCCGGTATAAGGGTCTGTGAGGCCAAAAAATATCTCATACTTCCCCTCCTGCAGCGCGCGGATATCCAGAAGATAAGTAAAAACGGCGCTGCTGTCTGCCTTTAGGGTCCGTACATCCATTTCTACAGGAATGGTAATTCTTACATCGGTGTCGGTATTGCGTAAGGTAACTGCTGCGTCAAATTTGCGATAGGAAGGTGCAAATCCGTTGTTTTGTATAGCAAAGGTCAGAACTGCTTTGTCACTTTTGAAGGGGTCAAAAGTGAGGTCGGAATTGGTGATGACATAACGGTATCCTAAATGGGCTTCAATATAGTCAAGACCGTTCATTCCCCCAAAACAGTCCTTTCCCGTGTAGACGGAGGCTTCCCATTTTTCCAATACTTCTATTTGGTGATCACGGTTTAAATAAGATACGTGCATTCTTTTTAAATCTTTGATGCTATTGTCAAAATCGTTATAGGGATTGTCTATGACAACTTCTCCTCCGTTTGGCACGTATTGGCAGAGAGAATCCTGGAAGGCAATTTCTTCTTCTCTGGTGCCTTTTTCTTCCGGCGCAGTGCTGGCGGCAAAAGAAGTATCATCATAGGTTCCCAAATCATATACGGAGCCCAACATACCATCGTTATAAAGGCCCAGTCTGGATGCCAGCGACCCGTTGAAGGCGGTATGGGAAGTAATGGGCGTTTTACTCTGTGTCACACCCCGCAGGTGGGAGGGTGTGCGGACGGCCAGGAAAACGGAAGGGTCAATGACTTCGGATAAATGTGTCATCAGGAAGCGGTTGTGTTCATGGGAACCAAAACGTGTCTGGGTCATTTCACCGTTGTTTCCGGTAAAAGTACTTTGGAGGATAAACACACAATCGGCGTAAGTGTTTACAATATCTGCCACCTGGTCCATATGCGTTACGATTTGGGAAAGGGATGTAGGTTCTGTTTCCAGGGCCTTGCCATCCCAATCATACAGGAAACGAAGTATGACCTGTTTTCTGGAGGCGTGGATTTGGGAGAGTATAAGATCCAATTGTTGCAGAGCATTTTGACTTAGGTTGGAATCAGCATAATTTTTCAGATTGATTTGCACCATCATAAGCTGGCGGTTGTCTGCATTGATAAGCTGTCTGCATCGTGCGGACATGGTTTCAGGGTCCTCTTCCGATAAAAGAAAACCGCCCATATGAAAAAAACCTCGAAACGGGTTGTCTAATATGGCGCTGCTTTCCGCAAAAGAGGCCGGGGCATAAGATATGGGCTGAAAACGAGAATACAAAACAAAAAGGGACCCAGCCGCAAACAGGGCAATATGGAATAAGATGGCAAACAGGTGTAAGAGTTTCTTCATGACAGTCCCTTCCTGATAGTAAGTGATAGGATAAAAGTAATCATAGTATATCATTTAAAGGTGAAAAAAGCCAGAGGGAATCTGGGAAGGTCATAAGAATTCAAGGGTTCTGCTTAGGGCTGAACAACGATGTAATCCTGATATGTTTTTGTTTTAGAAAAATTTTAGAAATCTGCAAATGCCCATATTTCAGGCATTTCAAGCATATTATTAGCACTCAGACGAAATGAGTGCTAATTTGGCCTTGACTTTTATTGCCGATGGTTTTAAACTTGATTTCAGAAGACAGGCCGGCCAGACTTGTTATCGGCCGGAATGTGAGTGTTAGAAACAAATTTATGAAGAAAGGGATGTTGTAAAATGGGAGATTCCAACACAGTAAAAAACGGCAATTTGTCAATCAATAGTGAGAACATTTTTCCGATTATCAAAAAGTGGCTCTATTCAGATCATGATATCTTTTACAGGGAGCTGATTTCTAATGGCTGTGATGCGGTGACCAAACTGAAGAAACTGGATATGATGGGGGAATATACCCTTCCGGACGGGTATAAGGCACGGGTTGATGTAATTGTCAATCCGGAAGAGAAGACTTTGACCGTGGTTGATAACGGTTTGGGCATGACGGCGGATGAGGTAGAGGAATATATTAACCAGATTGCTTTTTCAGGCGCAACTGATTTTATAGAGAAATATAAGGATAAGAGTAATGCGGACCAAATCATCGGGCATTTTGGTTTGGGATTTTATTCTGCGTTTATGGTGGCGGATGAAGTGCATATTGATACGCTTTCTTATAAAGAGGGCGCAAAGGCTGTTCACTGGGAATGTGACGGCGGCACGGAGTATACCATGGGGGAAGGGGATAGGACCCAGGTGGGTACGACCATCACGTTGTTCCTCAATGAAGATTGTCTGGAGTTCTGCAATGAGTACAAAGCCCGTGAAGTGGTAAAGAAATATTGTTCATTTATGCCCACCGAGATTTATCTGACCAAAGCGAATACCCAGGAGACACAGATAATCAAAGCGGATGAAAAGTTACCGGATGATGTGGTGCTGGAAGAAATTCATCCGGAGAAAAAAGAAGTATCGGAGCAAGAGGAAGGCTCGCCGGAAGATAGCGTGAAGGATGACAGCGATGCCGTGGAAAAACTGAAAATCAAAAAGCGTCCGGAACTTTTGAACGAAACCACGCCTTTGTGGACAAAGCATGCCAACGACTGCACAAAAGAGGAATACCTGGAATTTTATCGCAAAGTATTCCATGATTATAAAGAGCCTTTGTTCTGGATTCATTTAAATATGGACTATCCTTTTAACTTAAAGGGAATTTTATATTTCCCTAAGATTAATATGGAGTATGAATCTATTGAGGGAACTATTAAGCTGTATAATAACCAAGTGTTTATTGCGGATAATATTAAGGAAGTGATTCCCGAATTCCTTTTGCTGCTGAAAGGTGTTATCGATTGCCCGGATTTGCCGTTGAATGTGTCCAGAAGCGCATTGCAAAACGACGGTTTTGTGAAGAAGATTTCAGAATTTATATCCAAGAAGGTTGCGGATAAATTGTCCGGTATGTGCAAGACAGATAAGGAAGAGTATGATAAATATTGGGATGATATCAGTCCGTTTATTAAATTTGGTTGTCTTAAGGATGATAAATTCTGTGACAGGATGAATGATTATATTCTGTTTAAGAATCTGGATAGTAAATATTTGACATTGCCGGAATGTCTGGAAATTAAGCCGGCAAGCGAGGAGGACAAGGAGGTTTCTGCAGACAGCGCTGTGGACGAAAATGGTCAGAAGGTGGAAGCTGAGGTGGTAACCGACGATGACCAGGCGGAGGAAGCAGAAGAGAAGAAAGACAAGATTATTTACTATGTCACCGATGAGAAACAGCAGGGACAATATATTAAGATGTTCAAGGATGCGGGAATGGATGCGGTGATTCTGACCCATCCCATTGATCAGACTTTTGTACAGCAGCTTGAATCCAAGAACGAGGGTGTGCGGTTCCAACGCATTGACGCAGATATGACGGATGCAATGAAGGCGGAGACCAGCGAAGAAGTGGAGAAAGAGTTGGAGGCACAGGCGGAAAGTCTGGGCAAGCTTGTGAAGAAGGCATTGAACAATGACAAGCTGACCGTAAAGGTGGAAAAACTCAAAGATGAGAAGATTTCTTCTGTACTGACAGTATCCGAGGAAACAAGGCGTATGCAGGATATGATGAGAATGTATTCCATGCCCGGAATGGATATGGGCGGTTTTGGAGGCGGCGAGGGAGAGACATTGATTCTCAACGCCAACAATGGATTGGTTCAGTATGTGACGGATCATCAGGAAGGCGAAACTGTGGAAATGATTTGCGAACAGCTTTATGATTTGGCCAAGATTCAACAGGCGCCGCTTTCTCCGGAGGCTATGACCAAATTTATTGCCAGAAGTAATGAAATCATGATGATGATGACAAAATAAGATTGTACTGGAAAAAGGTGTCGTTGCGACACCTTTTTCGCATAGAGAAGAAGGACGAAAACTTTGAATGTTCTGGGAACTTATTGGGCTGAAGTATTATATCTGATATCGGAAGACGGATTTTAGTCCACATATTTTTCAAGTGTAGCTTTTACCGCGCCGATTCCGGCAGATAGTTCCCGCAAATAATCCTTGACCAAATTTGCCATACCGATTTGCACCAGATTTACTCCAAATATTTTTTCATTTGAAAGTAATTTGTCAAGGCCGGAAAGGTCTTTTGGCTTGTTGTCCAAAGAATAGTCCGCCACATAGGCCTGGACGGTTTCCAAGAGAGGGTCGGCGCTGGGAGAGAAGGCGTTACCTTCATCGTCAACTGCCATCAGGTAGCGCAGCCAGCCGGCAAATACCAGAGGAATATACTTTAAATCCGCAGTATTTAAAGCAGGGTTGGCCTGGTATGCCTTGATGGTTTCACCAAAACGGACAGCAAGCTTTTGAGAAGTATCCGTGGCGATACGCTGAGGGGTATCGGGCATAAAAGGATTGGGAAATCGCACCTGTAATACCTGGTGGATGAAGTTTTCGGGGTCAAGGATGCCGGGATGAACCACTACAGGAAGTCCTTCCCGCAGCCCAAGATTTTCCACCAGTTTCCGCAACAAGGGATTCTTCATTTCTTCGGAAATCAACGTATATCCTAACAGGCAGCCGTAGATGGCAAGGGTTGTATGAAGAGGATTCAGGCAAGTGCAAACTTTCATTTTCTCAACTTTGTCCACAGTTTCTCTGAGAGTGAATATGACGCCCCCTTTGTCTAAAGGAGGTCTGCCGTTGGGAAAAGAATCTTCAATAATCAGATATTCACATTCTTCCGCATTGACAAAAGGGGCCATATAGGTGTTTTTGGAAGTAATCACTGCATCCAGTTCTTCTATACCGTCCTCTCGCAGCATTTGTTCTACGGCTGCGTCAGGTCTGGGGGTAATTTTGTCTATCATGGTCCAGGGAAAGGAGACTTTGGAAGCATCCCTTACATAATCGCTGAACCCTTTGTCTGCAAGACCATTTTTACACCAGGCATCCGCAAAGGCAAGCACGGCCGTTTGGAGTTTATCACCATTGTGAGAACAATTATCCATACTGACCAGGGCTAAGGGAATTCTGCCGTTGGAAAAGCGGTGATATAACAGAGAGACTACTTTGCCCAAATAGCTGTCCGGCTGTTGGGGGCCTTTTTCAAAATCAGCGGAAATGGCGGGAAGAATATTCCCTTTTGGGTCGGTGACAGCATATCCTTTTTCTGTGATGGTGAAGCTTGCAAGTTGTAGGGTGGGAGCAGCAAAGATCTCTTTCAGGCGGGAATATTCTTTTGTGTTGGTGCTGTCTAATACCAAAGATTCCATTATGCTGCCCACAATGGTTTTTTGGACGGAGTGATCGGCTTTCAGGGTGGCTAAAATGCTCAGATTGTCATGGGGACGAAGGCTTTTTTCTATAATTTCATAATCATAGCCTTCTGCAGCAATGAGTCCTGTGTCCATGATACCGGCGCCAAGCAGGTTCTGTACCAGATTGGCCTGGAAGGCCCGAAATAGATTTCCGGCGCCAAAATGAATCCAGACAGGGCGCTCAAGGGTGTTTCGATGAATGGTTTCGTAATCAAAGGTGGGAAGGTCATAGCCGGCGGCCGCATAAGCTGCCCGGTCTGCCGTCACACCAGTTCTTGTCAATTTCATGATATTCTCCGTTTCTATGTCATTATTGTTTTTAGAAAGTATAGTTTAGTATTTCAGGCTGAGGAGAATTTTATGTGATGTTGTGCGTTTTATTTGTGGCGCGTATAAACGCATCATTTTTTGGAATAATATGGATATCATATTGTTTCATGGGGATTCAATTATATACTTCATTTTAATCATCATTAAAATAGGAATGATAGGTAAATTTATGTCAGAATTGATGAGAGTGCCATTTACCAAAGCAATGAAGAAAACCCACACCATTCTATTGCCGGAGATGTTAGAATATCATTCTCCGTTTTTGCAGGCGGCGTTTCAGGGAAGTGGATATCATTTTGCAGTCATGCAAGGGAGCCGCCGTTTGAAAGAAAAGGCGCTTCGTTATATGAATCATGAGTATTGTTATCCGGGCGTACTTATTGTGGGGCAGATTTTGGATGTGCTGGAGGAAGGCAGTTATCCGGCGGACAGGGTAGCGTTTATGGAGCCCCAGGCCGGAGGCGCTTGTCGGGCGGGCAATTATTACCATGTGATTATCAGAACTTTGCAAAAATGCGGGTATGGAAAAATACCTGTGATTTCACTAAATTTTAAGGCACAGGAGAAGCATCCGGGCTTTCGTATCAGTCTTCGGCTGTTTAGAGATGCCGTTACAGCCGTATGCTATGGGGATTTGATTATGCGTTTGTATCAGCAGGTGAAACCCTATGAATGTGAAGAGGGGGCGACAGATGCGGTCAGGAGGGCTTTGGAAGAGAAACTAGCCGAACAAATCAGATCGCATTGCCGAAGGCCAGGGGGAAGAAGAGCAGTATACAGAGAGATGATAGAAGCTTTTGCCAAAATCCCTGTCCGAAAAGCAGAGCGGAAAAAAGTATGTGTGGCGGGAGAGATTTATATTAAATTTTCGGCCCTGGGCAATCATCATCTGGAAGAGTATCTTGCAAAACAGGGCTGTCAGTGCGTTATGGGCGGATTTATCAACTATGCAATTTATGTATTGGACAGCGATTACAGGGCTTATCTGACAAATACACCCAGACCTGTTCTGCGTAAAGGATATGATATAGCATTGACCTATCTGAAAAAAATACAACAGGAACTTTATCATGAGGTCATAAGCCATGGACGTTTTGAGATGGATTTGCCGTTTGCTTCTCTGAAGGAAAGAGCGTTGAATTCCATTGGCTGCGATTGTATTACGGGAGACGGCTGGCTGGTGGCGGCAGAGGTGGCTGCCGCCGTGGAACAGGGCTGTAAACATGTGTTGATTGTACATCCATTTGGATGTCTTGTCAGCCATATCAGTGAGCGAGGAATCGTGAAAAAACTGAAAAGCATGTATCCAAATGTTAATATTCAGACAATTGAATATGATTATGATTCCAGCGATACTTTGCGGGAGAGTAGGATACGTTTAGGGTTGGGAGAACTGACAGCCGGGCGGTGAAGTGTTTTCACCGCCTTTAATTTGGTTCAGAAATTCTTGATACTCCCACATAGATTTCAGAAATTTCATACCATGTAGGATAATCTGTTATTCCGGTCTGAGGCAGGTGAAAAATTCTTTGGAAAGTACGAACAGCCTCGGCTGTGGCGGGGCCATAGATACCGTCTGCCGTGATAGTGGGAATGGCCGGATAATTTCTTGCAATACGGTTGAGCTGTGTCTGAAGCTGGCGTACTTTTTCGCCGGAAGCGCCAATGCCCAAATTATAGCCGGGCCAGGAGGAAGGAACGCCGGAAATAATATCCGCAGTATTAATATACATATCGCTGCCATAATAGTATCGTATAATTTCTATGGCCGAATATCCCTGTTCTCCCAGATACATTGAGCCCCACTGACTTAAACCGGAACAGGTTACACGTTTTCCGTCGCAGTAGGAGGTAAAAATAGGCTGCCTTACGCCAGGTCTTGACAGATAATTGGCAAATACATTATCTACCAGATAATCAATGTTTTCAAAAATATTTCGTCCGTAAATCCATTTCTGGTCATAGGCGGTGGAGGATGTTATGGTAAAGTTATACCCTTGATTCCGATACCATTCCGTGTATACCCTGTTTAGGGTAAAGGACATGATGACCAGGATATTTGCATAGATGGCGGCTTCCGGCCAGGTGGAATATATTTCACAGGAAGCCACATTCTTGATATAGTCTCTGTAGCGCACCCAGTAGTTTTTTGCGGTGGAATCGTTTGGCACACCGTCGTGGACAATGACATATTCTGGAACAACCACACGGCTTAGGACGATTTCACCGGTTTCTGCCATGGGTTTGATTTCTTCTTCCGGAATTTTGGGAGGGTATTCTCCGAACAAAGTGTGGACGGGAATAATTACCACTTTTTCATCTTCCTCTGTGGAAGCCAGAGGATTCATACGGATGGGCTGTAAGGAAAACTGCCCCGCAAGGATTTCCGAACCGGACACCAGTACCGGCTCATAACCTTCGGCCGTAACTTCAATATTGTATTCCGAATAAGGCTGCTGTTCGCTTTCCGGTTGGAGCGACAATTCTACCGGAGGTGCGGGCAGCTCTGTCACCGGGGTCTGTCCGGAGCTGTCAGTGGTAAGCACTTTCAGCGGAGAACCCGGATCACCTGTATAAGAGATGGTGACAGTGGCGTTTTCTACAGGCACTTCACCAATGGTGGAGACCACGCTGATTTGTATGGTGCCTTCCTCGTTGGAGGGGGTATTATTTTCCTGAGAACTGTTTTGAGCTGTTTCCTGTTCAAGGGTCAGATCTGTTTCTGGCATAATTTTCCTTTTTGCAATTAGGGTGCAATTATAATTAGTTATGGTATCTATATGCGAATTTTCGGAAAAGGTGACAGAAAGGCATTGACGAACCGGAAAATTTAACGTATGATTGTATTATTAGGATGATACAATAAAAGATGTTAAAAAATGATTGAAAATTTCAGGGGAAGACTTAGGATAGTTCGGTTTGGAAAGGAGGATGGATATGGCATGGGATTTGGATTCAGACAGGCCTATTTATGCACAATTGGTTGAGCGGCTGCAGGTACAGATTGTCTCCGGCTATTATCCGCCGGGGGGAAAACTGCCCAGTGTCAGAGAACTGGCTTCTGTGGCGGCTGTGAATCCCAATACAATGCAGAAAGCATTTGCGGAGCTGGAACGGGGGGGGTTGATTATCACCCAGAGAACCAACGGCAGGTCTGTGACGGAGGATACGGAATTAATACGGAGCATTAAACTGGGGCTGGCAAAAGGACACATGGAGACTTTCGTTTCCAGAATGAAGGAGCTTGGTTACTCGGAAGCGGAGGTGGTGTCGTTGCTTGAGACCACAAGAGGGAGGAAGGAATCATGAATGGATTAATTGAAATCACAGGTCTGACAAAGGCCTATGATGCGCGTAATATTGCGGTAAATAATATTACGCTCACCTTGCCGAAGGGAAAAATCATAGGGTTGTTAGGACCAAACGGCAGCGGGAAGACTACCTTGATTAAAATGATGAACGGTCTGTTGACTCCTACACAGGGCAGCATTAGGATTAACGGCCGGGAGATTGGGGTGGAGACCAAAGCCCATGTGGCTTATCTGCCGGACAGGACGTATCTGGCAGGCAATCAGCGGATCGAGGAAATTTTGGAATATTTCTGTGATTTCTATGCGGATTTTTCCAGGGAAAAGGCAGTGGAGATGCTGAAGAATCTGAATATTGCCCCCGATGCGAAAATGGGTATTCTGTCAAAGGGAACAAAGGAGAAGGTGCAGTTGATTTTGGTTATGAGCCGGAAAGCGGATCTCTATATTCTGGACGAACCCATTGCAGGTGTGGACCCGGCGGCCAGAGATTACATTTTGAGGACAATTATCAATAATTATAATCCTGATGCTACAGTATTGATATCCACTCATCTAATTGGGGATATAGAGCAAGTGCTGGACGAAGTGATTTTTATGCGTTACGGCCATTTGGTTCTCTATACTTCCGTTGACAATATCAGAGAACAACACGGAAAATCGGTAGATGCTTATTTCAGGGAGGTGTTCGCATGTTAGGTAAATTGATAAAACATGAATGGAAAAGCACCTACAAAGTGGGGTGCCTGTTGCTTTTTGCCGTAGTATTAATTACTTTTATGGGGTGGCTGGCATTTCAAAGTCCCATGTGGCATAATGGTGGATACAGAGTGACTATACTGGACATTCTCAGCATTGTCACTATTATAATGTATGTGCTGCTGCTTATAGGTGTAGTATATGGCGTTATGATTTATGTTGCGGTACATTTTTACAGAACAATGTATACGGACCAGGGGTATCTGATTCATACGCTTCCTGTGACAAAGCACCAGATTTTGTGCAGTAAGATTTTGGTCAGCGGTTTGTGGATGTTATTTATTGGCATCGGAATGACCATATCTGTTATGATGCTTTTTTCTTCCCTGATTGCAGCGGTAATGCCGGCAGGGTATACCCTTCCGGAGGCCTGGGGTGAGATTTGGGGTACATTTGGGGAATTGTCGGAATTCATTCTATATGAATTTGACCTGGATATTCTTCGTTCCTTTGTAGTTTTGTTGATTTGTATGCTGATTTCACCGTTTACAACGGTGACGATTCTCTTCGGAGCGATTTCTGCGGGACAGTTTTTTACAAAAGTTCGTGTGCTGATGGCAATCGTCTGTTATATTGGAATATTGATAGTAAATAATATATTTAGTTCCATTGCGCAAAACATATTGATTCTTCAGGCATCCTTTGGAAATTATATGGATATTTCCACAATTCTCAACACAATCATTAATATAATGATAGCTGTGGGATTATATGTGGTATCCTGGCTTGTGATTAGCAAAAAATTAAACATGCAGTAAGAATTGTTTGCCCTGTGGCGTAAGATTTGGTATAATGGTTACAGTTTGGCTTTAAAAGGCCGGATTGTAACCGTTTTTATGCGCAGGCCCGCACAGAGGAGGGCCGCGCAGCGAGTAGGAGAGAAAGGCATTCCCCTATTCGATCGTGCAGCCCCGTAGGATAGGGGACGCGGCTGGCAGTGGAGAAAGAGTTTCCCACATTGGATTCATATACAAAGAGGGTGGACATAGATGCAGAAGATGGTAGAACAGATTTTGAAGGGAAATTTTGATTATGAGAATGGTTCTCTTGATTTTTCCTGTGAAAAACTGGAATTATTTTTAAAAAAAGGGCAGAAATATGAGGGTTCTTTTCGCATTTATGCGCCGCAGGGATTGTATACGGATGGTATGGTGACTTCTTCGGACTGGAGGATGGATTGTCTCACACCTGAATTTGCCGGGGCGGAAGCGGAGATTTTGTTCCGGTTTCACGGGGAAATGCTGGAGGAAGGAGATGTGGTAAAGGGCTGTTTTTATGTGGTCAGCAATCGGGGAGAGTACTATTTGCCTTTTGTAGTATCCATAGAATATCCTGTACTGGAGTCTTCTATGGGCAGCATTAAGACGCTTTCTCAATTTGCCACTCTCGCTAAGGACCATTGGACGGAGGCCTGTAAGTTGTTTTATTCACCAGAGTTTGCCTGTATTTTTACAGGGGATGAGGCGGGACTGCGGGAGGATTACAGGGCGCTTACCGATGTGAGAGATAAAGGGCCGTCCATGGACGGAAATCCGGGAGAGAGAAGATTTTCAGCGGCGGAAGAACACTCCATGGAAGAATTTTTGTTTCAGGCAGGAAAAAAGCAACAGGTGGAATTTCTTGCAGAGGAAGAAACTATTTCTCTGGAATTGGAATCTGTTGGTTCAGCTTTGGGCGTTATGGAATATGAGCTTGTCATTGTGAGAAATGGCTGGGGATATACCAGGATTTCCATAGAATGTAAGGGAGACTTTCTATTTACGGAGAAAAGTATTCTGACAGAAGATGATTTTGTGGAAAATCGTTGCAGGCTGCCAGTGTTCATAGATACAAATTTATGCCTCAAAGGAAGACGTTACGGACGAATCTGTCTGCATCATTCTTATGGAGCACTTGTAATTCCCGTGGAGGTGGGAATGAGGCCGGACAGTTTGGCAAGAGTTCGGGACCCGGAGGAAAAGCAGTATATGGTGCGGCTGATGAAATTATATCAGGCGTTCCGTCTGCGGAAAATGAGTACTTCCGAGTGGCTGAAAGAAACGGGCAGATTGGTGGAAAGTCTTGTGACAGTAAATGAGAACAGTATGGCCGCCAGATTGTTTCAGGCACAGATTATGATTACGGAAGGCCGTAAAAATGAGGCAGGATGGATTCTGGATTATGTATCGGAACTCTATGAGAAAAAGAGGCCCGACGATACCATGCTGGCCTATTATCTCTATCTTACCACCCTCATACACGAAGATGCCGCATATATCGGACAGGTAGCCGGAAAAGTGGAACATATTTATCGACGGGACACTACCAATTGGCGGGTGGCGTGGCTGTTATTGTATCTGTCCGAAGAATATCAGAGGTCTGACAGAAGCAAATGGCAGTTGCTAGAGCAGCTTTTTGCATCAGGGTGTACAAGTCCGGTATTATATATAGAAGTTTTATTTTTGCTGAACAGTAATCCGGCTTTGCTGCGCAAGCTGGGCAGTTTTGAACAGCAAGTGGTGTATTATGGCATAAAGCATGGTTTTCTAAGGCATGAGGTGGCGGAACAGGTTTGTTATCTTGCGGACAGAGGAAAAGATTATTCTCATGTCTTGCTTAAGATTTTGAAGGCTTTGTATACTAAAATGGATACCAGGCCGTCCGTTAAGAGGCAGGCTGCGGAGGATAAGCCGGAGGAAACCCAAGAAAGTGAATCTATTACAGAAGACGAACATCTTATGCAGGAAGAAATGTCTCTTGAAAGGACATTGCTTTTGCAGGAAATTTGTACACTGCTGATTAAGAAGGGCAAAATCGGCAAGAAATATTTTGATTGGTATGAGGAAGGAGTAAAGGCAAAACTCCGCATTACCAATCTGTATGAATATTATCTCATGTCTATGGATATAGAAGAACGGGATTATAGGGAGCGCATGTATCCGTCAGGGGGGAAGAATTCGGAAGGGAATGAGATTCCTAAGACAGTGCTGATGTATTTTTCTTATCAGAATCGCATGGATTATGTGCGAAATGCCTATCTCTATGACTATATGCTGCAGCGTCAGGAGGAATTGGGAGAGACATACCATACTTACAGACCTAAAATAGAGCAGTTTATTGTTGAACAGATTCAAAAGGGACATATTGACAGGCATCTGGCAAATCTATATCAAAAATTGCTGCGCCCGGAGATGCTGGACGAACAGAGTGGAGCCTCGTTTTCAAGACTTTTGTTTGCACATTTGATTCAGGTGGAGGATGTCCGGTTGAAAAAAGTGTATGTATATCAGGAGGGAAATTTGCAGCCTTCGGAATATACATTGACGGAAGGACGTACATGGGTGGCACTGTATGGCAATCATTATACCATTGTTTTTGAAGACGCCTGGGGGAATCGTTTTCTTAAGAGTACGGAGTATACAATAGAAAAGCTGATGATTCCGGGGAAATTTCTCAGATGGCTTCTGCCTATGAATACCAGAAATCCAGAATTGGACTTCTATATGTGTGAAGAAGACTGTATCTATAAGGGAATTTTTCATGAGGGAATAGAGAGGGGCTTGCGCATTGTGACTTCCGGAATTGCGGATAGCAAAGTGAAAGCGGAGCTTACTTTGCGCATTTTGCAGTATTATTATGATTCGGAGCAGATGCGGGTTTTGGACCAGTGTTTGGAGAATCTTCCTACGGAAGAGTTTTCTGCGGGGCAGCGGGGCGAAGTGATAAAATTTATGGTGCTGCGCAAGAAATACGAACTGGCGGGACAATGGCTTGAAAAGTATGGGCCTTATGTTGTAGAACCGGGAATTTTGGCCCAATTGCTGGAACCTTTGATGGAAAAGTGTAATATGGCAGAACAGCCTGTCTTGACTGCCGCGGCGGTGTATGCTTTCAGAAAAAAGAAATATGGAAGTACCATGCTTCGCTTTCTGGCAATGTATTATCAGGGAATGACCAGGAATTTGCGCCATATCTGGAAGGCGGCAATATCATATGAAGTGGACTGTTATGGACTCAGTGAAAGAATTCTATGGCAGATGTTGTATTCGGGGGCTTTTGTAGGGGAGAAAATGGAGATATTCCGATATTATGTGGCTCAGGGTCCCAATGCTGAACTTGAAACTGCATTTTTATCCCAATGCGCCTATGATTATTTTGTGCGGGAGAGGGTTATGGAGAAAGATGTGTTCCAGGAAATCCGTCAAGTATATTTGCGGGGGGAACCCGTGCAGAAAATATGCAAACTGGCCTATTTGAAATATGCCGCCGAAAGCAGGGAAGAGGCGGATGAAGAAGGGAAAGCCATGGAGGAAGCATTCCTGATGGAATTGTTAGGGGAAGGAATCCGATTGGAATTTTTCAAAAGCTTCAAGGAATGTGAGGCCGTGCAGCAGGAAATTGCGGATAAAACCATTTTGGAATATCATACAAGTCCTCAGATAAAAGCCAGGGTGCATTATGTGATTCCTGGTGAAGACGGCAGAGCGGGCGAGTATACGGCGGAGTATATGAAGGAAGTATACGGCGGGGTATATTTTAAAGAATTTGTACTTTTTTTTGGCGAGAGTTTACAGTATTACATTACGGAAGAACGGGACGGACAGGAACAATTGACAGAAAGCGGTACACTTTCAAAAAATGAGGACTACATAACGGAGGGGAGCGGCAGGTATGAGCTGATCAATGACATTGCAACCCGCAAATCCCTTCAGGAATATACGGTAATGGACAATCTGTTGGTGGAATATTACAGGAAGGATTTCATGAACGGTAAAATGTTTGAATTGCGTTGACAAAACTGTTCATAATGAAATGCAGGAGTGGACATACATGGGGCTTCTAAGCGGTAACAAATTGATTGTGGGATATGAACTGGGCAATGAATACTGTCAGATCAGCTATGCCTTTTCGGCGGATGGAGCGGTAGAGACACTGTCTCAGGTGGCCGGGGAAGAGATCTATAATATTCCTACGGTATTGTGTAAACGTTTTGGCGTAAATCAGTGGTATTATGGTCGGGAGGCTGTGAGACAGGCGGAAGAGGGACAAGGGATTCTGGTGGAAAATATATGGAATCTGGCCCTGGACGGGGAGTTGATTGTGATAGATGGGGAAAGTTATGACCCCATATCATTGATGGCCTTATTTTTTAAGCGGAGCATGGGGCTGTTATCCCAGGTGGGGACGCCGGAAAAGCTTACGGCCATGATGATTACCTGTGCATCGCTGAACCGTAGGATTCTGGAAGTGTTGTACCGCATGGTGGACGGCATCCACTTGAAGAGGGACAGGGTGTCATTTCAGAGTTATATGGAAAGCTATTATAATTATATGCTGCGGCAGCCCGAAGAGCTTTGGGTCTACATGTCCATATTGTTTGAATACAGGGAAAATATGCTTAAGGTATATCGGCTGGAATGTAACAGGCATACAACCCCCATTGTCGTATTTATCGAACCCAAAGAACAGCGGACTTTTATGGAGAAAATTCAAAGTTTTCGGGCGGACGGAGGAGAAGCTGCGGATGGGGAAAAGGATAAGGCGCTTGACAAGGCTTTTTTGGAGCTTGCGCAGGTGGTATGCAGCGACAGTCGAATTCGCAGCGTATTCCTCATTGGAGATGGATTCGGCGGGGATTGGATGAAAGACTCCCTCCGATATCTCTGTAAAGGAAGACGTGTATTTCAGGGGAATAATTTATTCAGCAAAGGAGCCTGTCACAGTGTACAGGAAAAAATGGAAGTCAGCGACATGGGGAAGACGCATGTTTTTCTCGGCACGGACAAGCTGAAAGCCAATGTGGGTATGGAAGTGCTCAGGCGGGGAGAGAGTTCCTATTGCGCTCTGCTGGATGCAGGGGTAAACTGGTATGAGGCCGAACAGGATGTGGAATTGTATTTACAGGATGGAAATGAGATTCTTCTGGTGGTAACGCCGTTAATTGGAAAGCAGGTGAAAACCATCAGGGTTGTGCTGGAAAATTTTCCGGCGTCAATAGCAAGATTAAGGCTGCATTTGTATCTGGAGGAGGAAAAACGTCTGGCTGTGGAAGTGGAAGATCTTGGTTTTGGTGAATTCCGTCTGCCTTCCGGAAGGATGTGGAAGGAAGAGGTAGAGATTTATTGAGAAAAGGGGTAAGAGGGAATGAGGATTAGCGTCAGTGTGGGAGAATATGCGAAAACGCCTTATTATGTGCCCGGCATCGAGAGAAATGTATATTGTATGGAAGAACTTTGTTATTGTATCAAAGAAGATGCGTTCCTGTTGGATTTGACTTTTCTCAATGATGACTTGTTGGATTGGATTGAGGGGGAATGTGGTTTGAAAGAGCTTGCAAAGGCCCTGTTTCCTCTTGTGCATAAGCAGGGATCTCTCAGTTCTTTTGCAGTGACGATTTTGCAGTATGTAGGACTTTATGACAGTGATACCATAAAACAGACAGAGCAGGTGTTAAAACAGGCGGCGGGATTGAGCGCAATTGAGAGGCGTAAGACGCAGATAGATCACATGGTCAGAAAAAAAATGTATCTTATGGCATTAAACGGATATGACGCATTGCTGCAGAAATGGCAGGAACAGGACGCGCAGGGGGCGCCTCTGCCGGCAGTAAGCTGTCTGGCTGCAATTTGGCACAATAAGGGCGTGGCATATGCGGGAATGATGCGTTATGACAGAGCGGCAGAGTGTTTCTTAAAGGCGTGCGAGTTGGAGCCGGAAGGCGGCAAGTATGTGGATTATCTGGCGGCCATGCGTATGCAGTTAAGTGAAAAGGAATATGTGGATTTGGTGGCGGAACATGGAGTGCTGCATCATGACAGTCTGGAATTGGAAAAGAAATATGAGAGGTTTGCGGGGGAGTGGGAACAGCAGCCGGATTATTTAAGGTTATATAACAGGCAGGAGCTGCGAAGCAATCACAGACAAAAGTATCTGGAGGAAAATGAGCGTCTGGTACAGGCATTAAAGGACAGTTATCGCAGGACAATGGGAGTATAAAAGGGATGGGATTATTTTCTAAATTATTTCGCAGGAAAAACCGTCAGGAAGTGCTGGCGGATGATTGGGAAAGCATTGTATACGACAGGGGAGATGTGAATTTTCGCGACCAGGAGCAGCGGTATGAATATATAAAAAGCTGCCTGGAACAGATGGAGGAAGCGGAGCGGGAGGTTCAATTGCTCACCGGAGAATATTCGGTGGTTACTTCTTATTTGACGGATATAGAAGAGATAGAAGCGCTGCCGGAAGAAGAACGTGAGGAGCTGAACGGTATTGCCAGAAGGCTGATGGCATTGGAGCAGGAACGTCAACGGTATCAGGGCAGGGAAAACCGTATGATGGATGGTGATTTTTATCGTCTGCGCAAGCAGGAAGATGAAATTCAGGAAGGTATTGGCAAGTTAAAGGAATGTGAGAATTATGGAGCAGTGGTCAGACAGGATATGCAGCGGTTGGACAGGGAACGTCATGCTTATGAGTATCGCAGGCAGGAGCTGGATGTTTTTCTGAATAATCTGCGGGGAATGGTGGTAATATTTATCACTGCCTTTGGATTGTGTATTATTTTGCTTTTGGTGCTGCAGTTTTTTATGGATATGAATACAAGGGAAGGGTATCTGTTGGCAGTTGCGGCGATTGCCATTGCAGTTACCTGTCTGTGGGTGAAATATACCGATGGAGATCGGGAGCTGCGGCATGTGGAAAAGGCCATAAATAAACTGATCCAGCTTCAGAACAAAGTAAAAATTCGGTATGTCAACAACAAGAATCTATGTGATTATCTCTGTGTTAAGTACGGTACGAAAAATGCGGCGTCCCTGGAACGGTTGTGGTATCAATATCTGGACGAAAGGGAAGAACGGAAACAGTATGCGGAAGCGGAAGCTAAGACAGAATATTATCAAAGGCAGTTGATTGACAGAATGTCAAATTACCGTGTGGCAAGTCCGGAGAGATGGATTGGACAGCCTGCGGCGCTTTTGGACAAGCGGGAGATGGTGGAGATTCGTCACGATTTGATTGTACGCAGGCAGGCATTGCGTAAGCAGATGGATTATAATAACGATGTGGCCGATACGGCCAGTAAGGAAATTCAGGATATTGCGGATAAATATCCCGCGTATGCGCCTGAGATTATGGAGATGGTGGCGCAGTACAGACAAGGATGATTGCCTATTGACTTATGACTTTGTGTAGGATATGATAGTTTCGGTAGTGAGAGGTTTGTGTGAGAGACTTTCAGAGTGTATTGGCAGTAAGAGAGTGCAAGTGGAAGTCCGTAAGATAAGGTAGGTGTGAAGATGAGTACAGACAGATATGTAAGTCCGTTGTCAGAGAGGTATGCTAGTCGTGAAATGCAGTATATTTTTTCTCAGAATATGAAGTTTCGCACATGGCGGAAGTTATGGATTGCTTTGGCAGAGACGGAAAAAGAATTGGGGTTAAGTCAGAATGGTAAACCGGTGATTACCGATGAACAGATAGAGGAATTAAAATCCCATGCGGATGATATTAATTATGAGGTGGCGCAGGCCAGAGAAAAGGAAGTGCGTCATGATGTTATGAGCCATGTATACGCCTATGGACAACAGTGTCCCAAGGCAGCGGGCATCATTCACTTAGGAGCTACGTCCTGTTATGTGGGCGATAATACAGATATTATAGTCATGACAGAGGCGTTGAAGCTGGTTAAGAAAAAGCTGGTCAATGTGATTGCAAGGCTTTCTGAATTTGCGGATCGATATAAGGCGCAGCCCACGCTGGCATTTACACATTTTCAGCCCGCACAGCCAACCACAGTGGGAAAACGGGCGACTTTGTGGATGCAGGAATTTTATCTGGATTTGGAAGATCTGAATTATGTGCTGGAAGGAATGAAACTATTGGGGTCTAAGGGAACTACCGGTACCCAGGCTTCGTTTTTGGAACTTTTTGATGGGGACCAGGAAACCATTGACAAGATTGATCCAATGATTGCGGCCAAAATGGGTTTTCAGGAATGTGTTCCGGTGTCAGGACAGACCTATTCGAGGAAAATAGATACCAGAGTGGCAAATGTATTGGCTGGGATTGCCGCTTCCGCTCATAAAATGAGCAATGATATCCGGCTGCTTCAGCATTTGAAGGAAGTGGAGGAACCTTTTGAGAAAAGCCAGATTGGTTCTTCTGCAATGGCCTATAAGCGTAATCCCATGCGGAGTGAGCGAATTGCATCTCTTTCCCGTTATGTGATGATAGATGCGTTGAATCCGGCAATTACGTCCGCCACACAGTGGTTTGAGCGTACATTGGATGATTCTGCCAATAAACGTCTGTCCATACCGGAGGGATTTCTGGCGGTGGACGGTATTCTGGACTTGTGCCTGAATGTGGTGGATGGTCTGGTAGTATATCCAAAGGTCATTGAAAAGCGACTTATGAGCGAACTGCCTTTTATGGCAACGGAAAATATTATGATGGATGCGGTAAAAGCGGGTGGAAACCGCCAGGAACTGCATGAGCGTATCCGTGAGCTTTCTATGGAAGCCGGACGGAATGTGAAGGTGGAAGGACAGGAGAATAATCTTCTGGAGTTAATTGCCGGGGACGAGGCGTTTCATATGACTTTGGAAGATTTGCAGAAAACCATGGAGCCGGCCAGATATGTAGGACGTTCCAAGGAACAAGTGGAGGCTTTTCTGAAAAATGTAATTCACCCTCTTTTGGATGAAAACAAAGAATTGTTGGGCATGAAGGCTGAAATTAATGTGTAAAGAGACCGGAACAAGTTCCCGCGAACGGGAACTGGAATATAAACAGTCTCGGAACGCAGATGCCCGGAAGAAATTTTAGACTGTGCCTTTTACAGGCGAAAATTACTTCCCTGTAAGGGCATCGAAGTGAAGAGACGGAACTGGAATAGGAGGAAACCATGGGAGGTTTTTTTGGAGTTGCTTCAAAAGAGGATTGCGTGTTTGATTTATTTTTTGGAACGGATTACCATTCTCATTTGGGAACCAGACGTGCTGGAATGGTGGTTTACAGTAAAGAGCAGGGGTTTGACAGAGCCATTCACAATATTGAAAACGCCCCTTTCCGCACGAAATTTGATAAAGAAGTCAATACCATGAAGGGGAATATAGGTATTGGTTGTATATCAGATTATGAACCCCAGCCTTTGATGGTACGTTCTCATCATGGAACCTATGCAATTTCTACCGTGGGTAAAATTAATAATACGGATCAGCTCATTCGCAATTTGTTTGCAGGAGGACATTCTCATTTCCTGGAAATGAGCGGAGGGGATATCAATGCAACGGAATTGGTTGCCTCACTGATCAATCAAAAAGAAAATTTGGTGGAAGGTATTCGTTATGCACAGGAAAGCATTGACGGTTCCATGACCATTTTGCTCATGACGCCAAAGGGGATTTATGCGGCCAGGGATTTGCTGGGCAGGACGCCGGTGTCTGTAGGGAAGCGTCGGGATGCTCACTGTGTTTCGTTTGAGAGTTTTGCCTATTTGAATCTGGGATATGTGGCGGACAGAGAATTAGGTCCCGGTGAGATTGTGGTGGTGACGCCGGAGGGAGTCCACACTTTGGTGCAGCCGGGGAAGAAAATGAAGATTTGTACTTTCCTATGGGTATACTATGGTTATCCCTCATCGTCCTATGAGGGCATCAGCGTGGAAAAAATGCGTTATAATTGTGGCTCTCTGCTTGCGGAACGGGACAATGTAAAACCTGATATTGTGGCGGGAGTGCCGGATTCCGGCACGGCCCATGCCATCGGCTATGCCAACAGGTCGGGAATTCCTTTTTCAAGACCCTTTATTAAATATACACCAACCTGGCCTCGTTCCTTTATGCCATCCATACAGACACAGCGGGATTTGATTGCTAAAATGAAGCTGATACCAGTGCAGGATTTAATTCAGGGTAATAAATTGCTGTTAATTGACGATTCTATCGTAAGAGGAACACAGTTGCGGAGCACTACCGAATTTCTGTATCAAAGCGGTGCAAAGGAAGTGCATATTCGTCCGGCTTGTCCCCCACTGCTGTTTAGCTGTAAATATTTGAATTTTTCCCGTTCCGCATCGGAGATGGATTTAATTACCCGGCGGGTTATAAAGGAAATGAGGACTGAAGAAGGAAAATCCGATGACGAGGAAATGGGAAATCATGTTAATTTGAGGCGCTATGCGGATCCTGACTCCTCCGAGTATAAGGAGATGGTGAACCGTATTGGGAAGCAGTTGAATTTTACCAGTCTGCGTTATCACAGGCTGGATGATATGATTGCATCTGTGGGAATTGACCGATGCAAGCTTTGTACTTATTGTTGGGATGGTGTAACCGGAGACGAAGGAGAGGAAGCTTCCGACAGTATTCGGTAATTTTCCTATACTCGAAAGATGACGATGTGTTTTGACATATTTCGGGGGTGATTTATGTTAAGATTATGTTATGTAATAGTGGTTTCTCTGCCGTTTGTGGTTTATTATATCTGCAAAGCACATTATATTGAGCGGCATGGTGATAATTTTTCGGAAGAGAGACGTTATAAAATAGCTCGCAGGTGCATTTCTATCATGATGTATAACGGGCGAATTGAGACCGAGAGTACTGGTCAGGAATTATTGCCCAAGGAAGGGGGATATGTAATGTATCCCAATCATCAGGGGAAGTATGACACGTTGGGGATTATGTATGCGCATCCAACCCCCTGTACGATTGTAATGGACGCCTATCGGTCCAAGCTTCCCATTGCGGATTCATTTATTGATCTTGTCCAGGGAAGCAGGCTGGACAAGCACGATATGAAGAGTCAGATGAAGACAATACTGAAGATTTCGGATGAAGTGAAAGCGGGACGCCGTTACATTGTTTTTCCGGAAGGCGGTTATGACCACAATAAAAACTCCATGCAGGATTTTAGAGCGGGGTCTTTTAAGTGTGCTACCAAAGCCAGAGCGCCCATTGTTCCTGTGGCAATTATAGATTCCTATAAGCCCTTTGGCGTCAATTCTCTGCGCCGTGTCAGGACGCAGGTACATTTTCTGGAACCAATATTATATGAAGAATATTATGAAATGACTACACAGGAGATTTCTGATTTGGTAAAATCAAGAATTGCATGTACCATAGAAAAACAACTGAGAGAAAAGAATAAAAAAGCAAAAGTAAAGTAAAAATGAACGAAAGTAAAAAAGTATCAACATAAAAACGATATGAAAAAGGGTGTCTCCATAAAAGCCGTTTTTCATATCGTTTTTATTTATGACAAAAGAATTCCCGGAAATTATCTTCCTTTTAGGGCATCAAATAAGGGGGGTTCCTGTCAAAAGTTCATAACCTTGCAAATATTTGTCGATGGTCTTGCGGACAATTTCATCCGGAAGAGTCCAATTATGGTCAGGATTTGCTTTCAGCCAATCCCTGGCAAACTGCTTGTCAAAGGAAGGCTGTGCATGTCCGGGTTCATAACCTTCTGCAGGCCAGAAACGGGAACTGTCGGGAGTGAGGATTTCGTCGGCTAATACGATATTGCCCTCATCGTCCAGGCCGAATTCAAATTTTGTGTCTGCAATAATAATGCCGCGGCCCAGAGCGTATTCTGCACATTTTTTATACAGCGCAATGGAATAGTCCCGAAGTTTACCGGCATATTCGGCGCCTTTTCCGGGGAATCGTGCCTCCAGATACTCCACGCTTTGCTCAAAAGAGATATTCTCGTCATGGTCGCCAATTTCAGCTTTGGTAGAAGGGGTATAGATGGGGTCAGGCAGTTGATCGGATTCCTGCAGACCTTCGGGAAGTTTGATTCCGCAGACAGTACCATCTTTTTGATAGCTTGCCCAACCGCTTCCGGTAATATAGCCCCGAACAATACATTCCACTGGCAGAATTTGCAGCTTTCGGCACAGCATACTGTTCCCATCGAATTTTTCCTGGCGGAAGAATTCAGGCATGTCCTTTACATCTACGGAAATCATGTGGTTTGGCAGTATGTCTTTCGTCATATTGAACCAAAATTGGGATAATTGGGTTAATACGGTTCCTTTTTTGTCTACCTTGTTGTTCAGAATGACGTCGAAGCAACTAATTCGATCTGTTGCTACCATTATCAAGGTATCTCCATTGTCGTAAATTTCACGTACCTTGCCTTCTTTGACAGGTTTTAACTCTTGAGTACTCATATTGTCTCCTTTTGCTTGATTGGTATTATATTATTATTTTGTGTGCCAATTATATTATATAAGTGTATTGCATAAGAGTAAAAAAATCAAGTAAATTTGCACGAGAAGTTTATGTAACAGTTCGGCGTCCAGGTGTAATTTGCTTTGACAAATAGGATAATCTGATGGTATAATGTTGACACAGAGAAGCATTGTGTCAACTGTTGATTCCATATGCGCTTAAAGAGGGGTGTTTACACACCCTCTTGTGCATGAAATTAGTATGATGAGAGTGTATATTTGACATTTTTTTTATGAGAGAATGAGAAGGCGTTTTTGGCTTGACTGTCTGTGTTGGAGGGCATTAAAAACGGCGTTGTGATATAGATTATATCGTAATATATTTTTTGATAATTCATTGTGTGTGTTGAAGGAGGAATTATTGGAGATGGGTAATCAGTTGGTATGGCAGGATAGGTTTAATATCGGGGTAGAATTTATTGACAGAGAACACAAGAAGTTATTCAGTATTATGAATAAATTGTTTTCTTCTGATGCAAATGATGAGAATAGTCAATGGGTTTTTCAGGAAGGGATTAAGTATTTTAAACGGCATGCCATGAAGCATTTTGCAGAGGAAGAAGTTTATATGGCGTCAATTGGTTATATTGGGTTTGAAACCCATAGGCGTTTGCATGATAATTTTCGGCTTAAGACATTGCCGGCATTGGAAAAGGAATTGGAGCGAACCAATTATTCCCAGGAGGCGGTGGACCATTTTATGGGGGTTTGTGCCGGCTGGCTGATTGGGCATACACTGACAGAAGACCGTGCAATTACGGGAAAAGTTACAAGTAATTGGATTGGACTGCTGCCGGAGGAAGAGCAGGCGGCAATGAGGGAAGTCATCAAACAGCTTTTGAATGATTTGTTCGGGCTAAAGGCCAAGGTGATCAGCAGCAATTATGGCGGGGAAAAGTTTGGCAAGGGAATTTACTATCGTTTGGCTTATGTGACCCAAGAGGGAGATACGTGGGAAACCATTTTGGTTTTTGAAGAAAAGCTGCTGCTGAATACCATGGGACAGATTATAGGAACCGTTGCGGAAGAAGTGGATACCATGGTGATGAATGCTACCAGATATACGGCGCAGCAGTTTTTAAATCGTATCAGCGAGCATTTTCCTTCTGCTGCGATGTATGAATTGCGGGAAGAAAATCTCCTTACATATGAGCAGTTTAACGCTACGTTTGCAAGAGAGCATGTTCAGTGCAGCTTGCTTTTTGACACAGGGGAAGGATATTTTGCATACTGTATCATTGCCCCGCATCTGCTTCAGAACGGACTGGGGACTTCCATAACGGCGGAAAATGCTATGGCGGAGATTAAGGAATATCTTAAGAAAAATGAGGAAGTCAAGAAAAAGAAGATACTTTTGGTGGATGATTCTGATGTGGTGCGTCACGCCATCAAAGGGTTGCTGGAGGAGGATTATCAGGTGTCAATGGCGAACTCAGGACTTTCAGCGTTCAGAGGTATTACCCTGGATCGGCCGGATCTGGTTTTGCTGGACTATGAAATGCCGGTTTGCGATGGCAGGCAGGTATTGGAAATGATTCGCTCCGAGAAAGAAATGGCGGATATTCCAGTGATTTTCCTTACGGGAAGGGTGGATAGACAAAGTGTTGAAAAGGTAAAGGCTTTAAAACCGGATGGATATCTTGTCAAATCGCTGAATCCGGCGGAAATTAAGAAAAATATTGACGTATTTTTTGAGAGACAAAATGTGCAGGCGTAAGAAGCTTTGTAGGACAATTTATTTTCCTGGCGGAAAATAAATTGTCTTTTTGTATTTTAACCATACTTTTGTGTATTTGGGGAGACAATCTATTGCCAGATGACTGTGGATGGATATAATAAGCTTAAGATGATAGAAAATTACATTTGCTTTCTACGTTTCAAGGGGGAGTTTGTGCAGAAATTGAGAAGGGTAAAAATATGAAAATTACATTGCGGAAAGTGAAGCCGGGGGAGGAAGAAATCATTGTCAGATATCATGAAATGACGCCAGAAATCTCCGATTTTATCAGGTTAGCTTCCAGAAGCGGCAACAGAATGGAAGGGATGAAGGATGAGACGAAACAGGTATATTATTTTGCGCCGGAGGATGTATATTACTTTGAAAGTGTGGATGGAATGTTATATGCCTGTCTGGAAAAAGAAGTATATCGTTTGAGAGATAAGCTGGAGGACATTATTTATCAATATGAAGAATATGGATTTGTAAGATGTACAAGAACTATGGCGTTGAATCTGTATCGGGTGGAGTGGTTAAAGAGTCAGCCGGAAGGACGGATTCTGGCGGCGCTGCAAAATGGGGAAAAGGTTATAATTTCAAGAAAATATGCGGAGACGCTGCGGCGCAGGCTGAAAGAGGGTAACAGGAAATCTGGAGGGAACGATGAAAAAAGAACAGAAACATGAGGAGTCTGAACAAGTGCTGGGGCGAAAGGAAAGAGAATTGAAGCATGGGCAGAAATGGTGGAATAGTGAAAAATTCAGATATTATCTGAGCATGGAAATAGGGATTGAATATAAGGCTTGTCTGTATTTCTTTACAATTCTCTTTTTTTATGCCATGTATTTGCTGTGTCAAGGGATTTATTTGGCAAGTTTGCTTCATATGTTGGAAATGATTTTGGCTACTTATGGGATGGGATATTTTCAGGTCTTGTGTTTGAATAATTTTGATGAGGCGGAGAACTTATCGTTAAAGCAAGCGGTATCCATATTGGTGTGCGCTGCAATATATGTGGGAATCAGCTATTGGAGGAAATGGTTTGACAGAAATATAATAGCAACAATTGTGTTTGCTTTCTATTGTATTTTGTTATATGTGAGTGCGTTTCTGGCCAATAAGGTGAAACGAAGAATCGATACGAAACAATTAAATGTAATGCTGCAGGAATATCAGCGGGGAGGCAAACATGAATGCGATTGAAATGAAAAATCTGACAAAAACATATGGCAAAAACAGAGGGATACACGATATTACAATGTCGGTGGAGGAAGGGGATATTTTTGGATATCTGGGGCCTAACGGCGCCGGAAAGTCCACATCTATCAGATGTCTGTTGGGTATGATTACAGCTTCCTGCGGCCAGGCATATATGCTGGGGACAAAAGTGGGCAGAGGACAAATGGCGGAGATCTTAAAAAGGGTGGGGTATATGCCTTCGGAGGCGTATTTTTATCCTTCCATGAAAGCGGGAGAGGTGATTCGTTATGGGGCTGCATTGAGAGGTATGGATTGCAGGGAAGAGGAAGAGCGGATTTGCAGAATATTGGAGGTTGACCGCAATAAGAAGATTCGGGAGTTGTCGCTGGGAAATCGTAAAAAGGTCAGTATTGTCTGCGCTTTGCAGCATAAGCCGGATTTGGTCATATTGGACGAGCCAACTTCCGGCCTGGACCCTTTAATGCAGGAGGCATTTTTTGACTTGCTGATGGAACGCAACCGGGAGGGAATGACTTGCTTTCTTTCTTCCCATGTGCTGCCGGAGGTGAAAAAATATTGCAGGCATGTGGGTATTTTGCGGGAGGGAGAATTGGTAAAGGTGGATACCGTAGAAAATCTGACAAGGACGAAACTGCAGGCATTGCGTAAAATTAAAATATATGGAACGACCCGGATACCTGAGTTGGAGGGCGTTTCTCAGGTTGTGCGTTGGGAGGATGGAATCGGCTTTTCTTATCAGGGAGAAATGAAAATCTTGCTTAGGGCGTTGCAGGGATTGGAAGTAAAAGATTTGTTGATTTCGGAGCCTTCTCTGGAAGAAGTGTTTATTCATTTTTACGGATAAGTTATGAAAGAAATCAGTACGAAGCGGATTGTCAGCAGAAAGGGGCGGGATATGAGTTTGTTTTGGCAGGAATATAAAATGAATGTTAAATCAATGGTAATTTGGGCATTGTGTGTGGGAGGGATATGTGTGGGCTGTCTTTTGCTATATGGCAGCCTGGAAGACTCGGTCAGTGAAATGGCCGATGTGTTTGCCAATATGGGAGCCTTTTCGGAAGCATTGGGAATGGACAAAGTTAATATTGGTACTTTGGAGGGGTATTATGCCGTAGAGATATCCATTTTATTTTCACTGGGAGGGGCCGTATATAGTGCAATGTTAGGCGCAGGGCTGGTGGCAAAGGAAGAAGAGGGAAAAACCTATGAATTTCTGAACGCGCTTCCTTTGAGCAGAGGAAAAATTCTTGCGGAAAAATTCGGTGCGTTTGTGGGATTGTCATTTACTTTTCACGGAATCTGCGTCTGTTTGGTTCTGTTGGGGTTTGCATGGATGGGGAGTATGCCCCATATGGAAAGTTTTGCAAAATATCATGGAGCGGCTTTTTTCATGTGTCTGGAAATAGGGACGGTCTGTTTTCTGCTTTCGGTAATATGCCGGAAAAGACCCATAAGCGCGGCGGTGGGCATTGCAATGTTTCTGTATATGATGGATATTTGCAGTAAAGTGGTTCCGGCATTGGACAAGTTAAAGTATTTTACACCGTTTTCGTACAGCAATGCCGCAGATATTTTTTCAGGCGGGAATACGGATGTGTGGCTCCGTGAAATTGGCGTGGGTGCGGCTGTGTTTGGAATAGCCCTTTGTGCATCGTTTGTAGTATATCAGAAGAAGGATTTGATGTAATGTGGTATTGCAGGGCATAGTTGTTAATAGCATCAGGAAACCTCGGTATGTGAATTATAAGTAATAAGCAGAAGAAAGAGATATGAAATGAAAGCATAGCATGGAGGCCGGAAAGGGTGAAAAAGATATGGGAATAAAAGAAATGGTTTGGAATAAGTTGAATCAACTTTCTTCTATTGTACTGGTATCAGTGATGTTAATAGCATCTTTGACAGCTTGCGGAAATGACTCGAATGTGGTAAATGGAAACGGTGCA
The DNA here is from genome assembly GCA_022793065.1 of Lachnospiraceae bacterium. Taxonomy (GTDB): domain Bacteria; phylum Bacillota; class Clostridia; order Lachnospirales; family Lachnospiraceae; genus Acetatifactor. Next base: position 31,658 of record JAAWCE010000054.1, read on the forward strand.
AATAATGTGGATGGCGCTGTGGAAGCAGGAGGCGCAGCGGCGGGCAGTACAGGAAGCGGGAATGGATCTGACAGTAATGGCAGCGGAGAAATGGGAAGCGAAAATGGCGGTGTCATAGGGGAGCAGGGGACAGGAAGCAGTAATTCCGGCAGCGTATTGGATCAGGATATTGCGTCCGACAATGGCATGGGCGGAGCGGAAGCGGGAAACAATGATGGGCAAAGTCAACAGGCGGAGGCAGCGTGGGCAAATGCAGAAGCAGTCAATGTGCTGGCCGTGGAAGAATTGTTTACGGAAAGGGATTTGGAAGGGGCGTATGGGGCTGGGGATGCTGTAAGGATTACCCTGGAGGATGGAAAAGCAAGAAGTGATTCCAATGCGGTAGAGATATGGGAAAACAGGATTACCATTACAAAGGAAGGTACATATGTTTTTTCGGGAAATTTGCAGGAGGGTATGATTGAAATTGCTGCAGGAGATGGGGATAAAGTTCAACTGGTACTTGATAATGCCTCCATTTCCAATAGTACAAATGGGGCGCTTTATGTGAAAAACGCAGACAAAGTTTTTGTCACGTTGGCGGAAGGAACCGTTAATTCTTTGAAAAACACAGGAAGCTATGAGGATTCGGAGGACAGTAAGGTAGATGGTGTTATTTTCTCTAAAACGGATCTTACCATAAATGGCATGGGAAGCCTTGAAATTACGGCGGAGGAAGGGCATGGAATTGTATCCAAGGACGATTTGAAAATTACAGGCGGAAATTTATCTGTGAAAGCTGCCGGACATGGACTTTCCGGTAAGGACAGTGTACGTATTGCAAATGGCGCTATTTCCATAGTTTCCGGCAAAGACGGCATTCATTCCGAACATGATACCAATGAGGAAAAGGGATATGTCTATATTAAGGACGGCGAATTTACAATGGATGCCGGTGGAGACGGTATCAGCGCCAGCGGATGCTTACAGATTGACGGGGGAAGTTTTGCGATTACGTCAGGGGGCGGCAGCGCCAACAAAACGGCTGCAAAGGATGAAAATGGCCATGCCGTAAGCACAAAAGGAATCAAAGCATCAGGCCCATTGGTGGTCAATGGGGGGCAATTTATAATTGACGCTCAGGATGATGGGATACATTCCAATGGAAATCTTACCATAAACGGCGGCGAATATCAGGTTGCCACTGGAGATGATGGATTTCATGGGGATGAAAAGGTGCAAATCGCAGGAGGCTCCATTGCTATTTCCCAAAGTTATGAGGGCATTGAAGGAAGGGATGTGGTGATTTCAGGTGGGAATATCAGCTTGTATGCTTCCGATGATGGGTTAAATGCGGCGGGAGGAAATGATAACAGCGGATTTGGAGGGGCCTTTGGCAGAGATAGTTTTGGAGATGGGGGCAATGCGTCCCTATTGATTTCCGGCGGTATACTTTACATTCATGCAGATGGGGACGGAATCGATTCTAATGGTGATTTGACAGTGACCGGAGGGGAAGTCTATATATCCGGTCCGGAAGATAATGCCAATGGAGCGCTGGATTATGACGGCGTGGGGGAAATTACAGGTGGAGTTGTGGTGGCGTTGGGAAGTTCAGGAATGGCGATGAATTTTGGCGATACTTCCACCCAGGGGGCTATCTTGATCAACACGGCCGATGAGAAAGCCGGTGCGAAAATCATTGTAAAAGACCAAAATGGAGAAGAGATCATAACTTATACGGCAGAAAAAGCATTTCAATCCGTCATGGTCAGCAGCCCTGAATTGGTATTGGGAGGAACTTATACCATTTTGGCAGGAAATTCCAAACAATCCGTGACTTTGAAAAGTTTGATTTATGGCAGCGGTATGGAGAGAGTTAGACCTGGAATGGGCGGAGGACACGTGGGCAGAGGGGATAGGGGAGACACTCCCAGGGTTCCGGGGGATATGGAAGCCATACCGGATGTTCCGGATGCGATGGAAGATTTGCCCGACGTATCAGGAAGTAAGAGTGGAATGTCTGATATGCCCGATTCCTGGGGGGATCAGAGCAATATGTCCGGTATGCCTGATTCCTTTGGAAATAGAGGCGAATTGCCCGATGGGCCGGGAGAGATGGGAGCCTTGCCTGAGTTTCCGGAAAATATGGGAGATTTATCCAACGGGCCGGGAGAGATAGAAGAAGTGCCAAGTATACCGGGAGGATTGGATAAAATACCCGAAATTACGGATGGAAAGGGAAATAGAGGTTTATAATATGGATTTGGTCAGGGCTAATGTATGATGCAGGAGTGATATAAGGGCAGAATATAGAATTGATTATTAAGTATACCTTATAAAACTCATAAATTATATTGATTTTACTTATAAAACAAAATGTGTTATACTATATCTGAACATAAGAGCTGCCTGGAAATTTCAATAGAATATGGGATGGCGTTGGGAAGAAATTGGAGGAAAGCCACGGAAGCGTAAAATGAGAAAGTTGTTGTCGGGCGGCAGAAAATGGAGGAAGATATGGTTAAGGCAATTGTTGGAGCTAACTGGGGTGACGAGGGAAAAGGAAAAATTACCGATATGATGGCTCAGGAAGCGGATATTGTTGTACGGTTTCAGGGAGGCGCCAATGCAGGGCATACCATTGTGAACCATTATGGTAAGTTTGCACTGCATACACTGCCGTCCGGTGTGTTTTACGATCATATTACCAGCGTTATAGGCAATGGGGTAGCATTAAATATTCCTTTGTTGGTGAAGGAGATTCAGTCTATTGTGGAGAAAGGGGTGCCCAATCCAAAGATTTTGGTATCTGAGCGGGCACAGATTGTGATGTCTTATCACATTTTATTTGACCAATATGAAGAAGAACGATTGGGCGGAAAATCTTTTGGTTCTACGAAGTCCGGCATTGCGCCTTTTTATTCCGACAAATATGCCAAGATTGGTTTTCAGGTAAGCGAACTTTTTGACGACAAGCTTTTAAAAGAAAAGGCAGAGCGTATTTGTGAGACAAAAAACGTACTTTTGGAGCATCTGTATCATAAGCCGGCGCTTGATTCACAGGCGCTTTTGGAGGAATTACACGGATACAGGGATATGATTGCTCCCTATGTGTGTGATGTGTCCGCTTTTTTGGACAGAGCGCTGAAAGAGGGCAAGACGATTCTGCTGGAAGGACAGTTGGGAACGTTAAAAGACCCGGATCATGGTATCTATCCTATGGTGACGTCTTCTTCAACGCTGGCAGCTTTCGGCGCTATTGGCGCAGGGCTTCCCCCTTATGAAATCAAACAGATTGTGACAGTATGTAAAGCATATTCTTCCGCAGTTGGTGCGGGGGCATTTGTGTCGGAACTGTTTGGCGAAGAGGCGGAAGAGCTGCGGCGAAGAGGCGGCGACGGCGGGGAATATGGTGCTACCACAGGCAGGCCTAGGCGCGTGGGATGGTTTGACTGTGTGGCTTCAAAATATGGCTGCAGGCTGCAGGGAACTACGGATGTGGCGTTTACCGTTCTGGATGTGCTGGGATATCTGGATGAAATTCCCGTGTGCGTGGGATATGAGATTGATGGAGAAATTGTTACAGAGTTTCCGGTGACGGCAAAACTTGAGAAGGCGAAACCTGTTCTGGAAAAGCTGCCTGGCTGGAAATGTGAGATTCGTGGAATAAAGAAATATGAAGAGCTTCCCGAAAACTGCAGAAAATATATTGAGTTTATCCAGGAAAGAATAGGATATCCAATCACAATGGTCAGCAATGGACCCGGCAGAGAGGATATTATTTATACGCCATGGAAAGCTTGAGAGAAGCGTTACAATGTCAGCCGTAGAGAGGAAATTTTGGAAGGATGGCTATGGTTGCAAACTTAGAGTATTTTAAAGTTTTTTATTATACGGCAAAATTGGGCAGCGTTACCGGGGCGGCGAATGAACTTTCCATATCGCAGCCTGCGGTAAGCCAGTCCTTAAAGCAGTTGGAGCGGATTCTGGGAGTGCCGCTGTTTCGGCGTGCTTCTAAGGGAATAAGGCTTACAGGGGAAGGGGCGGTTCTGTATGCCTATGTAGAAAAGGGATATGAGCAGATAGAACAGGGAGTGGAAAAAGTCAGACAGATGCGGAATCTTGACATAGGCGAGGTACACATCGGTGCAAGTGATATGACGCTGCGGTTTTATCTGCTTCCGTTTTTGGAAGAATTTCATGAACGATTTCCCGGTATTAAAGTGACGGTAAGCAATGCGCCGACGCCGGGGACTTTGAAACTTTTGCGGGAAGGCAAGATTGATTTTGGGGTTGTCAGTACTCCGTTCGGGCAGGATGGAGATATACGGGCGGAGGCGGTACGGGAAATAGAGGATGTGTTTGTAGCCGGACGACGGTTTATTTCGTATAAAAATAAAATGTTGGATTTTCAGGAATTGGAACAATTGCCTATGATTTTTCTGGAAAAGAATACCAGTACCAGGAATTATATGGATACTTATCTGGAAGGGAATGGGGTTACATTACGACCGGAGTTTGAGCTGGCCAACAGTGATATGATTGTACAGTTTGCCTTGAGAAATTTGGGCATTGGCTGTGTGGTCAGAGACTTTGCGATGCAGGATTTGGAATCGGGAAAGCTTTTTGAACTGATGTTTAATAAGATGATACCCAAAAGGCAGTTTTGCGTGGTGACAAGCAGTAAGGCGTCTTATTCCGTGGCGGCGGAAAAGCTTTTGGGAATTATGGGAATAAGAAATCCATGAGATAAATGTGGAAGAAACAGGTGGAGCAGAGGGTAAATATGATTCGGAATATAGTATTTGATATTGGAAATGTATTAACAGATTTTCGTTGGGAGGGCTTTCTGCAGGATAAGGGGTTTGACAAGGCAATGATAAAACGTATTGCAAAAGCTTCTTTGTTAAGTCCTTTGTGGAATGAAATTGACCGCGGTGTGTGGGATGAGGAACAGTTGATAAAAGAATTTGTCAAGATGGACCCGGAAATTGAGAAGGAATTATATCTTGCGTTTGAAAATATTACGGGTATGGTGACAAAGCGCGAATACGCCATTCCCTGGGTTCGGGAGCTGAAGGCAAAGGGATACGGCGTGTATTATTTGTCCAATTTTTCGGATAAGGCTTACACGGAGTGCAGTGATGCCCTGGATTTTCTGCCCTATATGGACGGAGGCATTTTGTCTTATCGTGAAAGGGTTATAAAACCGGATGAGAAAATATACAAGCTTCTGCTTGCACATTATAATTTGGAAGCAGAAGAATGTGTCTTTATTGACGACTTGCCAAAAAATGTGGAAGCTGCGGTGCAGATGGGCTTTGCTGGAATTGTATTTCATACAAAGGAACAGGTGCAGGCAGCGCTTGCAGCTATGGGATGTGTTTGATCGTTATTTCCGTTTTTGGCCCGCTCCTGAAACTTATGTTTTCTGATTTTCTGATCTGCATATCTTAATTACTTTCATTATTTTGGGATGTATGGGACTTTTTTTGGTCATCTTCATTTTGTTTTGGCAGATCGGGGTCTCCGATGGCCGGTCTTTGGGTCATCCTGCCGTAAAGCCAGGTATAGATCCAGATAATCAGAGGCAGTGCAATGGTTGCGGCCAGACAAATGCGAAACCAGCTTGCGGAAGAGGACCTGTCTGCCAGGGCAGCCACTAAGGTAATGACATATAATAGTACCAATAGTATGACGCCTATAAGGGCTACAATTTGTTTGGAAGTTACCTTTCTTTTAACAGGTTTATTCTCGTCATTTTTCATGTGGTTTCTCCTAATCCGGTACCGTCTCTACACTCTGATTTGAACAGCCCCGAATTCCTTTCCGGCATCTGCGTTGGGGGACGTATGCTGCCCAAATTATTATAACACAGTCAAATTCCCCTGTCCACATGTAAAAAGCCAAAAGCAATAATCCCGGACCTGCACTAACGCGAAGCCCGGGATCAAAGGGGAGGATAAGGTTCCGTAAAACGGAGCCTAAGTATTATTTTTTATCTTTTGTACTATGTTGAATATTTTTACCTTTCAAAATTTTTTTATACCTAAAATAAAATTTTTTTCGGAAATTTGTTGTTGTTTTCACATTTAATCTGTTATATACTATATAGAAATGGCGGATAAAAGCCATTATGGCAAATCGGAGGAAAAGTTATCCGGCATTGAAGAAAAGCCGGCGATGGCTGGCGGGAATAAGAAGAAAAAGGTGGTAAGCGATATGGCATTGTTGGAAAAATGGAAAGAAGTGGCTTATAACCAGGCGTTAGGTCAGGACAAGCTGCAGAAGCTGTGGGCAGCATATTTTCAGGAGGAAAAAGCCATTTATGCCCAGTTGTTAAAGAATCCTGACGAAGTGGTTCAGGGAACGGTGAAGGAATTGGCTGAAAAATATCAGGTTACGATTATGACTATGACAGGTTTTCTGGATGGCATTAATGACAGTCTGGTAACTCCTAATCCAATAGAAGAAATGGAAGAGGATACTATAGTAAACCTGGGATTTGACAAGGAGCTTCTCTATAAAAATATGGTGGCTGTGGACGCCGACTGGCTTTATAATCTGGAGGAATGGAAAGATATATTTGACGAGGATACAAGAAAAGCACTTTACAAGGAACAAAAAGCTTCTACAACAATTGTGAAGGAAGCCAAAGTGTACCCCAATGATCCCTGTCCCTGTGGGAGCGGAAAGAAGTATAAAAAGTGTTGCGGCAGAAAGCAGCAGAAGGGTTGATTTGGCATACCCGCTAATGCGGGCGAGAGGGTGTAAGGATGAAAAAACTTCTGAAACAGATTAAGTGGGATGCGATTCTGATTTCATTGCTGTATATTGTGTTGGGAATAGTATGTATTGTGATTCCTGAGACAATGGTTAAGACGATAGGGTATCTGATCGGCGCGCTGCTCATTATCGCAGGCGCGGTATCCATGATCTGTTATCTGTTAAGAGAGGCGCATCAAAATTATTATCGAAATGATTTTGTGTATGGTCTGGTGAGTATTGCCATTGGTATTATCGTACTTTACAAAGTTGATTGGTTGATAGAGCTGGTGCCGGTTATTTTGGGAATTTTGGTTTTGGCCAGCGGATGCAGCAAGCTTCAGGATGTCATAGACATGAAACGGATGGAATATGGGAACTGGGTGCTGATGCTGATTTTGGCAGTCATCAATGTGTTGATTGGCGTTGTGGTGATTTTCAATCCTTTTGAGACGGCGTTGCTGCTGTTTCAGCTAGTGGGAGTAAGTTTAATTTTCAGCGGCGCTACAGATTGTTTTGTTGTATTATTTTTTGCGGGAAAGATTAAGAAATATTACGAAAATCTGTATGCGGTGGACAGTACTTATGTTGAAGTTGTAAATCAGGAAAACGAGTCACAGGAAGACCTGCAGGAGGATGCCGCGGAGCAAAACAGTGAGGATGAGGACAAAATACAGGAGAATTCCGGTGCCCAGGAAGGCGGTATCAAGATTGATTTAGAAAAGGATGAGGGAACAAAACAGTGAATATTGCATCATTTTTATTGCCTAAGTCTGAAGTGGCTTATCTGCATGATAATATGACGCTGCGCCAAGGGCTGGAAAAACTTCGCAGGAGCGGGTTCAGCGCAATACCTGTCATTGATGTGGAAGACAGATATGTAGGGGTGGTGAGTGTAGGGGATTTTTTATGGAATATTCTTGCTTATAATCAAAGTTTTGAAGATATAACGTTAAAAAAACTGGAACATATGAAAGTGCGGGATTTTATACAGAACGGAAAGGTGAAGCCGGCATGTATTGACACTGCCATGGAGCATCTTCTGGAGCGTGCCAAGAGCCAGAATTTTGTCCCTGTGATAGATGACAGAAATGTGTTTATTGGTATTGTTACGAGAAGTGACATTATTAAATATTTTATGGATAAATGCAGGGTGAGCGAGTGCTTTGAGTTTTCGGGTAAGCCGTAATACAGTCGTACTGACGATAAAGTCTTTCAAATATTGATTGGTATGTGCGCTATAGCGCACAGGGGGTATAATAATGAGTGAAAAAAAATTAGAAGAATATGTGGTAAGTATTCCTGATTTCCCGGAGAAAGGAATTATTTTCCGCGATGTGACCAGTGTATTGCAGGATGCGGAAGGCTTACGGCTTGCTGTGGATACGATGCAGGAGAAAGTGAAGGATTTGGATTATGATGTGGTGGCGGGGCCTGAGTCCAGAGGATTTATATTTGGAACCCCTATTGCTTATAATAATAAAAAGCCTTTTGTGTTGATCCGTAAGGCGGGAAAGCTTCCCAGAGAGACCGTTTCTGTTTCTTATGATTTGGAATATGGAAAAGCGACTATTGAAATGCACAGAGACAGCATCAAACCGGGGCAGAGAGTGTTGATTGTGGACGATTTGATTGCAACCGGCGGAACCACAGAAGCTATGATTAAGCTGATTGAGCAGTTGGGCGGAGTTGTGGTAGGAATTGTGGTGCTGATAGAGTTGGCCGGATTGAAAGGTCGGGAAAAGATTGCCGGGTATCGGTTGGATTCGGCAATCCGTTATGAAGGCAATTAAGGATTTATCTGGTTTTATCTGTGTGTCCGAAGATTTGGGCAGATGTTTTAGAACGGAGCGACGGAAAGATCACAAAAAGGCAGGAAAGCGTGGATGTCTATGGCAGAAGAAAAAATTGAAGGCATTTTTGACGATGGGAAGATGGGGGAGCCGCAGGAATTTGTAAATCCTGACGCGCTTTATCAGGAACTTGTTGCCCATGTACACAGATACCATCCCAGCGATGATATTTCCATGATTGAAAAGGCTTATAAGACTGCGGCGGAGGCTCATAAGAATCAGTTCCGTAAGTCAGGGGAACCGTACATTATTCATCCTTTGGATGTGGGGATTATTCTGGCAGATTTGGAATTGGATAAGGAGACTATTGTGGCGGGGCTTCTGCATGATGTGGTAGAGGACACCTTTATGACCGAAGAAGATTTGCAGAGGGAATTTGGGAAGGATGTGGCGCTGTTGGTGGACGGCGTCACGAAACTGGAACATTTGCCTCTGACAACGGGGACGGATCAGGTGGATGAAAAGCTGGAAATGCAGGCGGAGAATCTTCGCAAAATGTTTTTGGCGATGGCAAAAGATATTCGCGTGATTTTGATAAAATTGGCTGACAGGCTTCACAACATGCGGACTTTGAAGTATAAAAGTCCTGAAAGCAGACAGCGCATTGCAAAAGAGACATTGGAAATTTATTGCCCCATCGCTCAGAGGCTTGGCATCAGCAAGATTAAGACGGAATTAGACGATTTGTCATTAAAATATCTGGAACCGGATGTTTATTATGATTTGGTAGAAAAAATAGCCCTTCGCAAAAGCGTTCGGGAAAAATATATTCAAAGTATCGTGGACGAGGTCAGCGAGCATATCCAGAAAGCGGGCATCAAGGCGAAAATTGACGGCCGTGTAAAACATTTCTTCAGCATATACAAAAAAATGAAAAATCAGGATAAGACATTGGATCAGATATATGATCTGTTTGCAGTTCGGATTATTGTGGACAGCATTAAGGATTGTTATGCGGCTTTGGGTGTAATTCATGAGATGTACAAACCTATTCCGGGCAGATTTAAGGATTATATAGCCATGCCGAAAGCTAATATGTATCAGTCCTTACACACCACGCTGATTGGCAGTTCGGGACAGCCTTTTGAGATACAGATTCGTACCTTTGAGATGCACAAGGCAGCGGAATATGGCATTGCTGCCCATTGGAAGTACAAGGAAGCATCGGATGGGAAAAAGGTGGAAGCCCAGGAGGAAGAGAAGTTGTCCTGGCTGCGGCAGATTCTGGAGTGGCAACAGGATTTGTCTGACAACAGGGAGTTTTTGAAGCTGTTAAAGAATGATTTGGATTTGTTTTCCGATAATGTATACTGCTTCACTCCTTCAGGTGAGGTGAAGAATCTGCCCGCAGGTTCTACCACCATTGACTTTGCATACAGTATTCATTCTGCGGTGGGGAATCGAATGGTGGGAGCCAGGGTGAACGATAAACTGGTGACCATAGATTATGAGATTAAGAACGGTGACCGCATTGAAATTATTACTTCACAGAATTCTAAGGGACCTAGCAGAGATTGGCTGAATGTGGTAAAAAGTACGCAGGCCAAAAATAAAATTCATCAATGGTTTAAAAATGAATTAAAAGAAGACAATATTGTCAAGGGAAAGGAACTACTGACAAATTATTGTAAGACAAGGTCTGTGAATCTGTCTGAGCTTATGAAGACGGAATATATGAACGCTATTATGCGTAAGTATGGATTCCGGGATTGGGATTCTGTGTTGGCAGCCATTGGACACGGCGCTTTGAAAGAAGGCCAGATTGTCAATAGGATGCAGGAACTTTATGACAGAGAGCATAGAAAAGCCATGACCAATGAAGAGGTTTTGGCGAGTATTGCGGAGGCCGGCAACTTAGCGGCAACAAAACCGGCGGTTATACGACCTAAGAGTGGTATTGTGGTAAAGGGTATTGCAGATTTGTCGGTGCGTTTCTCGAAATGTTGTTCTCCTGTGCCTGGGGATGAAATTATCGGTTTCGTCACCAGAGGAAGGGGGATTTCCATTCACCGCACGGATTGTATTAATATGATGAATCTTCCGGAGATAGAGAGGGCCCGTGTGATTGACGCGGAATGGCAGTCGGAAGAGAGTCAGGGGAAATATGTGGCGGTGATTCAGGTGTATGCAAATGATCGCAAGGGATTGCTGGTGGATGTGACAAAGGTTTTAACGGAGCGAAATATCAGTATTCAGTCTCTCAATTCCAGAACAAATCGTCAGGGGATAGCCACTTTACAGCTTACCTTTGAGGTGGAAGGAAGAGAGGAACTAAATCGTGTCATAGATAAAATTCGCAATATTGAGAGTGTGCTGGATATAGAGAGGACGACGGGATGAGCGAAATCAAGATAGGACGTATGGTGTTAAGCGTATGTCAGACGAATTGCTATTTTTTATATCGAGAGGGAGAGAAAGAGGTAATTGTAGTAGACCCGGCGGACAAAGGAGATAATATTTACGGGGCGCTGCAAAAAAACGGATTTCAAATTATGGGTATTTTGCTGACGCATGGACATTTTGATCATATATGGGGGTTGGATCGTCTGCGGGACGCTGCCAATGGGGCGGCAGAAGCAGATGGACGGGAACCGGTGAAGGCGTATGCCTGTGAAGCGGAGAGGGAATTGCTCAAAAGCCCCCGGCTGAATGTGTCGGAACAGGCGGGAAGGGCTTGTTCCGCATATGCGGATGTATATGTAAAGGATGGCGACGAGTATACAATTGCCGGGATGCAGTTCAAAGTGATTGCCACACCGGGGCATACGGCCGGAGGTGTTTGCTATTATTTTGAAGAGGCGGGAATTTTAGTGTCGGGTGATACCCTGTTTGAAGGGTCTGTGGGCAGGACGGATTTCCCTACGGGAAGTATGGGGACGTTAGTTCGTTCTATCAGGGAGAAACTCTTTGTACTTCCGGAGGATACCAGAGTATATCCGGGTCATGGGGACAGTACTACCATAGGATATGAAAAGGAGCATAATCCTTTCTGTGTGTGAGCGCAGTGTATAGGGGAATGTATTTTCAGATTCCATCTGGAAAGTAAAAATTTGGAAGAGTCGAAAAGAGAGTCCGTAAATTGAGCTTGGCTGAAAGTGGAAATGGATGATAGAATGAATAAAGCACACCAGGTCATGGGGGAAGTGAAAAAAGTAATTGTGGGAAAGGATGACTGTATTCGTAAGGTAATGGCGGCGATTTTGGCAAGGGGCAACGTGCTTTTGGAAGATGTTCCGGGCGTGGGAAAGACAGAAATGGCACTTGCCTTTTCTAAAGCCATGGGGCTGCAGTCTAACAGGATACAGTTTACGCCGGATGTGATGCCTTCTGATATTACAGGATTTTCCATGTATCAGAAGGAAACGGGAAGTTTTGTGTATCATCCTGGAGCGGTTATGTGTAATTTACTGCTTGCGGACGAGATTAACAGAACGTCCCCAAAGACCCAGTCGGCGCTTCTGGAAGTAATGGAAGAAGGAAATGTGACCGTAGACGGTGTCACCAGACAGGTGCCCCGTCCTTTTATTGTGTTGGCAACACAGAATCCGGTGGGGTCTTTTGGAACGCAGAAACTGCCGGAGGCACAGATGGATAGATTCTTAATCTGCATCAGTATGGGATATCCGGAACCGGAAGATGAAATCAGGATGCTGAAAAGCCGCCATAGCGACAGACCTTTGGAGCAGATAAGGCCTGTGATTTTTGGGGAAGAGCTTTTGGACATGCAAGAGGAAGCAGAAAAGATATTTATCCACGACGTAGTCTATAAATATATGGTAATGTTGTCCGCTGCCACCAGGGAGCATGAAATGACGGAGCTTGGTTTTAGCCCGCGGGGAACTTTGGCATTGGGAAAAATGGCGCGCGCTTATGCCTGGCTGGAGGATCGTGAGTATGTGGTGCCGGCAGATGTGAAGATGGCTTTATATGATGTGGGAATCCATCGAATTCGATTGAACCAGAAGGCAAGAATGAACGGCAGAAAAGCAGGGGATATTTTGGATGAAGTCCTGGGACAGGTGAAGGAACCCCAGCCGGGACGCCGTGAGAGGAGAGCATAGGCTGGGTCAGGGGAGGATTGCCTGTATTTGGAATTGCAGCCCCCGGAATGGATAGGAAAAAGGATGATAGGAAGAAGAATTGGCTGTCTGCTGCTTCTGGCTGCGGGGATTTATTTTATTATGTTGTATGATTTCCCCGGTTTGCGATTTTTACTTTGCTGTACAATCTGCCTTCCGCTTGCCAGTTTGTTTTTATTGGCGCCGAAGGCTTTTTTATGTAGGGTGAGTATAAGCGCGGAACAGAGTTTTGTAACCAGAGGGGAAATCGTAAGAATTCTGTTAAGAGTGGAAAATAAAGGAATATTTCCAATCTCTCGGCTGCGTATGAGGATTCGCTGGAAACCGCCCGGTGAAAGAGAGACTAAGGTGAAAAAGTGGGTGTATGGCTTAGGGCGAGGGTGTGAAGAAGTGATTTTGGAGCTGTCCGCATCCCACTGCGGAGAGGCAGCGTTTTCTGTTGTGAAAGCGGGAATCTGCGATTATCTGGGGCTTTTTCTTTTGCCGGTAAAGGCGGCTTCGTCTGTGAAATTTTGTATTACGCCTGTGATTACGCCCTTGATAGGGAATGACCAGGAACTTTTGGAATTATTTTCCCGAAATACGGGCCAGGAACAAGAGGGAGATGTAGCGTTGCGGGAGTATCGCTGGGGCGATAGTATGCACAAGGTATATTGGAAATTGGCGGCAAAGCTGGAGGAGCTGCAGGTGAGAGAGGCGGAGAGAAGTGAGTCAGTTACGCTGTATTTGAAACATACGGAACTTTTTAAGGCCAATGGGGAAACGTGGGATCGGTATCTGGACAGAGCTTGTTCCTTTCTTTATTTTTTTGCGGAAGAAAATAAGGATTATTTGCTGAAACCGGAAGTGATATGGCATCAAAGGCATGGATATTGGAAATATAAGATTGACAATATAGAAGCTTTACAGAGTTGGGTCTGTGCACTGTTGGCACAGGAAGAAGCGGGAATTCCTGTATCGGAAGAGGAAGTGGCTTTTCTGGAACAGGGCTGCCATTTGGATGAGGATTGCAAAGTATACTTTGGGGAGCAATGTGTATATGAATAGGGTGAAGAGATTCTTTGAACTATTACTGCTATTTGTAAACAGTGTGGGTATTGTGGGAGCGGTTCTGGAGGTATTGGGAATTCAGTGGCATATCATGCCCTGGAATGTTACTTCAGGAGATGCCTTGCTTTGGAATCGGGGGAGTGTTGTGCAGGAGGATGTGACGCTCAACGGGGTATTATTGTGGCCAGGCTTGTTCCTTTGTTGTGTGGCGGGGGCTTTGGTATGGCGGGGGCATAGTAAGAAGAAAAAACTGATTCGTTTGGGCATGTGTATGCTATTCTATTTTATTTTTGCGGTAATCTTCAGGAAGCAGTTGGGGTATGGATTATACCTGGTATTGAAGGGGACGGTGGAACGATTAAATTCACTTTACCAGTTTCATATCAGTATGCCCAATGGGAAACTATTGTTGGCAGAGGCGGGAGCGGTTGGGAAATTGGAGCCCTTGTTGATGACGATGAGCGTATTATTTTGTTTCATACCGCTGGAACTGACGGCTGGGTTTGGATGGAAACATGACAGAATTTTTACGTTGGTGGTTGGAAATGTGTTTTGGTTTACCTGTGCTTGTTCGTTGGATAGATTTCCCGGTTTTCTTCTATTGTTTTTTTGTGTGACAGGACTGGTAGCAGTACTTGTATATCAAGATTTTGAAACCGCGCCTAAAGCAGGTTTGCAGGCAGTGGGGGTGGTAACGATTTTGACAGGGGCGATTATGGGCGTGGTCTATTTTACATTGATGCCTGGGATAAACACAGCCTATACTGCCATAATGCAAGAGAGAGAAGCTTTTTATAAGGTGGTGAACGAAGAGTGGATTCCTGGACTTAGGAGTTCTCTGTCCGGGATAGGATTTGGCTCCGGGGTGGATGTATCAGGCAATTTGAACCGTACAAATCTTTTTTCATATACATCCTTAGAGACATATCGGGTTACGGTGGACAGGCTTCCGAAGGGAACATTGTATTTAAAGGGATACGTGGGAAGCGTTTATGGAGACCAAGCATGGGAGGCTTTGAATAATCAGCATTTGGAGGGATATTACAAAAAGCATGATTTGACCTTGCCCACAAATTATGCACAGTTAGTCAATATTGGCTATAAAGCGATGGAAGTGTCGCAGCCGGGCAATGCCAATGCGGATCAGATTACCATGGAGGAAGTAGGAGGAAAGGGCAGCTACAGCCTTTATCCCTATGGAACATTGCTGCCGGAAGATTTCCGGGTAAATGGAGATGGAAGCGTGGCGCGTAAGGAACGTGAATATACGTTTCAGTACCGTTTTATGCGCGGAAGCGGCGGCAAACCTGTCTTGCCTGGTCAATGGGGAGAATTGGAGGAGCAGTATCGTGAATATGTCTATGATAGTTTCCTGGAATATCCAAAAGAACGATTACCATTGTTGACCGAGACTTTGGAAAAAGAAGGAATTCGGACAGACAGCGTATGGGCGTGTGCGAGGGACCTTGTGCAATTTCTCCAAAGTAGGGCGGTTTATGATTTGGATACGGGAAAAAATCCAAAAGACACTGACTTTGTTGAGTATTTTCTCTTTGAAAATCATCAGGGATATTGTGTACATTTTGCCTCCGCAGGGGTGCTGGCATTTCGGTATTTTGGAATTCCGGCACGGTATGCTACGGGGTATGCGGTGTCGCCTGGGGATTTCACTCGTGATACGGACGGATATACTGCAGTGCTCACGGGGAAACAGGCCCATGCCTGGGCGGAAATTTATATTGACGGTGTGGGATGGACGCCTGTGGAGATGACGCCGGGAGCGGCTGCCTTCCCTGTGGATAATAGAGAGGAGATGTTGGAGGTTTTGAATTCCTGGCAAGAGAATCCGGAGGCTGAAACAGAATGGATGGGACAGGGAGACATTGCAGTTGCGGCAAAGCCGGGGGGACAGGAAGGAAATATATCTTCTATAAAACCCAGTGATACAAAACCGTCTCTGAACCCCAAAGAAGAATCGGAGGAGGAAAACAACCCCATACATGGGGAGAAAGAACAGGATAAAGACAGTGGGGATACAATAGCGCAGAAAAAAGAGTTGGATCCGGAGAATACAAAGGGAAATTGGAAGCGTTGGCTGGCGCTGCCCATATTGGGGTTTGTCATTGGCGGATGTTGTTTTGGCTGTATCAGGATACTGCGGATAGGAAAAAAACGGTGGTATGCCGCACTGCAAAAGGCTGGTACAAAGGAACGTATTTTTATATTGTACCGAAATCTCAGGAAGGCTTTGTGTATTGCAGGGTGCCCGGAAAGGGCGGCGCTGCGGGGAGATAGGTTTTGGCATGTGGCACAGGAAATTTGTCCGGAACTAACCAAAGAGGATTACCAGGAATTCTGCGTCATATTGGAAAAGAGTACTTTTGGCAGAACAGAACTTTCTTTGGAGGAATATGAGAGGGTGCATGATTTTCATGACAAGTTAGTGCAAGGGGTGTATCTGAGACTGCCTTCTTATAAGAAGCTGTTGTTTCAGGTTCGGAAATGTTATTTATAAAATAATATGGGTGTTGTAACGGCCCGGAACTGTCATTACAAAGCAGATTGGAACTGGTAATGTGCGGTAACAGGGGCATAGAGTGAATCATTGTAATAGTTGGAGACCATATGACGGGAGGTGGAAAAAATGCTGGTGGTGGAACTGAACAAAGTTAATTTTGAATATGATGTAAATTCCCTTGTGAGGGCATTTTATCCCAAAGAGCAGGTCAGAGTGCTGACGCCGGAAAGCAAGCTTGAAAAAAGGCCGCTATCAATCAATAAAATCAAGGAACATGATGATACTGTTAAAAATGCAGGGCAGATGTCTGAGCAAGGGAATCAGGAATATAGAAATGATAAGGAAGAAAGATGTCAGGAAGACATTCATTTTTGTATTCGGTTGGAAGAAAAAGACGCGGTAATTACTATAAATGGCAGGGATTACAATTGGCATTGGCAGGAAACGTTGGAAGAAGGATATAAGGATGGTTTTAAGCGTTTTTTATATTGTGTTTTAAGTGAAATTACGGGTAAAAGCCTTCCGTGGGGAAATCTGACAGGAATTCGACCTACAAAGATGGCTTATGCCATGCTGGAACAGGGAAAAGGGGAGGAAGAAATTATTGAGTATTACAGGCAGAAGCATTATGTAAGCCTGGAAAAAGCCCAATTATCCCTTGATATAGCCAGGCGGGAGAGGAAGCTTTTGGCCGGCGTGAATTATCTGGATGGGTATAGCCTGTATATTGGAATTCCTTTTTGTCCCACCACTTGCCTGTACTGTTCCTTTACATCGTTTCCCATTGGCGGATATGGCAAAAAAGTAGATACTTATATTGAGTGTCTGATAAAAGAATTGGAATTTGTTGCAGAAACATATGGCGATAAAGTGCTTGATAGTGTCTATATCGGCGGCGGAACGCCTACCACGCTGGAACCGGAACAGATTGACAGACTGCTTGGGAATTTGAAGAAGATGTTTGATTTTTCAAGGGTAAAAGAATTTACCGTAGAAGCTGGACGTGCGGACAGCATAACGGAAGAGAAGCTGCGGGTATTGTATGAGTACGGTGTAGGCAGGATATCTGTGAATCCTCAAAGTATGAAGCAGGAAACGCTGGATGTGATTGGCAGAAAAGCGTCGGTGAAGCAGGTGGAAACAGCATATGGGCTTGCGCGGCAGGTAGGTTTTGACAATATTAATATGGATTTGATTCTGGGTCTGCCCGGTGAGTTGGAGGAAGATGTACGTCATACCATAGAAAAGGTAACGGCCCTTGGGCCAGACAGTCTTACGGTACATTCGCTTGCCATTAAGCGTGCCTCTCCCCTTAATCGATGGCTTTTGGAGAATGTTGACAGTATGGGAGAGCGTATAGCATTGCTGCATAATACAGATGAAACCATGCGTATAGCGGCAGAGGGAGCAGCGAAATTAGGAATGGTTCCCTATTATCTCTATCGACAGAAGAACATGTCAGGGAATTTTGAAAATGTAGGATATGCGAAAGAAGGAAAATTTGGGTTGTATAATATTTTGATTATGGAGGAGAAACAGTCTATTGTGGCTTGCGGAGCCGGTTCGATCAGTAAAAGAGTGTACCCGGACGGACGGATCGAGCGGTGCGAGAATGTGAAGGATGTGAATCTCTATATAGAAAAAATCGACGAGATGATTGAGAGAAAGCGGGGGCTGTTTGCAGATTGATAGGCACCTCTCTATTTCCTCAAACTTTTACAGGTTTTTTCTTAAAATAATGTTGTAACGCCAGATATGATTCTGTCATTTAGAACCTGGCATCACAGCCCTTAGACAGAAAGGGCAGACCAGTCGAACACAGGAGACACCTTTTCCCTGGGAAAGATTTGAACGTTTCGGTAAGCGGATTGGGGACTATTGCATAGGAGAGAAAAAGATGGCATCTACTAGAAGAAATGTGACTACAAATATGGATACCGCATACACATATCATTCTAATGATGAATACGAGTATGATGAGTATGACGGGTACGAGTATGATGATGACGACGATGATGATGACGATGATGAGTATGATGATGACGATGATGAGTATGACGACGATGATGAGTATGATGATGATGACGATGAAGAAGATGAAATAGATAACGCTTATATGTCTTTTTCCAATCGTAATATCTGTATTCGATTAAATGATAATGAAGATAAAAATTTTCGATTGAAGAACAGTGAGAATGCGCTGATTAAAAGATTCCCTAAATTAAAGAAATTGTCATCAGGAAATAGAATGCAACAAATTCTGGAAGGGATGTTTCCAGAGGGATTTCAAAAGCAGATGTATGTCAGAAATCTGACTTTCACTAATAAAAATGGATATGATGTAAAACTGCTTGGAATTCGACCTGAAAGAACCTTGGGGGACTTTATGGAAGATTATTTGCCTTATGATGTGTCGTTATTATTTAAAGGGCATATCATCGGCAAAGAATTTATAGTAGATTCAGTATATGAGGTTATGGATACTGAGCAGTTGGATTTTGAGGTAGATGTTGTTGCTACTCCATATCGTACACCGGAGAGAATCGGTGCAAATTTCCTTTACGATATTTTGGAGTATGCAGGCTCTCTTACGGAATATACAGGAGAGAAACTTGAGGAGTGGAAGCAATATCTTGAATGGAAAAGAGAGTTGGCAAGCCGTCAGATATATGGCTGCAAGTATTTTAAGGTTGGTTTTGACGAGAACAAGAAAAGACTTAATTTTTGGCTTGTATTTGAGGATCAGGAGACATTTATTGCCTTCAGAAAGTATCTGAGCAGAGATATTCAGGTTTTTGATAATAACTATTCCAAGGATGAGTGGCGTTTTGATTTCGCAGGCGATTCTAAAAACAGAAGACAGAGATTTAATAGTGTGGAGTTAGGCCGATATAGGGGCGTTGTTTGTGAATATTACCTAAGAGATAATAGTGAATATTTTGAACAGGATCATAAAGAGAAACATATTTTTACAGAAGAAGAGTGGATGAGTGGAGACTATGACGAGTATGAGTATGAGTATGAGGCAGAGACATCAGAAAGAGATATTTATGATGTCTATGAGAATCCTTATATAGTTCAGGTGGCTTACGATCTTAATCGTCGTGATGTTGATGAAATAAATCAGCGTAATTTGGATGATGAAGAAGCTGTTCAGTATGTCTATGACAATGTTTTAGGCAATTATTACACAGATGGATTTTTAGCATTGTCTGCTATTGGAGATTTTGTTCTTATTAAGAGATTTCAGCAGGCGATTGATCAGTTGGAAAGGGATGAATGTTATTCTCCTAATCTTGCAATGTGGTTATTTAATGTTTCGCGGGCGAGAACCCCGGAAGGTGATGATAAAGAAATAGATAAGTGGCTTAATCCCAAGATTGAAAAAAATGAAAATCAAAAAGAAGCAGTTCGTAAGATGTTAGCCGCACCTGATCTCTGTTTAGTACAGGGACCTCCTGGAACTGGAAAGACAACGGTTATTGCAGAGGCTATTTATCAGTTTGTCCGTAGAGGGGAAAGAGTATTAGTTGCATCTCAATCAAATGATGCTGTTGATAATGCTTTGGAAAGACTTGCGGATTCACCAGAGATTAGAGCTATTAGATTAGGGCAGAAGGGTAAACGGAAAAGAAAGGTAGAAGACTTAAGTACAAGAAAATTTGGTGAGGATGAAGCACTTAAGTATTATTATCATGCTTTATCACTTCAGGTATCAAAGAATTGGCTTGATTTATGGGATTCTCTTGAAAGTGGTGGAATGCAGTATGATACAGATATTCGTGATGCCAGTTTATTTAATAACGATATTGCGATATTGAACACTGAACTGTCTGTACTAAATCAACAGTATATAGAAGCTAAAAACAATCTTGATCTTTTGACCAGAGAATTTGAAAATGCAAATGATGCAAATACCAAAATTGAAGAGGACAAACATCAGTATCGTTTAGCAGTAGATTGTTTAAAAGGAGAATCAGATTCTCAGTTTTATTTGTCAGCCGATATGCTTAGAATTTTTGAGTCAAAGTTGAACAAAATTATTGATATTACCATTAAAGCAGGAATTTACTTAACTCCTGAAACGCTGGATGTTGATATTATAGGGCTTGGCAGAGAACAAGCCTATGTATATATGATCTCAAAGAATCTTAAAACTCTTAAGGGATTGTGTGAAAAAATAAGGAGTGCTAAAGGAAATGACAGTAGTAATGATGGAGAAATATTAATTCTCGGAAGTCAATTAGCTGAGGTAAAGCAGAAATTACTCGATTGCTTGCAGGAGGATGATACAGACGGGGCAACACAATATACAAAAGAAATGAAGGCGCTGCAGAAGCGAATTGATGAACTTAAGTTTTCTTCTTCAATAATTACTATCTCTGATATCGAGCGAAACATTCTGGACAAAAATGTAATAGGTGATATTGAATCTGGTGATACAGATAAATGGCTTGATACATTTGAATGGATTATTGAAAAATGGGGACAAGACTTAGACATTGCTTTGGATACTATAAAGGCGACAATAGATTCTTTGGATAGTGTGGATGTTACTGACATTATTAACAAAAGAGCTGTGGCCGAAAGCAGTATCTCTGAAATTAATACCAGAATAGGAAATACAAAAGCACAGATTGTTTCCAAAAGACAGACTTTACTTAAATTACGAGAAAAATATGGAATAGAGTCAACATCAGCTGATGATATTATAGCTCATATTAAGTTGCTGAAAGAAAAAAATATAAGACAGCTTGAGGAACAAAAAGGATTCAGGAATGATTGGGAAAAAACAATCAGAAATTTTAAGGAACGATTGGATGATGATGAATCCTTTCAATATGATCAGGAACATTATCAACAAATATATGTTAATGCATGTAATGTTGTAGGTATTTCTTGTACTGACAATATGCGAACCCTTTCTGATAATGGATACAATGATTTTGATGTTGTAATCATCGATGAGGTTAGTAAAGCTACTCCGCCAGAATTGCTCATTCCATTAATGAAGGCTCGTAAGGCTATATTGGTAGGTGATCATAGACAGCTCCCTCCAATGTTCAAAGAACATGAGGGATCCTATAAGGAATTAGCAGAAAGTCAGGAGAACGCACCTGAAGAAGTGAAAGATTTACTTACCCAGGAAAACTTTAAGAGATTTCAAAAGATGGTTACTTCCTCTCTGTTTAAGGACTATTTTGAGCAGGCAGATGAAAGTATAAAGCATTCATTACTTGTACAATATCGTATGCATACAGATATTATGGACATAATTAATAGATTCTATGAACAACGGCTGTCATGCGGTAATTCCCAGGCAGTAGAGCGAATGGAAAAGAGTCACGATTTAACAATCAAGGGAGTTGATGGCAGCACTTTTGTAATACCTGACAGACATGCTTATTGGATTGATTCATCTTTTACACTAAATGGTAAACCTATTTATGAAGTAAGACCTAATAATAGTACATCTAATTATAATGTTTTAGAAAAGTATATTGTAATGGAGTTGTTGAAGAAAATAGCTGATGCATATAGAGAGCAAGGTTATAACAAGAACAATCAAAGGAAGGTTGGTGTAATAAGTTTTTACCAAATGCAGGTAAATGAAATTAGAGAGGCATTTCGGGAAGCTAAGAGGACGTTTGATTTTTCTTCTATTGATGTGGCCATTAATACAGTTGACAGGTTTCAGGGAAAAGAGAAGAATATCATCATTACGAGCTTAGTTAGAAATAACGAAATGGGAAGAGCCAGTAAGCATGTTGTCGCGTTTGAACGTATTAATGTGGCATTTTCACGAGCGAAGGAACTTCTCTTTATAGTAGGCGCAAAGCATATGTATGAGAATCAGTCGGTACAGCTTCCTAATATGGATATGCCAGGATTTAAAACAGCTCCAGTATACAAAAATATTATGGAAAGCCTGAATAGAAAGGGCTGTTTCAAAAGTTGCAATAAGATTATTACGCCTGAAATTGATGAGAAAATTATTGCAGAGTACAAAGAGATGGGAGGCAGATTATGATTTTTACAGAAGTAACATTATCATATCCTTGTGTGCAGCATAAGGTAGAAGTTTCTCATTTTACAGCAAGAAAATCTACTGCGATTGAGTGGGTTATATTGGAAGCAATTCATAAGTGTAAAAAATTGTCATATTACGCTGAAATTACGATTGCTTCGTTTTTTGAACAGATTTTTACCATATCTGATGCGGATTTGCTGATCCGTCCGGTATTAATTTCTCTTCAGGATATCGGCGCAATTACTATTTCAGGTATTGATGATGAAACAGAACTTGATACAGTTGTTATGAGCAATTTGAAATTGACGAAAACCGGTCGGGAAATGCAGATTCAAGGACTTTTGCCAGGAACTTCATCAGAAGAGACATTTTCAATATATTACGATGTTGCAGCGAAAGCTTTGAAGGATGAAGCAGGTCTTTATAAGGAAGAATCTTCAGGTATTCGAGTCATTGATATCGATGATGCTGATGATTTGGAGTTCCCGGAGGGCGCAATAAGAGAATGGCTTTTCGCAATTCAAAATGATAAGAAGCACAAGAAATTTCATTGGCTTACCCCAACTACTAATATTGAATCAGTTACTCGTTTGAGTTCTGAATTGTATTGGAAGAACATTATCAGAAAAGTTGAAATTGTCGATGGAATGAGATGGAAAGTATCCGGAGTAGAGGATGAAGATATAGATGAAATTACTCTTAAAGCATTTGATATTTTTTGCCCGGATGATTTAAGCGATTTGCCTTATCTGGAAATAATGAATCCTGATAAAGAGATAAAAAAACTTATTTCAATTGACGAGATAAACGCACTTATAGGCGAGTTTTTGCAGAAAGATGATTTTTTCTGTATTGAAGCCAAATATTATAAGGATGTAAAGACTAATCAGCAGAATAAGAAGAAAATCAGAATAGGAATTGTATACGGAGCGGATAAGTTTGAAGTAGAAAGCTCGAAGAAGCAAATAATTATTCGTGTGCCTGATTGTGATTTCAGGGATTACGGATTATATCTTAATTCCAAAGAATCAGTAAGGGCTTGTATAACAAATGTATCAGCAGGGGCTGTGTCCAGGGATATTGCAATTGCGTATATACCTAATACAAACGAGATTAATCTTTCAAATATAATAGTAGCGATGGTAGACAAGTACTATACACAGGATAATAGTATATTGTTTGCTCTATATGAACTAAGATTAAAAGATATGTTTTTAGAGTATGTCAATCGCATAATTTCTGGAGAGAAAAAGGTTGCCGATAAGGCAAAGGTAGTTGAACTCTTTAATGAGAAGGGTAGAGACTATTATGGACAAAATATAATTTCGGCTGCTGATAAAGAAAGACTTCTTGTTAATGAAGCTTATATTATTGATCAGTGTAGGTACATAGAGGGTGCAAAAGAAGTTATAACCGAATATGCTGAGATAAATGCCTTTAGGCAGGACGAATCATTGTTCCAGAGAATAATGAAGATTGTAATCGAACATGTTGGAGAGCAGGATTCGTTAGAAGATATTTGGGACTTCTGGCAAGCAATTTCATCTGCAAAAAAAGCATATATTAATTGGGTTTCAAAACTGGGATTGCAGAAATGCCTGTATTCTAAGAGGAGCATTCTTGATTTTATTGGCAGATTTACAGATGAAAATTTTTTTGAAATTGAGGAATATACAGTTGTAGAGCAGATTATTCTCAATATGAGAAGGATTTCTCTTCAAGTTGAAGGACTAATCCCTGAGTTGAATTTATATGAAACAGTAAGTAGGGAAAAGTACAATGAACTTGTGCTTGCGCATATGGATGTTATAGAAACATTATATGATCAGGTCAGAAAGTGGCAGGATGAAGAAGAAAGATTTATAAACAAAGTAATGGATTTTAACGAAGTTCTGGAACCGGGTTTTCCATTCACCAATATTAAGAAGAATATGGATGGATTGAGAAATGCACTTGCAACATTCTTTGATGATTCATTTATGCGATTTAACAAGGTATATATTGTAGATACTTGCACATTAATGAATGAGCCTGGTCTTATCTCATGGTTTGATGGCGAAAAAGCTTTATTGGTTATTCCAATGATTGTATTAGATGAACTGGATGGATTTAAGACTTCGGATGATGATGAGAAAGCTTATAGGGCCAGAGAGGTCATTAGAAATATAAGTAATTATAATGCTTATGACTGGTTAAATACTGGAGAAATAAGTCATCCGGAATTATTATCAAACGATTTAGACAAAGAGCGGAATGATAATAAGATTCTTTCAATTGCAATTCGATATTGTGCAAAGAAACCCATACTATTAACTGATGATATCAATCTTGGAAATATTGCTGCTGCTAATAAAATTAAAAATATGACCCTTGAATCATATCAAGCTATGAAACAACATGAAAAACTAACAAGTAAAGGCAGTAGAAGAAATCTAAGAAAAAAGAGATAAGGAGGGCTTATGAGTAGTTCATATGAATATTCTTATGCGTTGGAAGAGGCAAGTAGAAGGCAGATTTATATAAACAGAATTGCTGCGACAACTGAACAATTTTATCGTCGTTATGAACAGCAATACAGAGATATGAAGAACCGCGGACTTGCAGCGTACATTCCGTCTGAAATGAGCAGATTGGAGTCGGATCTTACCAGAATTAGAAGTTTATTAACCTCGGCTCCAGAAGAAGCAAGAGATGTCAGCTATGAGGTAGGGGCATACATTAGAAGAATGTCGTCATTAGCGTATGGTGCTCGTGAACAGTTTGATCGTGCAGAACGTATGAGGGTTGAAACTCTACGTGCAGAGAAAGAACATCAGCAGAATGAGTTGATGGGGGAATATTTCAATATCCTTCAGACAATTACGAATCCTATTGTAGTTAATTTTTCTATATCGGAAATGCAGCAAATTAGAAATGATATCGAAAGCGGTAAATTAACTAATTCATCAGAGCTTAGAAGAAGGTCAACAGCCGTTATTTCTGAGGCTGAGAGAAAAGGTGCTGAATGGAAGGAAGGCGCTGTTCAGAAAAATCGCCAGAAGGATGCTGTTCAAGCTGTTTTTGAAGCTGAGGAGCGATTAAAAGCTGAACGAATTGAGAATCAAGAAAAGGCACAAGAGTTTTTTGACAGAATAAGTAAACTTAAATCAGGAATCGAGACGGGTACTATAGATGCAGATACTGTCGAAAAACAAGTGATTGAAATTGAAAATGAAGTTGATGAAACTTTGATTTCTGAAGAAACCAGAAGGGAAACAGTAATTGCTATTGTAAAGCAACTTCAAAAGCAGGAGTTTACTGTTGAAAAACCACAATTAATTCAAACAGATGGGAAAAACTATGTAAAGATAGTTGCCAGGCAACCTTCTGGAAAACGTGCGGTATGTAATGTTGATTTGCGTGGAAAGATTGCATACAAATTCGACAATTATGAGGGAATGACATGTTTGAAGGATATAGAAAAGTTTAATGTTGATCTTGAACAGGTGTATTCTGTAAAGCTTTCTGATGAGAGAGTTCTGTGGCAAAATCCAGACAGACTCTCAATGGATGCAAATAGTTTACCAACGAATGAAGGGAGAAAAGCGTAATGGCAGATAAAGAATTAAATCTATGGATTGAGCGTTTTAGCAGGGACATAGGTTATAAATCATCTGTTATTGTTTTTGGAAATACTGCTGATATCATGCTTAATCCAAAAAATTCTGGAAAATATGATTCTGTAATCGGTACACTTATTTCATATATACGAGACAAGGGATTTAAGCAGGTCATTAAGTGGGATCGTGTAGAAGGAATAGATTATAGTGTGTCAGATGAAATTGCAGAAGTAGCGATTCAAAGCGCTCAAGAGAGTGGAGATGATGATTATGATTTGGGCGATTTTGATGTAAGCGATAGTACAAATAAACATGGTAATTGCTACAAATCTCCGGACGAATTCTTTCCTTACATGTTAAAAGTTATGAAGAATTGTCATAATACTACAGCATTTGTACTTGATTATTCTGATTACATATTTGGAAATGCTAATTCATTATCAGAAAAGGAGAGAGAATATCTTGCAATTTTAGGGAAGACTCTTGAAGCAAGTCAATCATACAATATGTTGGACAGTGGTTTTGCAGATATAGGAAACGTAGTAGTTATTGCTGCACACAATAATGCATTGATTCCTCCAGCATATTATTTGAATAATTCTATGGTGAGTTCTGTAAGCGTACCGATGCCTGGTCATACAGAGAGAGAACATTTTATTGATACAAATAGAGCTTGCCTTAATATTACTCAGGATATTGTTTCAGATAAAACAGCGAAAGACGATCTTATCGATGCATTGGATGGTTTCTCGCTCAAGGACATTGCGCAGATGATGAAGTTATCACGTCAAATGAGTGAAAAGATGTCATTTGAGAAACTTATAAATCTCTTTAAGTATGGCGAGAAGGTAAGTCCTTGGGAGGAATTGTCTAAGGATAAGATTCAGAGAATAGAAGAAGAACTTGGTAAGAGAGTTAAGGGGCAAGATGCCGCAATCTCTAAGGTTAAAGATGTCATTATTCGAGCATACACAGGATTTTCAGGTCTGCAACACTCTTCAAAACAAAGAAAGCCAAAGGGAACTTTGTTTTTTGTTGGCCCCACCGGTGTTGGTAAGACAGAACTAGCAAAGTCTTTGGCTGGTTTTGTGTTTGGTGATGAAAATGCATGTATTCGATTTGATATGTCCGAATACAACCATGAGCATAGTGATCAGAGACTTGTCGGAGCACCTCCCGGATATGTAGGATATGAAGCTGGAGGTCAGCTGACAAATGCGGTAAAGGAAAAGCCTTTCTGTGTTTTGTTGTTTGATGAAATAGAAAAGGCACATGGAAGAATTCTTGATAAATTCTTGCAGATATTAGAAGACGGTCGTCTTACAGACGGTAAAGGGGAAACAGTCTACTTTTCAGAAACGATTATTATTTTCACTTCTAATATCGGGGCAGCAGAGGTGGATTCTGATATGAATCCTAAGGAAGTGAAGAAACAGTTTGTTGAAAAGGTTCAGAAGCATTTTATTGAGGAACTTGGAAGACCAGAATTGTTAAATCGTATCGGGGATAACATCGTTGCCTTTAACTTTATTGATGATCCAACAGTATTTACAAAGATTGCAAAGCTAAAGTTTAAGACAATTGAGGATTTTGTAGAAGAAAGATATGGAGCAAAGATTGCCTTTGAGAATGAAGATGAGATTTTTGCTTCTATTGGAAAGAAGGCAGGTAAACAAAATGGCGGTCGCGGCCTCCTGAATGTGATGGAAACAGTTATTATCAATCCACTATCAGAGTTTATTTTTGAACGTTCTGATATGTTGCGAAACAGACAGATTATAATTAAATCAATGTTTCCGGATAAACCGGAATTGTGTAAATTTGATTTTGAATTAAAGTAGGTGATACAATGGCTTATCTAAATCTTGCGTCTATTAGATTGTGTACGGAGTCTGAAGGACCAGGAAGAAGACTTGCTATTTGGGTTCAAGGGTGTGAAAGAAGATGTCCAGGATGCTGTAATCCAGATATGCAGGAAATTAGAAAAAAAATAATAGTGGATACAAAAGATTTGATTGAGCTTATTCAACAGTCTATGTCTGCAGAAAAAATCGAGGGATTATCTTTTATAGGTGGTGAACCTATGCTGCAGGCTGAAGGACTAGGTGAGATTGCTGTGTGGGCGCACTCTGTTGGGCTTACAGTGCTTGTATTTACGGGTTATTTGTATGATGAATTACAAGCTATGAATAACGAAAGTATTAATAAGCTGCTTGTGGATACAGACTTACTTGTAGATGGATCATTTATTCAGGAAGAGTATGATACGGAACGAGATTGGATAGGATCAAAAAACCAGAAGGTTCATTTCTTAAGTGGTGCTTATAAGCCAGGGGTAGAATATGAAAAACAAGAACATCAGATGGAAGTTCTGATATCAGAAAAAGAGATTCTGGTAAATGGATGGCCATATTGATTTATATTCGTGTGAGTTTATGATTAAGGCGTGTAAAAGAGGAAGGTGAGTACTATTACAATTCTTGGTCTGAATAACAATTTTTATGGTTCGTATAGTTCTAATCAGGTTTTTTTTGATGAATTAATGGAAGCATTTATATGTTGTGGTGTACGAGTAGTTACTGCTTCCTCGCTTGAAGAGGCTATGTACCATTATGAAACGGAGGATATCAGTTTTTCAATCAGTTTTAGTAAATATAAGTATTTTCTGAATGGTATACCCCTATACGAAATATATCGTAAGATGAATTACCAGTGGGTTTCAGATAATCCATTGAAAATGAATTTAGATGTAAACAGTAAGTGGATGAAGTATATATTTATTGACCATGAATATCCCCTAATGCTTGACCATGATTCCCCCAATGGATATATGTTTCGACCTCTGGGATTTTTAGAAAAAAATCTGATGGAAAGTAAAGAAAAGAATGGAAGGGTTATTATTCCTTGTAAGATTAGAAATCTGAATGACATATATAAGAAGATTAATGAGTCTGATGAGTCCTTT
This sequence comes from Lachnospiraceae bacterium, assembly GCA_022793065.1. Lineage (GTDB taxonomy): Bacteria > Bacillota > Clostridia > Lachnospirales > Lachnospiraceae > Acetatifactor. Next base: position 60,500 of record JAAWCE010000054.1, read on the forward strand.
CTTATGAAAAAATTTCTTGATCAGTATGATAGAGATTCATCATATATTAAGTCGTTTTCTTGTTTCGTTGAACATGAAAATATTGGTAATAAGGAGGCTGTATTTCGATTAACAAATGAGTATACTCGTGTAGAAAAACGAATATGGGCAATAGAACATGTTTATGAATTACCTGTGGATGTATTGAGTGATGATTGTGGAAACAGCATCAAAAATCCTAACGTTAGTTTCCGGCCTACAGTAGGGTATGAAGAGATACGGGCAGTGATGAATTCTTATTCTTTTGTTATTAACGTGGATCCCAATTATCACTCTTGTATACATGATAGATTTATCAAAGCGGTCAGTTCAGGAAGTATTTGTATTACAAATAAAAATGAGTTGACTGCGAGGATAACTCCTTATACATATATGTTTAGTGAAGAAAATAGCATAATGAATGCAATCAATCTTGCTGAAAAGGAGTCTGCGTATTTGGTTTTACGAAAAGCAATTTTATCATATTCATGGGAAAAGAGTGCAAAAATGATATTAGAAGACTTTGAAGGGGTGACTGTAAATGAGATACCAAATTAGGTACGCAAATGCGCTGCAGATGATTTATGATAGAGATCCTTCTTGGAAAGAGTTGGCGATTCATTTTGCTGAAAATGGTTACGATCCATTATATGTGCACAAGAATGGATACATAAGTTATGTTGTCACATTTCAGGATTTTTCCACGAGAACAATTCATACTAGTCTCAATCGTGGGTTCATCAAAGCATATTCAGATAATATTCAAAGTGCGGATATTGAAAAGGCTTTTCTCGAAGATTTGGATGCAGAAAGAATCATTTATCTTAAGGATGGGAAAGTAATATGTGAAGTTAATGCATTGATAGAATTATCACTTCAAAATTCCATTGCAAAGAATCTAATGGCATTGAGATACGTAAGAATATTCCATAGTGAACTGTCAGCATATCTGGAACAATATAGCAGCATATTGATTCTTGCTGAATATGATGTGTTCAGTTATTTACAAACACTTTTTGCAGAGAAGCATATGGTATATGCTGGGAGTATTGAACAAGCTGTGTCAATAGTAAAGGAACAAAACATAGATATATGTTTTGATTTCATGTTTAACAAGAAATTTAGAATGATCTTGGCACCAGAAATCAAGAATGTGGTCGAGTTGTGTAAAGTAATAACACCGGCTGCATTGCGAAAACTTATTGATTTAACAGATCAAAGAGATGTTTCACTATTTTTTTATAAATTACCAAGATACCAGGATTTGTCTTGTTTACATGAACGAGAGGAAGATAACTTTCATAATCGAAAAACAATAGGGCAGTTGATTAGGGATAACACTTATTTGGATTTGTTTACAAGAGAAGAAAATGAAAAGAAATATCTCCGGGATAAGGAATTCCATGCATCACAACGATTAGATAATGGCTATTGTTTTGTAATGGATGAAGTTACTAGTCATAGTCATAATGTTCATAATGGAATAAGAAATAATGGCTGCGATGAATGTAAAGGCAGTATTGCGAATTTTTACGGGCCATGTACGGCGTATGGCTTTTTGGTAGAGGATAAGTTGACGGTACCTGGAATAATACAACGTTATGCAATAGAAGCAGGTAAAAGGATTCGGACTCATAATAGAGCAGGAATTCATGGATTCAATGAATTAAATTCTATTATGGAAGCATTAATGGTTCCAGTCACCAATGGCGATATGCATGTGTTTTTAGATGTTTTAGAAGATTTGCCATATGATAGTTATCCCCGGATTACATTTGTAAAAGATTGGTTTAATGAAGACAAAACGATGGAAGAAGTGCAGTTTTTGGACTTCCCAGGTCATTGTAATAGTGATGCAAACAAAATAATGGCACGGCATATATTTGAAGAATTGGTGAATAGACATCAGTGTGAAGGAGAAAAAACTGCTATTAGAAAACCACTTTTAACAGACTCATTTGATCCGCTTGAAAATATATCTATTACACATGCTTCTTTTGTGAAACAACGTCGAATACTTGATAAGTATTCCATTGATAAGGATAGAAATGGCGCCATAGGGGCGTTGGTCATTACAGGAAAAGAAGAATTGCGATTCGGCAAAGAACTTGTAAATGATTGCTTGTTACAAAGTGATTTTCTTTATGTATTTTTTGTCAACACAAATGTGAAAAGTATAGATGAAAATAAAAAATTGTATGACTATGTATGTTCATTGGATTCTGGAAAAGTGAAAGGGATTCCGTTGGAATATTTCTTTTATGTGGATCGTTATTGTGATGGGAAGGATAACAGATATGAATGTATGGAACAAGCATTGTTTACGCAAAGAGCATTTTTTAAATTGCTTAATGACGAATTATGTGTAAATATATACTTTTATCCTGAAGGAATTAGTGATGATTATTACAATGATATTTTAAAACCAGCTTCTTCTAAGCAGGATTGTAACCTAAGAATAATAAAGTGTAAGGAGCCGAAGATAAATGAATCATCTATGGTTTGAACGTAAAAATAACTATATTCATTTATATACAAAAAACCAGTTAGTTGAACGTGAATTATCTGAAATAGAAGCGATAGAAATAATGGTTACTTTACTAAGAGCTAATTATGAGATTGTTTATCTTAGAGAAAAAAAGCCAAAATTATATGAGGCAAACCGATATAAAACTTTAGAAATTATAAAAAAAGAAAAATATGGATTAGTGATTAGTTTAATGGATCAAACTATTATGATGATTTTATTTGAAAAATATAGCATTCGATATGGTTTTGATTCCTTTGATGAGCAATGTAAAAGTATATATTCATTTTTAAATTATCATTATGGAAAAGGAAGTATAGATTATAAGGTTTTTTCACCTGCATATTTGGAACATATGCTTGGCGTGGACATTCCTCAAATCGAAAAGGTGGAATATACTACAGAAAAAATAATGGCATTGGCATTATATGAACGTGCCGGATTATCAATTCCTGCAAAAGTAAGGATTAGTGAACATTCTTTATATAAGCAGCTGCAACAAGGTTATATTGATGATGGTTATAAATCTACAAATCATTTTTTTGAGAATAATGCGGAACGAATGCATAACGTGATGAAAGAAATAAAGGAGTCCGCGAAGATTTATCCGGTTGTAGTTTATGGAAATGAGGATGTTGTGAGAGATGGAACCCATAGACTTGCATGTTTATATTACTTGTATGGGAATATTGATGTTCCGGTAATAAGAGTGTATGTTGCAAAGCCATATTATTCATACACTATGTATAGGGCGGCGATGAATCATATAGAAATGGAAGTGATTAAATGATATTAGAAGGAAAAAGAATATTGGTTCAGTATTCTGGAGGGAAAGACAGTACGGCGTGCATGATTAAGCTGCTTGAAGAAGAGGCTTATGTTGAAGCTGTGCATTTTGTTCACAAATACGGATATGATTTGCCAACAATAGAAGCAAAAAGAATGTGTTGTGAATATGAAGTAAAAATCCATATTATTGATATTACGAAACAAATTGATGAGTTATTTTTATCAGGGTTTGATCAGCGGCCTTGTAGATTTTGTAAAGGAATCATGGATAACATTACTGTTGAATTGGCTGTTCAGAACAATTTTGAATACATATGCGTCGGAGATACAGCCAGTGACACTGCTTTAGTTGAAAGACTTAAAGTGTACGACAAGGAAAATTTGGTAATAAATAGGTATTTTAATAAAGCGGTGGAATTACCTGAAAATATATCTGTTATACGACCGTTGATAACTTATGATAATGATGCTGTTTTTGAGTTTTTACATAAACATTCAGTAGAAGTCAAAAGAAATAATGATACTGGTGATAAATATTTTGAATATTCGCGGGAAGGTTGTCCATTACAATTCAAAGATTATGGAGTGAGATATTCAAAAGAGTTAATGGAAAAACTAAAAACTGCAAATACTTTATGTTCTGAGTTTGCGACAAAACAAGGAATAAAGGCATCAATACATATGCCTAGTGAGATGATTGTTACCATACCGAAGGGACATGAGGAACAGTGCAGACAGTATTTGATTGATAAAGGCATTGAATTAACAAAAAAGTACAGAATACAGAGTATCTGCAAGCGATATCTTTTTTCTGTAGAAATCTATGCAGAATTATTTGATGAAGATAAAATTGTAAATTTGTTTTCAAGATTTATGGAAAGAATTACTGAATCCGTAAAATCTGTTCATATGGAAAATCATGCGTTGGCTATGAGGTCTGATAATGCTGAGATTCATGCCAGACTTCTTGAAAATGAATTAAAGATGGTCGGGGATATTTGTTCGCTCCGGTGTCTGAATCAAGAGATGCTGGATTCATTGTTTGTAGAATTATTTCATACATACAATTTCAGAATAGTGTATGTGGATGATTGTGTTCAAATAAAAGATACAAACATCATACAAAGTGTACCCAATTGTAGGTGTATATCTGGAAATAATTCATCTGAGAAAATAATTAGAAGCAGCACAATTGATAATATAAACCATGAGGATATTACTTATTTGGCTGCTAATAGAATCTATACGGCTATTGACTTAAGAAATGAAAAAAAATGTGATGAAGATCTTGTCCGGAGACTTGCTGCAAAAGGAATAGAATACAGGCATGTTCCGTTTATTGGAAATAATTCTTTTAGCAAAGAGAAGCAGCCGGATTTATCAAAGAAGACGATTGGAAGCTACATGTCACTATTGGTCGAATATGAGAATCTTAAGGAAATATTTGAAGCAATATCAGAAAATGATGGCGGCGTGATGATTTTTTGTAAGTATGGACGGGATCGAACAGGGATAATCTCAATGATTCTAAATTTATTAGTGAATAGATCAAGAGAACACATAGTGCTGGATTATGTTGCAAGTGATTTGTTTTTGAATTCGAGTCAATATGAAGACCGAATATATGAGTATTCTTCTAATGTACCGTTAGGTTTTATGATTGATTTCCTGGAAAAGTATCAATCTGCGTATCATTATCTCAGACTGATTGGTGTTAGCGAAAGAAACATAAAAAGAATAATAGATAAAATGGGAGAATAATGAATGGAAAGTTTGGTAATTGATAGTCATATTATTGAGAGATTATCTGATGATGAAAAAGTATTGTTAGCATCTTTATATGAGGAGAAGAAGCTTTATGAGAAAGAGAACAATCCTGTATTCTCTGTGTTGATTACTGAGACTGTTCCTACAGAAAGCCAGAAGTTTAGTTTGATATATGTTATTAGTGAAGATTGCTCTGTGACGGAATCAAATGTGCTTAGAAGATTGGAAGGTGAAAATGCTATAAAAGAAGCGCTGCAATATGCTGCGTTAGATTATAGAAACAGGAAAAAAAATGTATTGTTATACCTGGGAAAGTTTCCAGGTTATGGATTTGATATTGATGGAGGGAGTATTCTGGCAAGGCAGCTTATTAATTCACTGAAAGTTAGATGCAATTTAACAGTATGCTTCATAAGAAAAAATGAAGAGACATTTACTGACGAACAAGTATGTAAGGTGAGATATGTGACATATAAGGATCCTTGGAATAATAAGTTTGTCCGTAGGCTTGAGAATTTAGATACTAATTATGAAGCACTCAGGGATTTTGAGAAGTATGATATTATATTAGCCGGTCATATAAGTAAGTTCTTCGGAATGAAGGAAGCAGGTAAAGATTTCTGGAAGAAAGCTATTATTTTTCCCATGTTTTGTACTTCATCATACGAGAGAGCAGGGGAGACGGTTCCTGGAGAATATACTGAACAGGAAAAAATTGTAATTGATAATGTTGAGAGAATCATAACTCCATCTAATGACGAAAAGATTGATTTGATAAATGATTATCAGTGCGGTGAATCAAAAATTTCGGTGATAAATAGAGGTATTTCTCCACTAATTCAATATAAAAAGAGGAATGTAAACAGAAAAAGCGTAATTAAGCTTATTTGTATCGGCACGATAAAAAAACAAAAGAATACAAAGTTGACATTGGAATTACTTCAACAATTGATGAAGAGTGATTTTAGATTTGAATTGCATTTGGTTGCTACAATTCAAGATAAAGAATACTATGAAGAATTCTGTAAGCTTGTGGAAGATAAGGGACTTTCTGAATATGTTAAGTATCACATTTCTATTCCTCAGGAGGAATTGGCAGAACTGTTAGATGCAATGGATATAAATGTTTCAATGTCTTCGTGGGAAACTTTTGGCAGAGGTATATTTGAAGGAGCAAGTGCCGGTTTACCTACGATTGCGTTTGATATGTTAAAAACGGTAAGGGAGCTGTCTGGTAACAATGAAGGATTTTATTTTGCACATTCGTTATCGGAAATGTCAGAAATGATAATCAGACTTATGCAAGATACAGACAAGTACCAAGAGATGTCAGCTGCTTTATCCGTTATTTCCAGGAAGCTTTCTTATAAGAATGAGCAGAATTTGTTAATGCAATCAATTTTTTCTTTGGGAGAGTGATGTTATGCAATATCAGATTAGGAGTAAATTACAAATACATAGTATTGATAAAGAAAAGATTGATTTATTGGCTGCTGTAGAACATTTTGCAAAGTATGGTTATGAGTATTTGTACATTATGGAAAACGGCGTGATAGTGGATTCTATTAGTTATCATGAATTTGTAAAATATGGACTATGCAGCAAGACTCGAAACTATGTTATTGAAAAAAAGCAGGTAGAAAAAATTGGTATAGATAAATATATTACAACACATTACGAATTTAGCAGAATTGTTGTTGTAGATGATGATGAATTTCAGTATGAGATTAATTTAATGACAGAACCGGAATTGTTGCATTGTATTGAACGAGAATTCATAGCATTAAGGATTATGCCTCTTTTTGCACAGGAGGTTAAGCAGCAGCTTCAACAATATAGTGTTATTACAGTATTTGCAGATGACCATGTGAGTGATTTTTTGCAGAAAAATTTGTTGGGGATAAACTTTGAATTTGTGAAGGATTTGTCTGAAATCAAAGCAGACGCTATAGAATGTGTTCTTGATTACAAATATGGAAAGAAATTGCTCAGTAAAGTGATGGGAGAATATACAAGAGTTGAAATATATTCCCTTGTTGAGAAGGCTGCGATGGGCAGACTGATTGACTATGCCGAGAAGCATGATTTGATATTAAGAATGTATAGAATACCAGATTACGACCAGATTAGCAATCTGTCAGCAAATGAAAAATGTGTGGCCGAAAATAAGATACCTTTTTTAGATCTTATAAATGATAAGGATTATCTGGAAGAGTTTTGCTTATCGGAAGATGACAAAAAATTCGTGTCAATGCGAGGTGCCAGCAAATCTGTTCGTTGGGATAGTGGCATAGACATAATACAGGGTGATTGTAAGGAGTTTGGTATTGAGGTTTCGGAAGGTACAAGAAAAACTTCATTATATACGAATGGCGGAGAGAGAACAGTACACTTTTTTGGCCCATGTATCGTGTTTGGAATGCTGGTTGTTAATGATGAAACCATTCCTGCATATTTTGAAAAGATTTGTATAGAAAAGCATAGAGAGATGTCTGTTTTGAATCATGGTGGATTAAATGGTAATAATGTGATTAATTCAATTATGGGGGCACTTATAACCCCTATGAAAAAGAATGATGTTATTATTATTATCGACTTTTTTAATGATTTACCAAAAGAGGATTACTTATGTGTACAAGATCTCTGTGAGGTATTTAATTTATCTGATGAGAAAAGCATACGTTTCCTTGACCAGCCTGTACATTGTAATTCTTTGGCGAATAGGTTAATAGCCGATCATTTGTACAAACAGCTCATTGAGTGTCATGAATTGGGTTTCGCAAATAGGTCAGATAAATATTGGATTTATGATAAGGATCTGGTTGCGTTAAGAGATTTTTCGGCAACCCATTGTGTTGCTATAAAGGCACGAGAAATACTGAAAAAATTAATTTATGATCAATTTGGGAAAGTAAGAGGTGTTGTTGGAGTAATAATATTGACTGATTTTATGGAAAAAGAAAGAATAAGGTGTCTGATGAATGAGGCATTGACAGAATGTGTCATGCTGATTTTATATTATGCTTTTGAACACTTAGAATTGTCTGAACAGTTAGCTGGCATTGGTACAGTTGAAGAATATGCTGTTGATAAGAGAGTATTGGTTCGACAGTTGTCTCCATATTTCAATGCACAAAATTATGGTACTGGTCACATCTTTGGAAATAAGTTGTATGGTAATTCTATTGAAAAGGACCTGATTGAATCTGTATTGATTCCCAATCATATTGACGTTAGATTCTTTTATAAAAAGACAGATGATATGATTGCAGATGAATATAAAAATAATGGCATAGATGTCAAAATGATTTGTGTTTAGTAAGGAGGGTGATAGTCGTGTTGACTTATTCGTATAAAACCATAAATAGTGATTTCAGGGTGACTGAGATAATAAATCTGATTCTCGATGGTGGAGATTACCACTATTATATTATGAGAAAAAAAGGATACAAGACGGTAGATGTTCTTGACATAATAGCAGCAGAAAAGAATTTAGAAATAGCTGATATATCTTATGCAGGGCTGAAAGATGAAGATGCAATCACAACGCAATACATAGCTGTCAAAGATAAAAAAATTGAGAATCTATCAAGAGCGGACGGTGAACAAGATTTTTCTATAAGTTATGTTGGAAGTGCAGCTGTGCCTATGCAAATTGGAAAACTTCAAGGCAATTCCTTTAGAATTCGACTGCGGAACCTGGATTTGAATGTGGCAGAAAAGATATGTGCAAAAGAAAAGCACGCTTTTTCTGTGATTAATTATTTTGATACACAAAGATTTGGTATGCCGGAACTGCCTAAATTATCTCATAAAATAGGAGAGAGTTTATTGGTGAAAGATTATGATTTGGCATTCAGGTATTTGCGTGACAGCGGAAACATAGATGAGATTGTTTATAAAAAATGGGAAAGTTCTCCAGAAGAGTATATAAGAGTTATGGAGATAAGAAGAAAGACTTTCTTTTTAAGCGCATATGATTCATTTATTTGGAATAATAATATTGCAAAAGCAATTGGTGATGACTGTGATAAGAAGATTATCTTTAATAAAGAAGGAATAGATTTTACATATGTATCATTAATTGATGACAAAATTAGAAACATTCTGAATAAGAGTGACATTGTTTGGCACCGATATGATGAAAATAGTTATATTTATGAAAAGAAGAGTTTTAGACAACCATATTTGGAAGTGCTTTATCATGCTTCTGAAATATTACCAGATGACATTAATACGGATAGAAACATGGTAGATATAGATTTTATTTTACCTGCGGGTGTATATGCAACAAATGTTATTGATCAGATAATGTGTGTCATAGAAAATGAATATGATACAAAAGATACACAAACCAGAGCCTTGTAATAGGTGTTTCTTTTCAGACGAGGTAAATAGCGGGGGCTTAGTGTTGTTTTAAGGGTAAAACGAGAAAAAAAGTAGCCCCGCTATTTTCAGTATCCGTGAAACCAATTTCTACTGACATTGACTGTGCTAATTCTTTTGCAATACTAAGTCCGAGACCAAAATGTGATTTATCTGTATGTGATTTGTCTGCACAATAAAATCGGTCAAAAATATAAGGTTTGTCTTCTGCGGAAATTCCAAGGCCATAGTCAATGATAGATATGGTTAAGCTATTGCGCCATAAGGCGGCTTTTATTTTAATAGACGTTTCGGTTTTCGAGTGGGTGACGGCATTATCCATGAAAATGCTTAAAATTTGGAAAATACATTCCTGGTCTGCATACAGCGGTGGAAAATGACTGTCCATAAAGTCTGCGTCTAAAAATATACCTTTTTGGCTGCATACCGGCTCATAGGCTTCATAAAGAGTAATTAATAAAGTGTCAAGATTTACCATTGTCTTATTGATTGTGCGCGTTCCAGCATCTGAAGAAGCCAAAAAAAGCATATCCTTAATTAATTTGGATATACGCAGAAGTTCTGAATCTATAACACTTGAGGCTTTTTGGATATGAGGAAGTTTCTTGCTTAAGCTACTTATTTTGTCATTATTGGCAAGTATGACCGCAAGGGGGGCTTTTAATTCGTGGGAAGCAGAGGCAATAAACGCTTTCTGGCTTTTTAATACTTTTTCAGTGGGGCTCATGGCATATTTTAATAAAAAGCGGCTGATTGCTGAAACGCATAATAAGGAGATAAACCATGTCAGTATATAAAGTGGTAATTGTTTTCTTATTATTTCAAAAGCCGTCTTTTTCTGATGCAGCAAACTTAAATGGAATATGGTGCCGTTTTTGTCAACAATAATAGCTGGTATGCCCCAATAGTTATCATTGGAGACACCAGAAAAGGAAAGAATCCCCTCTTGTGTTGTAGTAGATGTTTGATATAGGACAGATGTTAATACAACGTTTGATTTTTCTGCAAAATTTTCTAATAAAATGTTTATGTCAGTTGGAAATAAGGAATTGCTTTGATATACTATGTTTCCTTTTACATCCGTCAATAAGGCGAAAATGGCATAATTATTTTCATAAGGCTCAATTATGATTTGGGGATTTTTTTCTGGATTTTCCAATTCATAAATCATCAGGGTAGAAAGCCGTTGGAAAAAAATATACTCGTATTGTTGCTTGGTATGAATAAAATTCATGCATAATACTCCAAAGATGGCAGTGATCACAAGCATAATGGAACTGATAAAAATGATATATATTTTTTTATATAGGTTATCCAGCATTTTTAACCTCCAGTCTGTAACCTGAGCCATAAATAGTTTTTATCTCACAAATGCTCCCCAGTTCTTTCAATCTTTTTCTAAGAAATGAAATATAATTATCTACATTTCCTGGTACGATATTGGTATCAGTTCCCCATATTTTGTATATTAGCTGTTCTCTGGAAATAAGAGTTTGCGGATGATTCATAAAGACGGACAGTACGTCCGTTTCTTTCGCAGTTAAAAGCAAGATATTTTTGCCGCATGACAAAATGCGTTCGGGCTGATTCAAAGACAAATCAGAAAAACAAAGGCTTACTTCTTCTTTTAGTTCCGCAGGGCGTCTGGTCAATGCTCTAATACGGGCAAGTAACTCTGGAATATGAAAAGGCTTTACCAAATAATCGTCAGCGCCATTATCCAGCCCCTCTATTCGGTCATTTAAATCTGACATTCCTGTAATAATGATAACGGGGATTGCAATCTGCTTTCGGCGCATTGCTTTTATAATTGTCATTCCATCAATGATGGGGAGCATACGGTCAATAACTGCCAGATCGTAACAGTATTCAATATTTAATGCGTAAAGCATGGCGGTTTCCCCGTCATTGCAGCAGTCAACGACATACCCGGCTTTTTGCAGTTCTTCTTGTATGGAGCTGCAAAGCTCTAAATCATCCTCAAGCAATAGTATCTTCATAATATCAAATCCTTTTCTATTTCAATTCCATTTTAGTATAACAGATAATTCTATAAAAATCCTATAAAAAAAATTGTATAAATATACTTTGCTTATAGGATTTTTTTAGTACTTTGCTGTTAATATGAATTTACAAAAAATAAAAAGAAAGGAAATGTTTATTATGAAAAAACAAGCAATTTTAAGAGGTGTGATTATAGGTGTGTGTGGATTAACTTTAACCGGATGCAGCAAAAAGCAGACGGAAGGGCAGGGACAGGAGGATATGTCTGTAACACTGCAGTATCAAAATGATATATCTGACATGGAAGATATGTCGTTAAATAGGGATGGAGCGGATGATGCCGATGGCAATGATAATAAAGAACAATCTCTGCCAAATGAAGGTGCTTCGGCGGAGAACCTGAATCCTACTGCAGCAAATGATATAAGTCAGAAAGTAGATGCTGCCAGCTTGTATGCGTCAGCAGCTATCGTAGGGAGTGTTATTGAGTTTTCAGAAGTGGGCTGTACAGTAAGCGCTGTCGTAACAGAAGACGATGGAAAAACTGGCGTAGCTGCTGCACCTGGGCATGAAAGTGAGGATACAAATGTAGTGGTGACATATCAGGAGGGCTGTGAGGTCCAGATTGCAACTATCTATACTTCAACCGGGACTGCAGAATTGGAGCAGGTATCTGTATCTGACATCAAGAAACAGGCAAGTGTTATTATCTATGGAAACTTTGAGGATACACATCATATATCGGCAACCAAAATTATCATATGTCACAGGACAGCATAAACAGGAGGGATTGATTTTGAAATTTTATCAGCTTGCATTCCGGTATTTATGCCGAAAGAAGTCTAAGACATTTCTTTTGCTTTTGGTATTGCTGTTTATAAATAGTATGATTTTGAGTTCCTATATGATTTTGCATGCCACGGAGGATTCTCGGCTTGCCATGCAGGAAAAGATGGGAACAAAGGCCGTATTGGAAGTGAAAGAGAGTGGCCGGTTTATTACACAAAATGAGATCAGAGAGGTTGGGGAAATGGATGGAGTAATATATATCAACCGTATGGCCAGCGATGCCGTTTACCCTGTTGATTTTAAACCTGTTACAAACAGTGATTCTGAGAAAGAAAATAACTGGAAAGTAATATTGCAGTCTTATGATGAGCTGGAACGGGACAGCGCCTTTAGTGATTTAAGGTACCGCTTAATGAAGGGGAATATGATTACAAGAGACACTGAAAAGAGCGCTGTGGTTAATTTTATGCTGGCGGAAGCCAATGGGCTTGAAATAGGGGATGAGGTGACAGTGGGAACAGAAACGGGGTGCATAATCAGCGTAAAGATTATAGGTATTTTTGCTGCGGGAAGTGAGAGAAACCAGATGGATACCTTACCGGCGGTAAACCGTATAGAAAACCAGATTTTTATTGACAATGAATCCTATGCAGAACTGTTTGGCCATGTGGGATACCATAAAATAGCAGTATATACCAAAAATCCGGCGCAGATAGAAGTTTTGGCGGAGGAATTGGGAGATTTTTTTGGCGACAGTGTAAAAATCACAACGAATGATTTGCTGTATCGGCAGTTGGAGGCGCCGCTGAACAGAATTGTCCGTGTAATAAACTTTATGCTGATATTCACATTGATTGCAGGGGTAACAATTACTTCATTATTACTCTGTATGTGGATGCGATGGAGAAAAAAGGAAATTACTGTTTTTATCAGTATGGGAAAAAGAAAAACGGACATTTTTATGCAGCTTTTTATGGAAACAACGGTTGTCTTTTGCTTGTCTGTATTTGGCGCCTGTGTAGTAGGAAGCGGGATGGCAGGAGTTATGAAAAGACTGCTGGTGGAAGAAAATACGGCAGTTTTCTTATCAGTTTCTTTACAGATACGGGATATTGCAACGATGTTTTTTGCAGGAGACTGTATAACAGTTATTGCTGTCTGTATTTCATTATTACCTATTTTAAGAGCCAATCCAAAAGACGTTTTATCAAAAATGGAGGGATAGTACATGAATGGTTTTAGTTTGGCATGGCGTTCTGTTATTAGAAAACCTATAAAAAGTGTTTTGTTGTTTGTAACTGTATTTACCATCAGTCTGTTGCTATTGTCTGGAATGAGCAGCGGGAAGGCAACGATTCAAATGCAGGATCATACAAGGCAGGCAGTCGGAGCAGGGCTTTTGTTGGAAGAAAATGAAGCAGATCGGCACCGAAGGATTGATAAGTTATCAGAGCAGCTTGCTCATAACGAAGGCAGCTTAGGCGGATACCATCAGGAAAAAGTAATCATAAACGGAGTGGAAAGCTGGAGAACATGGACGGATAATTTTTTTGAAACTTTGTTAGTGGAGGATATTGAAAAAATAGCGGATACAGAAGGGATTGCCGATTACAATATTACAACAGTTACAACCGCTGCAAGACCAGTTGATTTTGTCCGCATTGAGGATGTAGATGTTGATCAATACAATGATATTGGCGGTGTGTCGCTGGTTGGAAACAAAGATATGTCTATGGATTCCAATTTTCTTTCAGGCAATGCCTTTATCACAGACGGCAGAATGATTAGAGAAGATGAAAAAGATGTCTGCGTCATTTCAGCAGAGCTTGCAGACAAAAATCAATTAGATATTGGATGTAGTATAAGATTCGGTAATTGCCGCAATAAAGAGGATTCTATGACTTATGAAGCGCAGGTAGTCGGCATCTATCAGGTGAACCAGCCAATCGTTCCTTATATGTTTGGAGATACTTACCGATCTGAAAATATAATTTTTACGGATTTGGATTTCCCTGAAAAAGTGGACGGAAAGGCAGGGGACCCATTATATGAGAAGGCATATTTTAAGATTGCAGATGTGAATGAGTATGAAACGGTAAAAATAAGAGTAATGGGGGCAGATATAGCATGGGAACGGTATGATTTGATTGACAATAACGGAAATATGAATACTTTGTCCGCAAATTTTAATGAAATGGAGAAGTACAGCAATATTTTAGTGGGAGTAATTTCAGGGGCAAGCCTGATAATTCTGTTTCTTATTTTTCAATTTTGGATGAAAAGCAGAAACAGGGAAATTGGAATTATGCTGTCAATGGGAACTTCAAAGATTCGGATTTTGGCTCAGGTTATGACAGAAGCACTTATGATTGCAGCATTGGCTGTGTTGATTTCCTTTTTGGCGGCACCGGGAGTATCAGGTTTGACAGCGGATTATCTGGTAGAACAGCAGATACAGAATGTAAAAGAACAGGAATTAATGAATGAGGGAAAAGTGGCGTTTTCTTACGAAAAATCAGAGCAAAATGTGGTAGGGGTGCGGGCAGAAATTACTTCCGGGATGTTAATGCAGGATGCTTCGGGCATTGCGCTGCTTATTATCATATCTGTATGTGTATCATATTTTGCCATATTGAAAAAAAATCCCAAAGATATCTTACAGGAACTATAAAACAATTTATTTGCAATGGCATTAAGAAATAGGTTAAGGAGGGCAGTTAAAATGATATTAGAAGCAAGAAATGTGGAATATGTATATAAATCTCAAAAGGAAAGGAAAGTGTTAGACAATATTTCTTTCCAGTTTGAAGAAAAAAAGTTTTATACCATCATTGGAGCCAGTGGAGCCGGAAAAACAACTTTTTTGTCTTTGCTGGCAGGGCTTGACAGCCCAACAGAAGGGACTGTTCTATATGAAGGGGAAGATATCCTTACGAAAGGCTTGAATTATCATAGAAAGAACCATGTGTCCCTGGTTTTTCAGGAGTACAATCTGATTGATTATCTTACAACGGAGGAAAACGTAAGACTGGGAGGAACAGATAAACCGGAGGAACTGCTTTCAAAAGTGAATATAGCACAGGAAGCATGGAAAAGAAATGTAATGAAGCTGTCCGGCGGGCAGCAGCAGCGGGCAGCGATTGCAAGAGCCCTGGCAAGCAATGCAAAAGTCTTATTGGCAGACGAGCCAACCGGAAAACTGGACGAACCGACTGCAGTGGAAAGTATAGCGGTATTGAAGCGGACTGCGCATGAATTGGGGAAATGTGTAATTGTTGTTACGCATAGTAAATATTTAGCAAATGAGGCAGATGAAATTGTGCAGATTGCGGATGGAATCATTGTTCCATAGGATGTTAATGTCTTGTATAAGATATATATCCAATTAGTTCTTCCTGTCCTGTTCATTTCATGTTATAATATGTTACAGGTTTTCTTTCCTTATAGTATGCGTGGAGGATTTATGTGACATTTCACCAATGGAATTTTTATGTTGATATTTGGGAAAACTATAAGGAAGAATTGTAGAAGAAACGCTTCAATCAGGTTTGGGAGGATAACGAATGTTTGGGCATTTTGGATTTTCGTATACGGGGTTTGTATTTTTGCTGTTTTTATTTATTCCCAATATCATATGGTCAGGAAAAAAGCCGCAAGGATATACGGCAGAAAATGAAAATAGAGTTTTGCTGTTTATGGAAAGATTGGGGGAAATGCTGACCTGTTGCTGTGCATTGGTGTTTTCTGACTTTAACATACATGAATGGACATTGTGGTCTTTGTGGTTGATTGCTGCCTTTATTTTGATGATAATGTATGAAATATGGTGGGTATGTTATTTTAGAAGTGAACGTACATTAGCGGACTTTTACAGCGATTTTTTAGGGATACCCCTTGCTGGAGCAACATTGCCGGTGATTGCATTTTTTATGCTGGGCCTGTATGGCAGAGTTGTGTTAATGTTAATAGCAACGCTGATTTTAGGTATTGGTCATATTGGCATACATATGCAGCATAAAAAAGAACTTGAGGACTATATCTGAAAGGAGACTTACAAATGGATGAAAAAATTATATTTAGCCCTGGATCTTTTTTTCATGGAACGAAAGCGGATTTAAAGACAGGTGATTTTTTGACGAAGGGGTTTTTATCCAATTATGCGGACAGGACAGCAAAGTACGTTTATTTTGCAGGGACATTGGATGCAGCCATATGGGGTGCGGAACTGGCAGCAGGGGATGGTAAGCAGCGAATATATGTGGTTGAGCCCACAGGCACGTATGAAGATGATCCAAATGTGACAGATAAGAAATTTCCTGGTAATCCCACAAAGTCATACCGCACACAGGCGCCGTTAAAGATTATTGGTGAAGTGGTGGGCTGGAATGGGCATGCCCAAGAGGTATTGCAGAATATGAAGGATCATCTGAAAAAGCTGGACAGTATGGGGATTGGGGCAATTGAATAGTTTTGCAGCAAATGAAGCATTATAGGAAAAGCATCAGCCGGTATGGAGTGGCTGGTGCTTTTTATGTAATAAGAGAAGCGTGATAAGAGATCAGAGAGGTAACAAGAGGTATTGCAAAGTATACTGGAAAAAATACAATGTGTTCCAAAAGAAAAAAGTGGAAGGGATTTTCTGGTATGATTAATAAATCTGTGTGAAGTCGCAGATATAAATATCTAATAGAAGAGGATGAAAGAGATGGAGTTGTTTGAAGCACGGAAGGCGTTTATCGAAAACGAAAAAGAAGCAAACTGGTATGCGGCAAAGTGTCTGGTGATGTGTACCATAGTGTGCGCAGCGTCGTGGATTTTGACATTGCTGCATATTTTTACGGTTCCGGTGAACATTATGAATGTGGCAATGCCGATAATTATCCTGTGCTTTTTAATGCCTACTCTGTTGTGCAGAGTTACGGGCGGGGAGAAATTATGGATGAAGTATGTGGTACTGTTCTGTGCCATCATGGGAGTTTTTGTATTGTCCTGTGCCATGCCCAAGCATGGGGTACTGGTTTGGACACTGCCGTTAATGTTAAGCTGTCATTATTATTCCAAAAATCTGACCAGAATTACGCTTGTAGTATCCCAGGTATTGTTTTCCGGTTCTATATACATAGGTATGTTTTATGGGGAATGGGATCAGGTTTTACTGGACAGCGCGTATTATGCGGGACCAAGGGTGGTGACTGGCGAGCTACTCTACAACGCTACAATTTTCTTTGTGTTAAGCCGTGCAGCCATCTTATGGGGATTGTCTTCCATTTGTACCACATTGGCCGGGAGGACAAGAGTGTTGCTGGAACGCCAGGCGAAGGACAGTGAGGAGCGTCAGCGCATTGAAACGGAACTGGATGTTGCAAACAGGATTCAGGCGGATATGCTGCCATGTATTTTTCCGGCGTTTCCTGAACGGCCGGAGTTTGACATTTATGCTTCTATGGCGCCGGCAAAGGAGGTTGGAGGAGATTTCTATGACTTCTTTATGGTGGATAAGCGGCATCTTGCTATTGTAATTGCGGATGTGTCGGGGAAAGGTGTCCCGGCAGCCTTGTTTATGGTAATAGGCAAGACTTTAATTAAGGACCATACGAAACCTGAAACATCTTTGGGGGATGTTTTTTCTGAGGTGAATGATTTACTCTGTGATTCTAATAATGAGGGATTATTTATTACGGCTTTTGAGGGGGTACTTGACCTTGTCACAGGGGAGCTGCGCTATGTGAACGCGGGACATGAAATTCCGTTTATTTCCAGAGAAGGAAAACCATATGAGCCATATAAAATAGCGCCTGGATTTGTTCTTGCGGGTATGGAAAATATGAAATATCGCAGCGGTAGTATACAGCTTATGCCTGGGGATAAGATATTCCAATATACGGACGGAATTACGGAAGCCACAAACAAGAAAAATCAGTTATATGGAATGGAACGTTTGAGAAGAATTCTTGAACAAAATACGGCAAATACACCAAAAGGGCTGCTGGCTGCCGTGAAGGAGGATATTGATGTCTTCGTAGACAGTGCGCCCCAGTTTGATGATATTACCATGCTCTGCGTGGAGTTCGTGAAGAGGATGGAGATGGATGAGTGCTAAAACAAAAACAGTTTTGAAAGGAAAGCAGGAGATAGTATGGAAGAAGCCAGAATGAAAGTTTTCTATGAGGATGAAATGATAATACGGGAGGGAGAAATTTATCATGAAATGTATAAAATAGTATCCGGTTCTGTGGCAGTTTATTTGCGATATGGTGAAAAGGACGAACATTTGATTGGAATTATTTCAAAATCAAAGTGTTTTGGGGAGATAAATGTGCTTTCTAACCAACCCAGTATTTATACGGTGATTGCTTATGACGAAGTTCTTTTGATGCGGATTACAAAGGATTCTCTGGAAGAGTTTATTGCAAATAACCCTAAAAATGCCATTGACATCATGCAGAATATGGTACATACAAATATGCTGATGCAGAAAAATATAGGTCTGCTGCTGAATGATATCTATGAAAAGCAGGATATCAATAAAAGGAGGACGGAAGAGATTAAGAAAAAGATTATGCAATATAGTATAAGCGGTTTCGGTGTTTTGCATTAAAACCTATAGTGTGATGAAATCATAGAAAATATGATATATTTGTGGGCACAGACATGCAAGCCCAGGGTGGGGATGGTGATTGTGGAACTGTTATAAACACTTTTGAGAAAAGTAACAAAAATTGTCATTGCTGAATAGTATGGAATAATATTAAGATAATTGGCTGGGGAAACGGATGGAGTAATAAAGTGATAACTGAAATGAAGTGATCAGAATCGAAAGTTTGGCTGGAAAAAGTTGTAAAAAATTCTAATAAGAAAGGCCAAGATGGGATTGAGCGGGAATATAGACTGGGAGGGGATTGGGAAATGGATTGTATGGAAAAGGCGCTTTCAAATAATTATTATAACGTAATTACAGATTTCCCTGTATACTTGCTGGATAATTCTGAGTTTGATATATGTTATCACCAGATTGAGAATTTTCATCTTGTTTATATCAGTGAAGATGATATTAGAAATACAAGTGAGTATTTTTATGATTATAGAGGGATACCAAAGGTTTATGGGTTAATGCAGGAATTTGGTACGGACGCCTTTGACCCTAACAGTTTAATTGTCAGCGGAATCACACAGATTCAACGAGAACCATTGAGCCTGACCGGGCAGGGGGTAATTATATGTGTGATTGATACGGGAATTGATTATACCAATCCGGTTTTCCGGGACAGTGAAGGGAATAGTCGAATATTGGCCATATGGGACCAAACCATACAGACAGGCCCCATACCAAAAGGCTTTTTCTTTGGAACGGAATATACAAGAGAGGATATTAACCGTGCATTGCAAACAGAAGATCCTTATATGATTGTACCAAGTAAGGATGAAATTGGACATGGAAGTACTATGGCGGGAGTGGCAGCGGGGACAAGGCTGAGCGGGGGAATCAATTATACAGGAGCTGCGCCCGATGCAGATATTGTGGTAGTAAAATTAAAAGAGTGTAAGCCATATTTGAGAGACTTTTATCTGGTACCGTCGGGAGTGCCGGCTTATGAAGAGGGGGATATTATGCTGGCCGTACAATATGCGGACAGTTTTGCAAGAGAGTTTCGGCGTCCTGTAGTGATTTGTTTAGGGCTGGGCACTAATTATGGTGATCATACCGGAAGAGCGCCTCTGCCGCGATATCTGGATTTTGTGGCGTCAAAGCGCAGCCGTGCAGTGGTGGTTTCAGGGGGAAATGAAGGAAATGCTTCCCACCATTTTCAGGGAGATATGAAAGAACAGAGTCGAATAGGACCTAATAGCGTACCGGTGGAAGTTAGAGTAGGTGAAAATTCGGAGGGGTTTCTTCTGGAATTTTGGGGAAATGTGCCTGATATATTTACAATATCTGTGCGTTCTCCCGGTGGAGAATCAATTCCGGCGCTTCGACTGGGAATTCAGGATAGTATTACTTATGGTTTTGTATATGAAAGAACTAAAATTACCATAGCGGGGATGTTGGTGGAACCGGCATCTGGGGAAGAATTGATTTTGATGCGGGTTGTGGCGCCTACGCCTGGCATCTGGACGTTTCAGGTGGAGGCTTCGGGAGATATTTATAATGGTACGTTCCATATGTGGCTTCCAATTACACAATTTTTAAATGTGCCGGTGTATTTTCTGGAGGCAACTCCTTATATCACGCTAACGGAGCCGGCCATGGCCGAGAATGTGATCAGTGTATCTGCTTATGATGCGTCCAATAATAGTTTCTATATTGAATCCGGCAGGGGATTTACAAGGACAGGAATTATAAAACCGGATTTTGCGGCGCCGGGAGTAAATGTTTCTACCATCCGCGGAAACCAGTCTGGTACTTCCCTGGCGGCGGCAATAACGGCAGGGGCAGTGGCACAATTTATGCAGTGGGCGGTTGTAGAAGGAAATAACCCGATGGTTGCAAGTCGGGAGATTAAGAATTATTTTATCCGGGGAGCATCCAGGAATTATGATATTACTTTTCCGAATAGAGAATGGGGGGATAATGTTATTATAGTGTCAAGTTAGAGGAAATCCTGAAAAGTCAAGGGGTTCCGCTGATTTCGTCCAAGAGAAAAACTGCCGTGAAAACGGCAAAACAGGGTAAAATGCACTGATTAAATACTCTGTGACAAAGAAATCAGGCAACTTGACACTATAATAACATAACCCATTCTAAAATGTTTGTCTATAGAAAATCTTTTATTTTTCATATGTCTTATTCTGATATTTAGTGTCAGTTGTCAAGAGATTCCAAAACCTATTTACCCAAACCCAATTTACGTTTACCAAAGATAAATATAAGAAGTAAGTTATGCCTTAATAAGCAGGCGAAAGAAAGGAGTACACGAATGGCAAAAATAATTGCGGTAATGAATGAGAAGGGAGGTGTAGGAAAGTCCGCAACGGCTTCCACTCTTGCGTATCTTCTGGCAAAGCGTGGAAAGAAGACAGCGTTAATTGACTTTGACGGTCAGGGACATTCCAGTATTATTTATGGTGTAAAAAATACAAATAAGCTGGAGGTAACAATCAATACACTGCTTCGGAAAGTCATAGAGGACGAGCCTCTTCCAGAACCGGACAGCTATATTTTAAAGCATAAAAGCGGTGTAGAAGTGATTCCATCGAATTCTCAGCTTTTTACATTGGAAAGAAATTTATGCAACGTTGATTTCAGGGAAAGAATATTGTCCAAGTACACGGATACAATTAAGGACAGGTATGAATATATGATTATTGACTGTATGCCTCAGATGGGGACACCCATGATTAATGTAATGATGTGTGCGGATAGTATTATTGTACCTACACAGGCGGAACTTTTGTCCACTCAGGGACTTGCGGAACTGTGGAAGCATTACCAGATTATTCAGAAAAATAGTAATCATAACTTACGCATTGAAGGGATTTTAATTACTATGGATTCTCCGAATACGATTGTGTCAGCGCAGGTATGTCAGTTAATTAATCAAGGATTTGCGAGTATGGTTCCGATTTTTAAGACACATATTCCTCGTTCAATAAAGGTGGCGGAGGCGGTGTTGTATCATAAGACTATATGTGAGTTTATGCCGGACAATCCGGCTGCGATAGCCTATGAGAAGTTTGCGGATGAGCTTTTGAGGAAGGAAGGGATGGAGGTGTGTGTAGTTGGGTAAGCCGAAGATACATATGGAAGACTTCAGCGATATGCTGAATTTTGAACCGGAGGCAGTACCCTCACAGAATCAGGAAGATGTTCCAGCCCAGTCCGGTATATTGGAAATGAATTTTGAGCAGATGGAGCCGTTTCCGAACCATAAGTTTAAACTGTATGAAGGCCAACAGCTTGCCGACATGGTGGAGAGCATACGGCAGTTTGGAATCTTGCTGCCCCTAATCTTGTGGCATACAGGTGAAGGAAAATATATCATATTGAGTGGACATAATCGTTGTCATGCGGCAAAACTTGTGGGAATTGACAAAGGCCCTGTGATCGTGAAAGAAAATCTTTCTTATGAAGATGCAGTGCTGATTGTGACAGAAACCAATCTGCGTCAGAGGTCTTTTACGGATATGAGCCATTCAGAGAGAGCTTTCTGTCTGGCGCAGCACTATAAAGCTTTAAAAGCACAGGGTAGAAGAAGTGACCTTTTAGAAGAGATTGAAGTACTCTTAAACCCCCATGAAATCAAAGGAAACACAACTACTGTTCAAGTTGAACAGAGGTTGGAGAGCCGGGAAAAGTTAGGACAGGAATACGGACTATCCGCATCGAAAGTGGGCAGGTATGTTAGAATAGCGTCTTTGATTGAACCGCTGCTTTGCAGGGTGGATACAGGAGAAATATCTTTTCTTGCCGCTTATGACCTATCCTTTATAGAAGATTTGGAAAAGCAGAAGCGGATAGTGAAATTGATGGAATTGGAAAACTATAAATTGGATATGAAAAAAGCCGAGCTTCTCCGAAGCTATTATGAAACGGGGAAACTGAGTGACACGGCTATTGCAGAGATACTTTCCGGCGAGAAAAGCCAGAGACGAAAAACAAGTAAGCCGCAGCCTTTTAAGGTCAAGCCAACAGTAATCACCAAGTATTTTACTGAAGGCCAGAGCGCAAAAGAGATTGAGGACACCATAGAAAGGGCATTGGCATTATACTTTGAAATGCAGGAACAGAACTTTAAATAGTCCAGCTAAGAAATGTCAAGAGAAAATTTAAAAACAGTCTCGGAACGGGGGTGCAATGTGTCTTTCAGACACAGAGAAGGGTTTTTAGACGCAAAAGCGGCTGAATAACCCTTCCCTCATAGGGGCACCGAAGTGCAGAGATGGTACTGGAATAGGAGGAAGCGGCTTGAACAGAGCAACCAGTTTAGCAGAGCTATATAAAGCATCGGTGCAAAAATATACCAGGAATCCGAAGGAATGGAAGGGCCTGTTATCCTGTGTGGCAAGGTTTTACAAGCGTTCCTTTGATAATGCAGTACTAATTTATGCACAGAGGCCAAACGCCACGCAGCTCGGAACTTTTGACGAGTGGCATGATAGAAGGGTGGGGCGGAGTATCAATAGGGGAGCAAAGAGCATTGCGGTTATCGACATGGTAAATCCTAACGCCAGCATAAAATATCTGTTTGATTTTATGGATACCAACGGAAGTGTTCAATCATATCGCAACTTGCAGAAGTATTTGTGGGAACTTGAAGAGCAATACCATCCCAGTATCCTCATACGATTTCAGGAAAGGTATCACACAACTGTTTCCAGCATGGAAGCCTGTCTGTATGAATTGACAGATAGGCGGGTGAGGGAAGTGCTTGTACCATATATGGAAGACTTTAAGATTAGAGATGAAACAAATCCACTTTATGGGATGCCGGAAGAGGCGGTAAAAGCAGAGTTCACGGACATGGTGATAGAAAGTGTAGCATACACTGTATTTTCAAAATGTGGGCTTTCTGTGGGAATGTTTGCAGATGATAGTTTTGAAAATATAAGCAATTATAACAGCCTTCAGATGTTTATGGCACTGGGAAACTATACAGTTTCCATTGCAAGGCCCATACTGAAAGAAATATTCCAGGAAATCCAGAACATAAAAATGGAAAGGAGTAAACTCTATGGAAATGGAACCATTGATGGATTTCATATACAGACAGGGAGAGGACGGGATGATGTATCCAGAAATCAGGATATCGGAGAATCCGCAGGACGACCAAATGCCAGTGGGACGGTTCGGACAACGATGGAAGGAGTTCATGATGGAGAAACATGCACACCGGCTTTCGGAACTGGTAGCACAGGGGAAGATCAACGAAATCATACTTCAAGTGGACAGGGAAGCGGAACAGAAGAAAGAGACACTGGTACAGGAACTTTTGCGTATTCGGCCTCTGCCGGAAACGGAGGACACAATGAAGAGAGCCGGACATATGAACATGATAACGAAAGAGGCGGAAGAAATCGTGATGTATCAGGTAGTGCTGAAAATCAGATAGAATACCCGATTCCCCCTCAGAAAACACAGTCACCCATAGATGGTTTAAAACCGTCTATGGGTGATTTTTTTATCGGCTTTAGCCGGTTGAGTGCGTCGGAGTTTTTCGTGTTCCGAAAAACGGAGGCGTGCGAAACAAAAAACCACCTGCTATGCGGGTGGTGCAACAAGTGCTTATAGCACAAAAATCACCTTTCCGTTATGATAGAGT
>JAAWCE010000073.1 GCA_022793065.1 Lachnospiraceae bacterium
GGTTCATATGAGTACAGGTGATAACAAAGAAGTAGCAGGTCCGCGGGCCTGCTTTTTGCCATTAAATATGACGAGAAACAGTTGTATATAACAAAATAATTCATTTAAAACTATATGCTGAAATATATATGGCTGAAAATGAACTTCGTGCATTTATCAGTAAAGTGATGATAGAGCATTTTGGAATTGACTGGAATGATAGGCCGGAATTTTATAAGCTGGATACAAGTATTAAGGAAAATAGTGCAAATATAAGAAGAAACGTTCCAAGTTTCGATAATATAGATATTAATCTTTATACAGTAATATTAGAAACACTTATGGACACGGTAAAAGCAGATATTTATTCAGATACTCTGCCAGAGGCATCAGAGATTCAAAGGACAATTAAGGAGAAAGTTTTTGCCACGACACATTTAGATAAAATGCAGTTAGCGTTGGCTTATTTAAAAAATAGGTATGTGAAAAAGTGTAACAGTTCAACCTTCCGGTCAAGCAATTTACGAATGGTACAATATACGATATAGATTTGACGACAGTGGAGAATAAAGCGACTTATGAGGAGATTTAGAGTTATGTGTTGGAGCATAGCAGATTAAAAGTAAGAAATATTTATATTGTAAATATAAAACAAAAATGTAGTATTGTTGAGAGAGAAAACTATAATAAAGCGAAAATAGAAAAGATTAAACAACCACAGTGTCCGCCGGAAAAGGAAACGGTAATTATGGAGGAATTAGAATATTTTAGAATAATTTAATTTTTAAAATTATTATCACATAAACTAATTAAATCCTACAAGGGATATAAAGAAAGTAGAGAAGAAAATTAACAGCTTGATATAAGATTATAGGGTGATTTAATACATAAAAAGCGGAGGTCAGAAATGCTGGTATTTAATGAAGATACAAGGGTAAAAATTCCTGCAACAATACAGTTTCTTAGGTTGGGCTACAATTATCAATCGCTGAAGGCAGATGACATTGATATAGATTTTAATACAAAGATTTTTGTAAATAGATTAAAGCCTGCGCTTGAAATCATTAATGGCAGAAAATTTACTTATGATGAGATTAAAGCCATTGTTATAGATATTCATAATGTGCTAAAGAATAATGATTTGGGGAAAGAGTTTTATAATTGGCTTATTGACCCAAAGGATAAGGTAAAACTTATTGATTTTGAGGATATAACAAAAAACGATTTTGCAGTCGTGGATGAATTGCCGTTTAGCATTGTGGAAGGAACGGAGGAAGGCTCGTTCAGACCGGATATAAATATACTGATTAATGGTATGCCACTTGCTTTTCTGGAAGTAAAGAAGCCAAATAATGAGGGTGGGATACAGAAAGAATTTGACAGAATGATAAATAAAAGACTACAGAATCCAGATTACAAAAAATTTTTTAATTTGATTCAGTTGGTATCTTTTTCTAATAATATGGAATATGAAGAAGATGACGATGCGGAAGATGTAAAGGCGGGCTCATTTTATACAACGCCAAATGGAAATAATACCAGCTTTTCGTTTTTCAGAGAGGATAATGAACAATATCATTTAACGTATCCATACAAAGATATTGATGAGGATACAATCAAATATGTAATGAAAGATTGCGGTTATAATCCGGACGAAACAGATACATCAGAGTTTGCGGAGAACTTAAAGGCAGGAACACCTTGTAATAGTTTTGTAACTTCTGTATTTGACAGGGAACGATTCTTATATTTCTTGCAGTATGGGATAATGTTTATAAGCAGCCAGATTCCGGAGAAGCATATTATGCGCTATCCTCAATTTTTTGCTACTAGAAAAATTATTGAAAGATTAGAAACTGGAGGTAAGGGCGGTATTATATGGCATACACAGGGGTCAGGAAAGACAGCGATAGCTGCTTTTTCTAATCGCATTATCAGAGATTATTATTCTAAGAAAGACATTAGCACAAGGTTTTTCTTTGTGGTAGACAGGCTTGATTTGCTCACACAAGCTAGTATCGAGTTTACCAATAGAGGGTTGAATACTGTTAATTGCGAAAATAAGACAAGTTTTAGCAAAGAACTGAATAAACCTCTTTCAACAGATGTTGGTGGTAAGGCGATTGGTGAAATATGTGTTGTAAATATACAAAAATTTGAAGGGAAGATGCCAGAGGCAAAGAATGATTATAATGCCAGGGTGCAGCGCATTTTTTTTGTTGACGAAGCGCACAGAAGCTATTCTTCCACAGGGGAATTTTTCAAAAATCTAATGATTTGCGATATGGATGCCGTTTATATTGGACTCACTGGGACACCGTTACTTTCAAGGAAGGAACGTTCTAATTTGAAGTTTGGCGATTATATACATAAGTATTTTTATGATAAGTCCATTGCTGATGGATATACACTTAGAATTAAAAAGGAAAATATTGATACTATTGCAAAAACTGAAATTAAAAAGAATCTGGAAATAGAAGATAAACAGCTTGAAGATAAAGATATTTATGAATCGGATGCTTATGTAAATGCCCTGGGTGCTTTTATAGAAAAGGACTTTGTTAATTTTAGACTCCAGAACACAGATACATCTATAGGCGGGATGATTGTGTGTCGTTCAAATCCGCAGGCGAAAAAGGTACATCAATGGTTTAAAGATAACTCCAAGTTAAATACAGGACTTGTTATCACGGATTCAGACGATCCGAAACAGAAGAAAATAAATCATAATAATCAGATAGATTTTAGGGAGACCCTTGTTCCTGATATTTTAGTAGTAAATTTTATGCTTACGACAGGATATGATGTGAAACGTCTCAAAAAAATGTACCTTCTACGAGGCCCACATGCACAGTCGCTTTTACAGACCATTTCAAGAGTAAACAGACCTTATAAATCACCAAATGGAAAGACATATAAATATGGTTATATTGTTGATTTTGTAGATATTGAACAGGAATATGATAAGACAATAGAAGCCTATATAAAGGAATTAGAAGCAGACCTTAATGAAAATGGAGAAAATGAAGGCTCTCTTTCGGGATTGGTTATTGATAAAGAAGATATTAACAGAAAGTATCATAAGTATGCAGATGAGTTAGAAGATATTATTTCTACGGATAATTTGGAAAGGTTTTCAAAACAGCTTACTTTTTATAATAAAGAAACGCTGCTAAAAATTTAAAGACTCTTAAATGGCATCAAAGAATGTCAGACGGAGTTTATTCTTTCAAGAGCCATGGATTATGCAGCGCAGATTGATTCTGATAAAAATAAAAAACTCTTGAAATCAACACAGGAGAGAATTGATTTTATAAATCTTTCTCAGAACACTGTTGATATGATGGATGTTATTTCAAATGAAGAAGTAGTGGAGATTTTGTATGAATTTATAAAAGTGAAAATTATCATTATGGACCTCGGACAGATGACACAGGATAACCCTAAGTTCCAGAGATTCTCAAAAGTTGTCAGGGATATACAAAATGAGATAAAGAAGAACAAAAATAAGGGTGATATTAAAATCAGAAAGCTGGATGAATTATTGCAGAAGATTTTCAATGATTTATCTATTTCAGATTTCAATGATTTGGATTCTATCACTGATGAACTGTTAGAGGCTCTGCAAAGGGCAAGAAATATTAATTATGAAAATGAAAGGTTATCAAAAATTTATGGTGGAAATTATGCTTTTGTGAAAACCTATCAGGATGCCATAGAAATATATCCTGCTGATAAATCAGAGATTGAGCGTACCTTGGTTATCATATTTAAGGAAATAAGAGATGCCTTAGATAAAGAGATAGTAACAATTCAGGGAAGAAAGAATTTTGTTGACTCCATAAAATCAAAAGCAACAAAGATTCTTTTGAAAGAAAAATTGTATGGAAAAATAAAAGGATTCTATGTACAGTTGCTGAATGATTTATATACAAATATACAATTATTCAAATAAGGAGAATTAAAATGACGGATATTTTTACGTTAGAGAACAAAATAAAACAGATGATTGATGAAATGAAGGGACTTTGTCAAACTAATGGGTTGTCAAATCAGGCAAGTGAAGAAGTGGTAATTACTTCTGTATTTCTCTACAAGTTTCTAAATGATAAATTTATGGCAAATATGAAAGATTTTGCAAACGATATGGATATGAGTACAGAAAAAGTTTTGCAAGATGAAGATATGCTGGCTGGATTTTATGATACATATCCACAGGATGTGGCTTTTAAGTATGAAGATACAATTGAGTGTTTGATTAATAAAGTTGGGAGCAGCGATTTTTATAAGCTTTTTGATGATGCATTGGAGAGGATATCGAATTATACAGAAAATGAAGAATTTAGCATTGATACGGCGGATGGCGGAAGGAAGCCACTGTTTACCAGAGTGACAGAGAATGTAGAAGCGTCAAAGCGAAATAATTTTGCTAAGAATATTTTTGGAATTATCAGTCAGGACAAATTTGATTTTGGAGAGGCATTTAAAAATAATTTCGATTTTTACAGTGCAATTTTTGAGCATTTGATTAAAGATTACAATGTTGCCAGTGGTGTATATGCGGAATATTTTACACCGCAGGCTATTTCTGCTATTATAGCAAAGATTTTAGTAGAGATGTCCCCTGTAGAAGATAAAATATATGATGTGTATGATCCATCCGCAGGTTCCGGTTCGTTGGTGCTTCATCTTGCAAATGCTTTAGGAAAGGGAAGTTTTGGAGATAGGGCGCAAGTGTATACACAGGATATTTCTGGAAAATCATCCAGGTTTCTTAGAACCAATATGCTGCTGAATGGTCTTACAAATAGTTTGGACAATATCATTGAAGGAGACACTCTGGAAACACCGGCAAATTATAAAGCGGCTCATGACCCAAGTTCCGGAGTAAAGCAGTTTGACTATATTACATCTAATCCCCCATTTAAAATGGATTTTTCTTCTACCAGAAATATGATTGAACAGAAGTGGGAGAATTCAGAACTTAGGGACGGAATTAAAAGATTTTTGCAGGAGTTCCTAAAATCCCAAATAAGAAAAAAGAATCAATGGGAGTATATTTGTGCTTTATCCAACATATTCTCTGGAGTTTAAAAGAAGATGGAAAAGCAGCTATTGTTGTGCCAACAGGTTTTATTACGGCACAATCAGGAATTGAAAAAACGGTGCGGCAGACGATTGTTGATAAACATTGGTTGAAGGGCGTTATTTCCATGCCGTCTAATATCTTTGCAAATACAGGGACAAACGTATCTGTTCTATTTATAGACAAGTCAAACCAAGATGGGAAAATTATGCTCATAGATGCGTCTAAGTTAGGAGAAAAAAGAAAAGAGGGAAAGAATCAGAAAACAGTTTTACGTCCTGATGAAGTAATGAAGATAGAAGATACATTTATTAATCAGGACGTAATTGAAGACTTTAGCGTTTCCGTTACATATGAACAGATTGCAGAGAAAAATTACTCTTTATCAGCAGGGCAGTATTTTGAAGTGAGAATTGAGTTTGTGGAACTGTCGCAAGAGGCATTTGAACAAAGAATGACAGCATATGCTGATAGGTTAGGAAAGTTGTTTGCTGAGGGAAAATCTTTGGAAGATGAAATAAAACAGAGATTGGGGGAGTTGAAGTATGAAGATTAAAGATATTGGCAAGGTAATCACAGGAAAAACTCCCAGTACTAAAAATATAGAGTATTTTGAAGGGGGCATTAATTTTATAACTCCTGAGGATATTTCCAAGGGATATATTATAAAAGTAACAAATAGGCATATATCTGAAAAAGGGTACAACAGTATAAAATCAAATACTTTGGATGGTATCAGTGTGTTGGTTGGATGTATTGGATCTGATATGGGAAATGTTGCAATTTCAGTGGGGAAGTGTGCAAGTAATCAACAAATTAACGCGATTACAGATATTGTAGCTACATGGAATCCTTTTTTTATTTATTATTATTTATCGAAAAAGAAGAAATATTTTCAGCAGATAGCAGGAACAACGACAACGCCAATTTTACCAAAAAGTGTTTTTGAAGAAATAAATATTCCTTATATTAGAAAAGAAGTACAGGATAAAATAGCCAATATTTTGAAATCCTTTGATGATAAAATAGTAAATAACAATATGGTAATTGAAGAATTGGAATCTATGGCAAAAACCATTTATGACTATTGGTTTTTACAGTATGAGTTTCCAAATGAAGAAGGGAAACCTTATAAGTCTTCTGGTGGGAAAATGGTTTGGAATGAAGAATTGAAAAGAGAGATACCAGAGGGATGGAAAGTGGATCTTTTGGGCCATTTATTCACATCAAGTAGAGGAATATCTTATAATTCAAAAAACATTGAGGGTAATGGTGTTCCGATGATAAATTTAGCTTCATTTAATACGGATGGAAGCTATAAAGAAGAAGCTATAAAGAAGAAGGTATAAAAGTATATTCAGGAGAATATTCGGAAGAAAAAGTAGTAAAACCATTTAATTTATTGATGTGTAATACACAGCAAACGGCGATAGACTATAAAAAGGATATTATTGGGAAAGCATTTTTAGTTCCAGATATATTTGAAGGGGATATTGTCACTTCACATCACGTTACGACAATACAAGTAAAAAAAGATAATGTGAAATATTTTCTCCATAGGCTTTTTAATACAGATTACTTTCATAAATATGCAGCGGGTTTTACTAATGGTACAAATATTTTGGGATTGATTTTTAGCGGTATTGAAAAGTATAGATTGGAAATACCAGATGATGCAGTGTTAGAAAAATTTGCAGATTTAATGTTAGATATAGAAATGAAAAAAAGTAAAATTATCAAAGAAAATCAAGAACTTATTTCTCTTAGAGATTTTCTACTTCCACTTTTAATGAATGGGCAGGTTGGGTTTAAAGAGTGATTATAAGGAGAACTGGATGATTATGAGCAGATAACAAAATTATGTTGCATTTCGTAAAAGGTTGAAGTCATAAACACTATTATGAATTTGCAAGACATGGGAATGTCAAAGAAATATTTGTTTTTTGAATGTCTTCAAAAGAATTTAACGGCTTACATTCTTGTGTACATTAAGATTAGAAATATAAGCGATATAATTATTGAAGAAATTCTCAACTGTAAATTCCTATTTGATAAAAATGGAAGTGAAGAGGTAGAAACAAGCTATAAGGCTTTTTAGCATATGGGTTGTCTTTCACAGACTGCCAATTTGGAGTCTCAAAAAATTTAGGTTAGAGGTAACGGACTATGGTGTACAACAAATCCAGTGAAGAAAGAAAATAGCATAGATGGAAAGTCGCAGAGGATGTGGTACTACCCGAAGTGAAAATGGTTGAAAAAAAATTGGGGATAACATTGAAAATGTAGTGATGTATCAAGAGTAGTATCAGTAAGATAAGCTCATCTGCTGGATCATTGTAACAGATGTGGATATATTGGTAGAAGAGAAAGCTAAAAAAGATGGAACAGAAACGAAAGAATTATGCAGGATAGTGTCTGGAGGAGCAGAAGATAATAGATGATAGACATAGTTTAATAAAATGGGCGTAATGGGTTATTATAGTTTACATAGATTAAAGTTATGATGGATAAGAAAAAACGAGAAAACCACAGGCCTTATTTGTTTAAAAATTGCTTTATAATTTAAAGAATAGCAGGAGGAAATAGAAATGTACGACATAATTATTATTGGCGGGGGACCGGCGGGGATTAGCGCGGCTATTTATGGGAAAAGCAGAGGGAAAAAAGTTTTGGTATTAGAAAAGAAAAAGGTGGGAGGCTTGATTGGAGCGGTATCTACGGTTACCCACTATACGGCGATTGTGCAGGAAGAATCCGGCGATACCTTTGCTGAACGAATGAAAGAGCAGGCTCTTAGGGCCGGTGTGGAAATTCGTTATGAAAATGTGACGGAGACAAAACTTACTGGCGAAATAAAGAAGGTGGTAACAGAGAAAGGAAGTTATGAATCTAAAACTTTAATTTTAGCAAATGGCGGTTCTGGCCGTATGCTGGGTATTCCTGGAGAAAACCTGAAAGGCGTCAGGTTAAATGCACCCAAAGATGGTTTGAATTATAAAGGAAAGAATGTTTATGTCATCGGCGGAGCAGATGGAGCAGTAAAGGAAGCGCTTTATCTGGCACAAATAGCAGGAAAAGTGACGATTGTATGTGTGGAAGATGAACTTGTTTGTATACAAGAATTCAAAGACAAAGTAGTTACTTTTGATAATATCGAGGTCATGCCACATGCAAGTCTTACTGCAGTATATGGCAGCGAAGCGGTGGAAGAGCTTGAATTTACAGATAACAAAACAGGAAAGAAACAAATTGTGAAAGATTCAGAGTGTGGAGTATTTGTATATGTAGGAATTGTTCCCAATACGCAGATGTACACAGAATTAAAGTTAAATGGGGGTTATATTCCCGTTGATAATTCCATGCAGACGGAAATTTCAGGAGTATTTGCCGCAGGAGATATCTGTGTGAAAAAAGTGAGACAGGTGGCTACGGCAGTTGCAGACGGTGCTATCGCAGGTATCCAGGCAGCAGCATTGTGTTGAATTTTATTATGATACTGAATAATGTCTGAAATGTATATCGGATTTGTCATTGGCGAAAAGAGGAAGAAAGCAGGGGAAATCATGTCGGACAGCCGTTTGTTTAAAATTGTATATCATCTTTTAGAGAAGGGACATGCCACTGCGCCCGAATTGGCAGATAAATTTGAGGTTACGCCGAGAACCATATATTGAGATGTGGAAGCCTTAAGCGGCGCAGGTATTCCTATTTATGCAGAGTCGGGAAGAAATGGTGGTATATATTTATTGCACCATTTTGTTTTGGAGAGAGCGCTATTGCCTGAAAGTGAAAGGCAGGATGTATTGACGGCAGTGCAAGGTTTTTCTCCAGACATTTTCCCGGATCGTTCTCTTATTTGCGAAAGAAATTGCGTATCGTGTGTATGATGAATTTAACATAACACAGATTCAGTGTCAGGAGAATGGGGATTTAATTGTGTCCGCAGATATGCCTGTTGACACATGGCTTACCGGGTATTTGCTTTCATTGGGAGCACAGGTTAAAATTATGGAACCAAGGTATTTGAGAGAGGTTTTAGCGGGGCAGGCAGAGGAAATTTATAAAAAAATAAAACTTGACAAAGGATGTCAAGGTATGTGTGTTATTGTCCCTTTTAAGGAAAGTGTTGCTGGGATATAACTTCGGCAGTTTCTACAAAAGCACATTGATATAACAGAAACTATACGCTATAATCAATTCGACAAATAGAAATTTAAGGAGGGCAATAATATGCAGGAAGCTATATTGAAGATACAAAAAATAGGAGCGCCGCCAGAGGGCTTTGAAGATGGTGGATGTCTGGAAGATGAAGCTTTTCCCTCAGATGAACTCTGCGATTTGTGGGACGAATATCAAGATGCGGCAGATTCAATCACTCGGCCAGTTACATGGGAAGAGGCAGAAATCCTGATAAAATGTTGTCCCACAGACCATATGGCCGGAATTGAATGGACAGTTTTGCATTGTATTGAGAGTGTATTTGCCCCTGAAGCGATAGAGGACTTCCAAAGCCTGATCGAGAAATGCAATTCGGACATGATGAAAAATATGCTGCTGGAACGGCTTCAGAATTATCGCAATGGAAGGGAGTAACAACTTACAGTTTATCGGACAGTTATCCATCAACAGGGGTTTGCTCACTTTGGATATTTTGACGCGCGGTCTGGCGAAGCGGCTTTTGGCAACACCAATCTGAAAAGGGATGTGTTATATTAAATACCATAGTAAGACAGCAAAATATAAGCATTTATGGATGCCGTTTTCGGCGGCAAATGTAATGAATGAGAAAATGGAGGCAAGAAAATGAACGAGATGAATCAGAAATAATAATTGCTGTATGCTTAGAGGCAAAGGAAATGCTTGAAACGATCCAGTCATTATAATTGGGCTATAAAAAAGCTGAAAGCACATATTAAAAATTGTAAGGGAAAATTAACGATTACCTGTCCCAGGCATTCCATTGGGGATTGCCTGGGACATTTTGTGGATAAGCATATGCCTTCCATGGGATGGATGTGGATAATGCAGCATCAGGAAATACCAGAGTGAATCATCATTCCTAAGAACGCTGCCCCAGCAATGCCATAAAGGCTGTTTACAACCAGGCATACTTTCATTAAATTATTTTGAACCTTTCCCTTTACATAAAATAGAATCGTAAACACACCACTTAATATCATAAAAACTGCATAGCAGGCAATTATAATCTCCCCAGCGGGTGATTTCAACGCCCAGTCAAATGAGCGGAGGGGAAGAATGGTCCATGGGATGAAAAGCATAAGAATACTTACAAAGGTTGATATTTTGTTTTTTATCATAATTTATCTCCTTTCAGTCTGCCCAAAACGGATGCAGGAAATACCAAAACATATCATAGTAATCAGAAAAGCAATAGGTATCCAGGGGATCAATTCCACTTGTGCTGTGTTAAGCCTGGCGGCAAGCTTTCCATATTCGGCTGTGATTACAAAGAATGGGTAGGACATGGGATAAGCAAACCACAGTTTTGTGTTAATCATTAATACCGAAGGTACAATGGATGCCAGGCCGATACAGACGGAGAAAATAGGGGTCTGAATACATACGGACAACATCCAGAAGAAAGCAATCATAGGTATGGCGGATAAAAACAACAAGCCAATTTCTTTCACAACAAATATGGGGGGCAAAATAAAATTGTAGTCCTGTGCTGCAGAACAGATTGCGGCGCTGATGTAATACATACATGCCATCATGATAATCTGTGTGATTGCCAGCACAAGCAACACGATAAACTTTGCCAAACAGAGTGCTGCCCTCTGAATGGGCAAAGCAAGCATTTTTAAAATACCTTTATTTGACCTTTCCGTTTGGCTCAAGAGAACGGTCCCGACCACCATACTTGCAGGGAACATAAACCATGACATTCCCATAAAACCCTGAATAAAGAAGTTATGTTCCGGGGAAATGCCCTCCGCTTCCATATGAAAGTTTAATTGTACATTCAGAATGGACGGTATCCACAGGATAACGGTTGCCGCAAGCAAAATAAAAAGTATTTTAGATCGTTTTAGCTTCCGAAACTCAACGCTCACAAGGGATATGAAATTCATGCACCCCACCTCCTTACACGTATCAATATTAGTTCTGCCAGGCCCAAAACTATCAGTTCTGCGGCAGTTGCGCAGACAAACCTCATACTCCATGTCATATCGGCGTTCATAAATATCTGAAACGGCGCTGCAAAAGGAAATAGTGAAAGAATAAAGTTATTTGGGGGCAGCATGGTTGCAGTAAAGACAAAGATAACGCCCATGCCCAGCGATATCCACATATTCTTGCAGCTTTGCGAAATAAGGAGCGACAGCACAATACAGGGCAGCATCAGCCAGAAGGCATATGCAAAACTTTTGCATAGTTCACTCCAAAAGGTATTTTGAATTTCAAACCATTTATAAGCACAGAATGTTATTGCTCCGGCTTCTATTGCTAACATAAGGGTGCTCATGAAAATGGTCAGGATTGCCTTCCCAAAGAAGACGGAGCTTTCCCGTACAGGGAGAGACTTTATCTTCTGTATGGCATTGTCGGCATATTCTGTATGATATAGAAGACAGGTTCCGGCAACAATAAACAATACATTTAACATTGCCATCATCTGCCAGTTGGCATCCAGCAAAATTTGAATGGGATTTCCCGACACTACAACATACGTTTTCCAGCGAATGGTCATATTGAGTACCGGCACGGCTGCGGCTAAGATACCGCCGCATAAAAGCGCGGGGAAAAAACCGGTTCGTTTCAACTTAATACATTCCAGGGAAATGCTCATCTTACAACACCTCTTTTCTGATTGTCGGAATTGATCAGGGCCAAGAAGGTATCTTCCAGGTTATCTGTGGGATATCCACTGGAAGCAGCGCTGCTTTTTAGCTCATCCAGCGTTCCCTCAAACAGCATATGTCCATGATTTAGAATCCCCACATTGTCAGCCATCAGTTCTATTTCAGAGAGCAGATGTGAGGATACCAGAACAGTACAATCGAATTTTTCAGGCAGAGAGCGGATGAGGGTTCTTATTTCATGAATTCCCACAGGGTCAAGGCCGTTTGTGGGCTCATCCAGAATCAAAATCGGCGGT
The DNA here is from genome assembly GCA_022793065.1 of Lachnospiraceae bacterium. Classification (GTDB taxonomy): domain Bacteria; phylum Bacillota; class Clostridia; order Lachnospirales; family Lachnospiraceae; genus Acetatifactor. The sequence continues at coordinate 12,186 of JAAWCE010000073.1, forward strand.
TTCCCTATCAATGCACTGGCAAGTCCTAATCTCTGTTTCATGCCGAGAGAATACTTTTTGGCAAGCCGTTTCTTAAACTGTGTCAGACCTACAATTTCCAACGCCTCTTCCACGGAAGACTTTGGAAGGCCCAAGATTTTACGGATAATTTCAAGATTCTCCTCACCGCTTAGATTTCCGTAAAAGGCAGGGGCTTCGATAAATGACCCCACTTCTTTCAAAATTTCCACTCTGTTTTCAGGGTACCTCTTCCCATTTATGGTAAACGAACCGTCTGTAGGTTTGGTAAGCCCCAAAAACATCTTCATTGTGGTGGATTTTCCCGCGCCGTTGGGACCCAGGAATCCGTAGACGGTGCTTTTGGGAATATGCAGATTAATGCCCGCAACTGCGGTGAAATCTGCATAAGATTTGGTTAAATTTGTGGTTTCAATGATATTCATTTTTATACTCCTTTCGTCTGGCTGTAAATTCATTGTACTTTTTCAACCTTGCATTAACCTTCCCGTGTCCTTACATTTACCTTACATTTTGCTAAAACCAGAAAAAAGAGGATATTTTTGTGGTATGATCTTTTTGTACCATGGTATAATGTTGACACCAAAAAGCATGGAGTCAACTATTGATTCCATATGCGCTTAAAGAGGGGTGTTTACACACCCTCTTGCGTATGAGCATAGAGGATTTATTGAGAGGTACCCAAATGAGCATTGATTACCTGAAACAAAAACGTATATTGCTTGTGGACGACGAGCAGGAGCTTTTAGAAATGGTAGTATCTATTTTAAACCAGGATGGATTTCTAAATATTAGGACGGCGAAAACGGTAAAAGAAGCAGTTATGATTTCAGAAACCTTTTGTCCGGAATGTGCAATTCTCGACGTAATGCTTCCTGACGGCAACGGTTTTGAGCTTATGGAACGTTTAAAAAGTCTTTCGGATTATCCCATATTGTTTCTGACGGCCCGCGGAGAAGATGAGGACAAATTTCGAGGGTTTGGTCTGGGAGCGGATGATTATATGATAAAACCATTTTTACCAAAGGAACTTCTCTTTCGTGTCAATGCGATTCTCCGCAGAAGTTATAAAGATGAAAATCCCCTTGTAAAACTGCGGGACAGCGAAATTGACTTTGACCGTGCGGAAGTCATTCAAAATGGGCGTCACATTTCTCTTACGGCAAAGGAATATGCGATCCTTGCCGCACTCTATCGAAATGCAGGAAGAATCGTTACCATTGACGCTTTGTGTGAAGCCGCCTGGGGAGACAATCCTTTTGGATATGAGAATTCTTTGATGGCGCACATTCGGCGCATCAGAGAGAAAATTGAAGCCAATCCCTCCCGGCCTGTTTCGCTTATCACCATTAAGGGATTGGGATATAAACTTATGGTGGGGGAAAAATAATATGAAAAGTATGCCTAAACTATTGCGGCGCTTTGTTGGCATTTTGCTTTTGGCGTCAGTTTTGCTGATTATTTTAAACTTGATCTTATTATTCCTGTTTACCGTAAACCAAACATCCAACGCGCATCCTTGGAAAACTGCTGAGGAAGTTGCCAATGAATTAAGCTGGAATACCAACGGTTATATTTTGTCTGAAGAGTTGGCGCTTGAATTAAAGGAAGCAGATGTATGGGGAATTTTCATTGACAATGTCTCAATGAAAGTGGTGTGGCGGACGGACAATCTTCCACCGTCGGTGCCTGTGACCTATTCTGCTGCGGATATTGCAAATCTGACTCGTGGTTATATAGACGGATATCCCACATTTACAGGAGAAGCACAAGATGGACTGGTGGTATTGGGATATCCTAGAGAAAGTTTTTGGAAACATATGTGGCCTAGCTGGGATTACCAATTTATTGCTAATTTCCCCAATATCTTTCTGAAAATATTCATAATTAATATTGTGTTTGTTTTTATAATCTATGTAAGCGCCAACACAAGACTACTGAAATCTGTAAAACCCATTGTGGATGGTATACAATCATTGCCCACAAAAGAAGCTGTTTACGTCAGTGAAAAAGGAGTGTTGTCTGAGCTTGCGGTAAGTATTAACAAGACTTCGGAAATATTGCAGTCTCAAAACAATCAGCTCCGCAAGAGAGAAACTGCAAGAGCAAATTGGATTGCAGGAGTATCCCATGATATACGCACGCCTTTGTCAATGGTTATGGGTTATGCAGGGCAGTTGGAAAATGAAAAACATTTACCGGAAGAAGACCGCAAGAAAGCGGAGGTGATTGTAAGGCAAAGCCAGCGAATAAAAAATCTGATTCAGGACCTTAACCTTGCATCTAAATTAGAATATAACATGCAGCCCATAAATGTCACAAAGCAAAATTTGATAGCTGTTGTGCGTCAGGTTGCTGTTGATTTTATGAATATGGACATAGAGGAAAGACACCCTATTCTATGGGAAACAGAAGGGACCTTCACTGTTTGTCTTGCAGATATTGACAGGGACTTAATAAAAAGAGCGGTAAGCAATTTGATTCAAAACTGTATCAATCATAACGAACAGGGGTGCCATATCTATGTCTGTGTGACCGAGGAGGATGGTAAGAGTACGATAACGGTTGCTGATGACGGTGTGGGAACATCAGAGGAACAAATTGAAAAGCTCAATCATTTGCCTCATTATATGGTTTGTGATGAAAATACGACAAAGCAGCGCCATGGACTGGGGCTGCTGATTGTCAGGCAGATTATGTCGGTACACAACGGTATCACCAGGATTGGACGCAGCCCATACGGCGGATTTTCTGTTCAACTGATATTACCCACAAAGAATAGAGACAATGAGATAAAAAATCTAAAAAAATGAAAACTTAAAACTTCTAACCCTAATTCTGTAATTTGATAAATTCTGCGTTTTTTCCTCCCGGATAAATTGAATTAAGTTGTTTTTTCCATTTTGGATTAACTGCCGTACATTGTTCCCGGCACAAGCCGGATAGCGCCTTTTGCCAATAGATAATAAATATTTTATCATGATTTATTTTTTATCAGGTATTTTGTGCATTTCAAGACGAAAATGTGCAGACAAAAAGTGTGTGCCCCGTCTTTTCTGTGCACGAACTTTGTGCAAGTTCGGCAAAAAATGTGCATAAAGAGTATATCTATTGCATGCACAAAATGTATGTCCTATAATGGGGACGTGTAATCAAAAAATACAAAAGGGGGTTTCGTTATGGACAGTACCGTAATGGAATTGGCAAATATTGGCAGGACTATGGCAAGAATTCGTAAATCGCAGACAGTAAAATGGACACAGGCTGCGGTGGCAGATAAATTGGGCGTGGAAAGGTCGGTCTATGCCAAATATGAAAGCGGCCAAGTAAAGCCGTCTGGGGAAGCCATAAAAACATTTGCTGATATATTTCATGTAAAGGAAGAAGAGCTAATCAAACAAGTATCCATTGTGATACCCGACACATCTGCATTGTTAAAAAATAAAAGACTACTGAATTTATTGTTGGAAGACTACAATGAAGTTGTAATACCGGACACTGTACAGATTGAATTGAATAGAGCAAAAGACAAAGGGAATAAAGCAGGATGGCAGATTTTAATGTCGATTCCGGAATTTAGAAAAAATTATCCTGATAAGTTCAAAATAGAAAAAAGTGAGCATTTGAAGGAAGAAAGCAGGGATGCAAAAATTCGTCGTCTTGCTGCCGAGATAGAAAAGAAGAAAAAGGTAGATGTCTATATTGTCCATGACGATACCAGTTTTACGAATATGTATGACAGAAGTATTCTGCTTAGAGATTATATGGCGTCAAGAAGTAAGAATCTGCATTATGCGACAATTCTGGCGTTGGATGAAGAATACCGGAACTTTAACGCGGACTATTATAAAGAAGCCGGGCAGTGGAATCTGGATGAATATCTGCCGGATGGACTGACTTTATTAATAAGCTGTATCAGGCATAATTATGATATAAAGAAAGGGAAGAAAAAGGGTGAGCTTGTGCCAGATTCTGACAGAATGAATAAAATTCGCTTTTTGTTAAAACATGGTGCGGATATCAATAAAACAGATGGAAAAGAATTTTGCTTTACACCATTGGCTCACTGTGTTCAAATAGATGATTTTCAGGCGTTTTGTCTTTTGCTGGGATTTCTATGTCATGGACAATCCTCCCAGTAATTTGTTTGATGATATCTCGGACATATTAAGCTTTATAAAAAAGATTACAGAGGGCTTTAGCTGTAGTACATATGCCAGGAAATGTGCAGACAAAATTTTGAAGAGAAGTAAGTCTGACGTTATTGTACTTTTGGATGGGGATAAGACGCTTACGATGGAAGATAGCAGTACTGTATTCGGGTACAGCACAAATCTTTATGACGGCAATTTTTATACTGGGTATCAGACATGGAAGCAGAAAGAGGAATTTAGAAGGTATAGAATTCCTGATATAAAATCCATGCCAGTTCCACTGAACAGGCATATATGCTGCCGTATTACCAAAGATTCTTATATTCTAACATCTGGGCATGAAGAAATATGGCAATATATTGCGGGCGAACTAAAGATTCCCTTTTATGGGGGAAGTGAAATGTCTGCAGAGACAAAGTTTTATATAACAAAGTATCTGCAGGAAGCCGGGAGAAAAGTGGAAGCATATGGGGATGGCATGAATGATTATTTTATGTTAAAGCAGGCGGATGCGGGATACCTTGTAACAAAACGGGATGGTTCTGTAAGCCGCTCATTAAAAGGAAGAGATATGGAGGGGTTGATATATGTATGAGTTAGCGAAAAGTGAAGAAGTGAAAAGGTTGATTGCAGCCGCCAAATCCGATTCTGGCGTAGCTGGGCCAGAACTGGCAAAAATCCATATGCGGTTAGGAGAATTGCTGGCAGGGGAAATGGAGGGATTTTATCCGGCAGATACGACAATTGTGGCTATACTTCGGGGCGGAATCTTTTTTGCTGAAGGAATTTATTTTAGGCTCAACTGTCGATTCCAGACATATGACCCAAAGCATGAAGCGTTTATCAGACCGAATACGCCAAATGTGATTATTGTAGATTCTGTGATTAATACGGGGAAGACCATAGAGAAGATTATAGACGACAGCATGACCATTGCCTGTTGTGTAATCAATGAAAAAGCGGCGCCCCTGTTCCACAGGCAGCTATATACGGTGAGAGTATCAAAAAATTCTTTTGTGGGATGTGATGTAAAAAAACAGTCTGGGAACCGGGGACCAGATACAACCATGCGGTTGTTTAACCAATTGTGATTTTATGCCGGAAGAAAGAAAACTATTTTATGATTCCAAAATGGGAATTTCAATTTGTATAATATAATCTTCAATACGGTCAATAACGGCTTCATTGATTCCTTTTTCGTAGGAAAATCCGGACAAAGTCAGTCCTCGCTCCTGGGCGAATGTTAAGATTGCCTGATAACGAAGGGGGAGTTCTTCCCACCCCCCTTTGTGGAAGGCGCTTATATATTTGCCCCCTGGACGAACGTGCAAATCCTGGGCATGTTTTAAAAAAGGAATTTCTATAAACAATTTTGTATAATCATCAAAATTTCCCCTTTGCAGGCTGCTGACAGGGATCATGGAGCCATAGGAGGCTTCATGCAGGCGTCCAAGCTGGTATCGAGCGGTTTCTGCCGTAATTAATTCCACTTCTTTTTCAAAAGTAATGTTACTGTCTATATCCACTGTTACCAGACAACATTCTTCTTTTTCTATTATATTAATTTCACATAAATCCATGGTGATTAAGGTGTTCATATTTTTAAGATGGTTGTTCAATGTATTTTTGACTCCGTGCAAGTGCATGATTTGCATATCCAAATGGGCAATCTTTTCTTCTAACAGGCATTTCATGTTCTCTGCGGAGCGGCATTGCATGAAATGCTGTATTTCCGCTATGGAGACGTCCAATTCCCTTAGAAGTAAAATTGTTTCCAAGATGGGGCTTTGGTGGTAATTATAACAGCGGTATCCGTTGACAGGATTGATTGAAGCAGGCTTGAACAAACCAATTTCGTCATACCACATTAATGTTTTTTTGTTGATGCCGTGCAGGGCGGCAAATTGTCCGATGGTGAGCAGTTTGTTTTTTTCGTCCATTGGAAATCTCTCTTTTCTGAATTGATAAATTTTTTTGCAGTTACTCTTGACCGTACTGTTACTGTATGGATTATGGTACTATATGCAGGGAACAAATGCAAGCCGAAAACAGGACACTTTGGAAAAAAGTCGCTTGTGGGTTGAAAGCACGTGAAAAGCACAATACGAGGAGGTAAGAGTATGGAAGATCAAAATGTATATTTAAAACCGGTAACTTTAAAAAATATTATGAAATTTGCTGTCCCAACCATTGCAATGACAGTATTTATGTCTTTTTACACTATGGTTGACGGCTTATTTGTATCCAATCTAATTGGCACCGATGGGTTGTCGGCAATCAATTTGACTGCGCCCATCATTCAGTTGGTCACAGCCATTTCTACTATGCTGGCCACCGGAGGCAGCGCGGTAATTATGAAAAAAATGGGGGAACAGAAAAGCGAGGAAGCAAAGGAGGATTTCACATTCCTGATTTTGGTGAATGTACTTGTGGGGGTTATTATGTGCGGGATTGGGTATCTGGCAATGGAACATATTTTTGCAGCAATGGATCTTTCACCCCATGTGGAAGGATATTGCGTGGAATATTTAAGCCGTTATCTTATCTTCACCGTACCGATTCTGCTGATGAATAATTTTACTCTTTATATGATTGCCAGTGAAAAGGCCACGCTTTCCCTTGTCTGTTCCGTTACAGGAGGCGTTTTAAACATGATTCTCGATTATCTGTTTATAGCGGTTTTTGATATGGGAATCAGCGGCACAGCGATTGCAACAGGATTGGGATATTCTGTGACGGCGGTGGCAGGAGTAATTGTTTTCAGCCGCAAAAAGAATCTGCTGCACTTTAAGAAACCGGTATTTCGTTTTCGCGTTCTTGCAAGCGCAGCCTCAAACGGATGCTCTGAGATGGCAACGGCGTTGGTAACGGGTATTGTTACAATGATGTTCAACTGGACCATGCTCCATTATGTAGGAGAGGATGGGGTGGCGGCTGTGACAATTATAATGTATGTCTTAATGTTTGCAAGTTCTCTTTATACGGGATATTCTTATGGGGTGGCTCCCATGCTTAGTTATTATTATGGGGAACAAAATCATGACAAGTTAAAAAAGTTAATTGCAGTCAGTTTGAAAGTGATTATGGTGATTTCAGCCTTGACAGTTGTGGCATCATTTTTCCTTACAAGACCTTTGGTATCCATATTTGCACGACCGGATAATCCGGTATATGACCTTGCTGTAACCGGAAACAGAATATGTACCATAGCATTGCTTTTCATTGGCTTCAATATTTTTGCCAGCGGGATGTTTACCGCATTGTCCAATGGCATTGTTTCGGCGGTGCTGGCCTTTTCCAGATCTTTCGTGTTCATGCTGATTACAATGATTGTGCTGCCGATTATCCTGGGGGTAAACGGTATTTGGTTAGCGACGCCCGTGGCGGAATTGATGGCGCTTGCACTGTCTGCTTTTATGTTCTTAAAGCATAGAAAAATATGGAACCAGCCATAAAGAAGGGATGAAAAATAGGGGGCGCAGTTCGCTGCGCCTCCTGTTTTTGGCAAAGCATATGCTGATTGGGATGATGGAAAAACTGACAATCTAAAAGAGTTTTTGCGTGATTGCTTCCGCAGTGGCAGACCGAGCTTTTGCATTGACTTCGGGATTGCGTTTACAAAAGACATAAAACAAACATTCAATTAAAAAGAGTTGTCCTAATTTTGCGGCTACAGAACCGGATTGGAGAGGACTTTCGTTATAGCCGCAGAAGAGTACCACATCCGCAAACTGAGTGGCTCGTGATTTGGGAAAATGGGTAATTAATATGACGGATACTTGACGTTTTTTTGCAATGCGCATAACGTCTTCCATATCTTTTGTGGAGCCGGAATAGGAGAAGAACAGGATAACGTCTTTTTCGGACGCCAGCGCAATGTTCATAACCTGCATATGGGAGTCTTCGATATGGACGAAACGGGAAGTAGCGGTGGAAAAGCGCGCCCATGCTTCCATGGCCATTACCATACTTCCGCCCTGACCAAAACAGAATACCCTGTCTGCGGCGGAAATAAGGTCTACCGCTCTGGAAATCTGATTTTCGTCCAAAAGTTCCATGGTCTCATTTAACGATAGAATATTAGAGGCATGAAGTTTATTAAAAATACTTTTCATGGTATCTTCGGATGTAATGGTGTCAGGAGATTCCAAAGGTTCGCCAATATCCGTCAAATAGGCCGCCTTTGCCAGCTCCAGCTTTAAATCATTGTAGCCGGACAGGCCCAGACTACGGCAAAAGCGGGTGATGGAAGCTTCTGATACACCGCTGTTCTCGGCCAGACTGGAAATGGATAGATACTGTGCGTCATGCGTATTGGCAAAAATGTAGTCTGCCAGTTTTTTACCGGAGCGGGTGAGGACATGATATTTTTCTGTGATCTGTTCCACAATATTTCCGCTCAAATTTCTACCTCCTTTGTTCTAAAACTGCTGCGCCCAACATACCGGCACGGTTTCCCAGAGCGGCTTTGTGTATTTTTACGCCGCGAAAGGAAGGAATCAGGTTTTCATAAAGTTTTTCCCTTATTTGTTCCAATACATAGGTCTGTTCCATGACCCCGCCGCCTAAAATAACGCATGCCGGATTTAATATATGGATAATGGTAGTGAGACCATATACAATTTCCATAATCCACCTATTTACAATCTGCTTAATGTAAGGTTTGTCTATTTGCTCAAATATGGCGCGGCCATTGGTCAGGGAAGGATCTTCGGCAACGGCTTTGCGCACAAGGGCGGTGGTGGAGGCATATTGTTCATAGCAGCCGGAAAACATGCTTTGCCCGATATGGCGGTCTTCGGGGTGGGTGATAATGGCGCCGAATTCTCCGGCGGAAAAGCTGCTGCCGGAGTAAAGCTTTCCGTTGACAATGATAGAACCGCCAACGCCTGTTCCGTATGTGAGACATACGAAATTAGAGATATCTTTGCCGGCACCGAAGACTGATTCGCCGATTGCCGCCGCATTAACGTCATTTTCTACGGCGGTGGGAACCTGAAATTCCTGTTCCATAATTTTTTTCAGCTGCGTGCCCGTATAGCCGGGAATGTTTTCATTGGCATAGATAATGGAGCCCTCCAGAGGATTTACCTGTCCGGCGGTGCTGATGCCTATGCGTTGGAAAGCGCTGATATTCTTATAGTCTGCGATAAGATTCTGAATGCGGTTGACTACATGTTCTCCGCCCTGTTTTGCTTCGGTGGGGATTTCCCTGAGTTCGGAGAGTTCTCCGTCTTTGTAAAGACCGGATTTTATTGCAGTTCCGCCTATATCTAAAACAATTGTAGTCATATGATCCCTCCATTTGAAAAATAAGGTGAATTGAGGCATAAAGGCGGTTGATTTTAGGTCAGACGGACAGGAATCGAACGATGAAAGACTTCCTTTAAGTCCAGGTTTTTGTCCAAAATCACAATATTTCCGTATTTTCCGGCAGTAAGACTGCCATAATCCTGATCAATTCCCACAGCTTTCGCCGGGTTTACGGAGGCACATTTTACGGCGCTGGCCAGAGGAATTCCCATATCCCGGACGGCGGTGCGGACACAATTCATAAGATTGGACACGGAGCCGGCAATGGTGCCGTCTTCTAAAACTGCCAGGTTTCCTTTGACAATGAAAGTCTGTCCTCCCAATTCATATTTACCGTCAGATAGACCGGTGGCCCGCAGACTGTCGCTGATTAGTATAATGCGATCATGGCCGAATATTTTGAAGGTGGTTCGCACCACCGCCGGATGGATATGAACACCGTCACAGATAAGCTCCACCATGCAGTGTTCGCTGTCGGCGGCGGCTCCAATGGGACCTGGAGCGCGATGGCTTAAAGGCATCATGGCATTGTACATATGCGTCAACTGGTTGGCGCCGCAGGAGAAGGCTTCCATGGTCGTATCATAGTCCGCGGTGGTGTGAGCCAGGGAAATATTGACGCTGCCTTTGTTGGCACGGATAAAGTCCAGGGCGCCTTCTGTCTCCGGAGCTATGGTAACGGTGCGAATCATGCCGCCGGATGCCTGCTGCAGCCGCTGCAGCATTGCGGTATCGGCCGGGCAAATATATTTTTCGTTCTGCGCACCTTTTTTGCCTGGGCTGATGAAAGGTCCTTCCATGTACAAACCGCATAAATCCGCGCCATTGTCGCAGGAGAAATCTTTTACTGCTTTACAAACCTTTGTCAATGTCTCTTCGGAAATGGTCATGGTGGCGGGGGTAATGGAGGTTACACCTTGCCGTAATTCGTATTCGGCAATGGTGCGTAAGGCTTCCGCCGTCCCATCGCAGCAATCGCTTCCCATGCAGCCGTGAAAATGGATGTCGATCAACCCTGGAATGATGTAATTTCCTTCCGCGTTCGTGATGGTTTCATTGCCCTCTGTGGAGTGATAAGCTGCCTCTGAGACGATTCTGTCATTGCAGAGATAAACTGACGCGGGCTGAAAGCAGCCTTCTTCCTGGAATACAAGTCCGTTGATAATTTTATGTTTTTTTGTCATTCTGATACCCCCAGTGCGCTTTTGCGCACATACCAATCAATCGTTTTATTTTTTTGTGGATGATGCAAACACAATGCCTATATCTGAGACAGTGCAGCTTCGTCGGCTACAAGAATTACATGGTTATGGAGCTGCAGAACGGATGCAGGTACCTGTGGCGTAATGGGGCCGAAAAATGCTTTCTTTACAATCTCAGCTTTATCCTCCCCGGAAACGACTATCAAGATCTGGCGGGCTGACATAATTGTTTTGATGCCCATGGTATATGCTTCTCGCGGCACATCCTCTTCTGAAGCGAAGAAACGACGGTTGGCTTTGATGGTCTGTTCGGTCAATTTGACACAGTGGGTTTCCGTTTTAAAGAAGGTATCGGGTTCGTTAAATCCAATGTGGCCGTTATGACCCAGACCGAGAAGCTGTATATCCACCTGTCCCACAGAGGCAAGAATGTCATTGTATTGTCTGCATGCTTTTTCGCTGTCGGGTTCCGTTCCGTCGGGCAGAAAAGTCCTGTTTTTGTCAATGTTCACTTTTTGAAACAAATTTTCATCCATAAAGTAATAATAACTTTGAGGGTCTTCCTGGGTAAGGCCCTTGTATTCATCCAGATTCACAGTAGTAACTTTTGAGAAGTCAAGATCCCCCTTTCGATACCATGCCGCAAGCTGGTTGTAGAGGCCGATGGGAGTGGAACCTGTGGCCAGTCCCAGCACACAGTCAGGCTTTAAAATAACCTGCGCGGATAAAATGTTTGCAGCCTTTCGGCTCATGTCGTCGTAGTCCTTTGTTCTGTAAATGATCATGTTGATACCTTTCTGCGCGTTGCGGTGCGCACTGTAATTGTTGAATACGCATTTTTATTCAACATTTGCTGCCTTCTTGCGTCAACGCTGCTGCATAATGTGAGGTGCTTCGGCGCACATGGAATAAGAAGTTGACGCAATGCTCTCTTGTGGCAATATTATATCATATGTGGTCTCTTTTTTCAATTAGAAATGTTAGAAATTTTCAAAATAAATAAAAAGTGAAAATATTTTTCAAAAATGTATTGACAAACGCACAAAGCAAAGATAAAATGAAATCATAGTAGTGGTGCGGAATTATACAATTTCAACAATTGCGATTGAAGAAATCGCGTAGAAAAGGAGGGCTTATTATGAAGAAGCGTAAAATGATGGCAATAGCGTTAAGCGGTCTTATGATGCTTTCCGCTGTAGGCTGCGGCAATGTAAACGACGGCAGTTCGTCCGGTGGAAGTTCTGCTGGAGGAAGCAGCTCAACTGCCAGCAATCAAAGTTCCACGCCCACATCCGTGTCAGGAGGAACAGAGGGGGCGGAAATTACACTGTGGACTTATCCCATCGGCAAGTGGGGAGATTCGGCTACGGTGGACGGACTGATTGCCGACTTTAACGCAGTACATCCGGAGATTAAGGTGACGGTTGAGTATCTGGACTATTCTAACGGCGATGACCAGATTAACACTGCCATTGAAGGAAAACAGGCGCCGGATATCGTTTTGGAAGGACCGGAACGATTGGTTGCCAACTGGGGTGCAAGGGGATTGATGGTAGATCTTGCTGACCTTTGGACGGACGAGGCGAAAGCTGCAATCTATGATTCCGTAGAGAGTGCTTGTAAGGACAATAACGGCGTATATTATGAATATCCTCTGTGCATGACGGCACATACCATGGCAATCAACCGGGATATTTTTGAAGCGGCAGGCGCATTACAGTATATTGATGAGGAAAAAGGTACATGGACCACAGACAACTTTATCAAAGCGGTAAAGGCTGTTTATGATAATGGTCAGACAAACGTGGGCGCAGTATACTGCAACGGCCAGGGCGGAGACCAGGGAACACGTGCGCTGGTGAACAACCTGTACGGCGGAACCTTTACCAATGCGGCACATACGGAGTACACCGCTAACAGCGAAGAAAATATCAAAGCGCTGCAGTTGTTGCTGGATATGGAAGGAATCAATTATGATGCTTCTATCGTAGGCGGCGATGAAATCAATATGTTCTGTAACGGTACGCTGGCAATGGCATTTTGCTGGAACGTATCACAGGAAAAGAATAATCTGGATAAGATTAATTTTGACGTACTTCCCATGGCATTCCCGTCCAGCGGCGATCCCAAGCTTTGCGGCGGTATCTGGGGATTCGGTATCTTTAACAATGGCGATGACACCAAGATTGCAGCGGCAAAGACCTTTATCGACTTTATGGCAAATGACGAGAAGCAGGCTGTGGAGAGTGTAAAAGCTTCTAATTACTGGCCTGTAAAGGATTTGGGAAATATCTATGAAGGCGATGAGCTGATGACCGAATATGCAAAATTTGTTCCTTACATGGGCGACTATTATCAGGTAGTGGGCGGCTGGTCAGAAGCCCGTACTGCATGGTGGAATATGCTGCAGCAGATTGGTTCAGGCGTGGATGTGAAGACCGCGGTGGAAGAATTTGTGACCAAATCAAATGCGGCTGCCCAAGGAGCACAGTAAGTATAAAAATCTGAGCAATGGTTCTGTGAATCAACAGGATTGAGCAAAAGGAGTCATAGAAAGGTTCTTACAGGTTAGCTTAACAAAGGAAGCGTTTTTTGTGAGACTCGCGACCCTTCCCAAGGATATCTGCGGGGAGGGTCGTTTGCAGTATGAGAATGATATGTATGAATGATTTTGATACGGGAAGGAGGAATCCTTATGGCAGCAGAAAGAAAAAATCCCATGAGTAAAGCCCTGGTGCGCAGGGAAACGATAACCGGATATGCGTTTATGCTTCCCAGTCTGGTTTTCTTTTTGGGGTTTGTTATTTATCCAATGGTTCAATGTGTGTTCACCAGCTTTTTTGATGCTACGATGAATCGGGAAGATATATTTATTGGGGTGGCAAACTATACGGAATTGTTTCAAGATAGTGTGTTCCTGGGAGCGCTGTGGAATACGGCGGTGATTGTAATTGTTTCCGTACCGGTGGTTTGCATCTTTTCTTTGTGGGTAAGTTCCGTAATATATAACTTAAGGGGTGCGGCATGTTCTGCGTTCAGGTGTATCTTTTATCTGCCGGTGGTAACAGGTTCCGTTGCCGTTACGGTAGTGTGGAAATGGATGTTTAATAATTACTATGGTATTTTTAATTATGTGGGAACCAGCACAGGGCTTTTGGATAAAAATATCAACTGGCTGGGGGACGAAAAGTATGCGCTGGGATGTATTATACTGATTCTGTTGACCACATCGGTAGGGCAGCCAATTGTGCTATATGTATCAGCACTGAATAATGTGGATCAGTCTCTTGTAGAGGCGGCTGAAGTGGATGGAGCTACAAAGTTTCAATGTTTTTGGCGGATAAAATGGCCTCAGATTATGCCAACTACATTGTATATCCTTGTAATTACTACGATTAACAGCTTCCAGTGCTTTGCGCTGATTCAGTTGTTGACCAGCGGCGGACCCAACCATAGTACGGACACCATTATGTACTATATTTATTACAATGCGTTTAAACTGTACCGCTATGGATACGGTAATGCAATGGGCGTTGTCCTTGCCGTTATTATAGCAGTCCTTTCCGCTGTGCAGTTCAAACTGGCCAAGAGAGATTAGGGAAGGGGGAAATGATATGAAACACAAGAAATTCAATCGTTCTGCATGTTATAAGATTCTGTCGGTGGCTGTTATTACGATTTTGGCCATTTTGTTTGCCTTTCCTCTCTATTGGATTGTGACCGGTTCATTTAAGACTTCTGCAGCAATTAATGCCACAACGCCTCAGTGGTGGCCCCAGGAGTGGGTATTGGAAAATTATCAAAAATTGTTCAGCAGACAGTTTGCGCCTCTGTGGGAAATACATATTCCGTTTACGGACGTTCAGTTTGCGGGGCCTGAGGTGCCGGCGGCTATTCGATGGCTGTTGAACACGGTGTTTATGGCGGTAGCAGCCATGCTGCTTACTTGTGTTACGGCGGCTATGGCAGGTTATGCTTTGGCAAAAAAGCGTTTTATTGGACGCACGGTGGTTTTTTCACTGATTGTATGTGCAATGGCGCTGCCAAAGCAGGTAATTTTGATTCCCTTGCTGCGTGAGATGGCGGCTTTAGAATTGTATAATACCATATGGGCGGTCATTTTCCCCATTGTAGGCTGGCCGTTCGGCGTGTTCCTGATGAAGCAGTTTTCAGAAGGAATTCCAGGAGAGATGATGGAAGCTGCGAAGATTGACGGGGCCGGAGAGTGGAAGACATTCTATACCATTGCTTTGCCTTTGATTAAACCAGGTATCGGGGCGCTGGCAATTTTCACGTTTATTAATTCATGGAATGATTACTTTATGCAGTTGATTATGCTGACCAGCACAAAGAATCTGACCATTCCACTCGGTATTGCGAAACTTCAGGCGGAAAATGCTATGGATTTCGGTTTGATTATGGCCGGCGCGTCGCTGGCAGCGATTCCCATTATCATTATCTTCCTGATTTTCCAGAAATACTTTACAAAGGGGATTACCATGGGGGCTGTAAAGGGATAGTTCAGGAAGACATTGAAGAGAAGGTACTGGAATAGGAGGTGCAGCATTGATTTACACTGAAATCAGTAGTATTGGGCGGTATCGCGGCATAGGAGAATATCTGGATAAGGCATTTGATTATCTTGCGACACATGCTTTAAAGGATATGGAAGCGGGGCACTATGAGATAGATGGTAAAATGGTGTATTTGAATGTGCTGGAGTATGAAACCATTGCTGAGGAAGGGGCATTTTTTGAAGCCCATGGGAAATATGCCGATATTCAAATTGCGTTGGAGGGAGAGGAACTGGTTGGCGTTTCAGAACTGGCAAGGGTTACAGTAAAAACCTTTGACGAAGAAGCGGATTTGTATGAAGTGGAAGGGCCTGTGGAGCATTATATCAAATTGATACCGGGTAAGGTGCTGATAGTTATGCCTGGAGATGCTCACAAGTTGAAACTGGCCCCAAAGCAGCCTTCCAAAGTAAAAAAGGCAGTTGTAAAAGTGTATATCGGATAGGCATATAAAACCCTTTCCGAAAAAGGTATGGAAGGGGAGAGGAGGTTATAGAGATGAGAGATATGAAAAAGTATCAGGGAATTATTCCGGCATTTTATGCGTGCTATAACGGCAAGGGCGAGGTAGACGGGGAGCGTGTGGAAATGCTGGCCCGTTATATGGTGGAGAAGAAAGTGAAAGGGGTCTATGTGGGCGGTTCGTCGGGAGAATGTATCTATCAGACAGTGGATGATAGAAAACGCACCCTGGAGCATGTGATGCGGGTAGCGGGGGATAAGCTGACGGTTATTGCTCATGTGGCTTGCAACAATACAGCGGAAAGCAGAGAGCTTGCCGCTCATGCCCAAAGTCTGGGCGTGGATGCCATTGCCGCCATACCTCCGATTTATTTCCATCTGCCGGAATATGCGATTGCAGAGTACTGGAACGATATTTCCGACGCGGCTCCGGATACGGATTTTATTATCTATAATATCCCTCAGTTGGCGGGAGTGGCGTTGACCATGCCGTTGTTCCGAGAGATGAGAAAGAATCCCAGAGTGATTGCAGTAAAAAATAGTTCTATGCCCACACAGGATATTCAAATGTTCAAAGCGGAAGGCGGAGAAGGATTTGTAGTCTTGAACGGTCCGGATGAACAGCTTGTGTCAGGACTTGCCATTGGGGCAGACGGCGGAATTGGCGGTACTTATGGTGTGATGCCGGAACTTTATCTGAAAATAAAGGAACTGATGGATGTGGGGAAGGTGGAAGAGGCACAGAAGATACAATATGCAGCCAATGAGATAATATACGGAATGTGTGCTTGTCATGGAAATCTGTATGCCGTGATAAAAGAAATCTTGCGTATCCGCCAGGGACTGGACATCGGAAGTGTTCGTAAACCCTTGCCGGCGCTGCTTCCCGAAGATATGGAGCAGGTGAAGAAATGCGCTCAAATGGTGGATAAGGCAATGGAGATGTATATAAAAGCATAGGATGAGACATAACTTTGGGACTTATGCGGCGTGAAAAACAGCATCCACAGGGAAGCATCCAGGAGAAAAACGGGTGCACGAGAGCAAATTTCATGAGATGACTTAGGAATGAAATTTGTCTCTCCTGTGTGTGCGCCGAAAGAACTTCACCCTTTAGTGCCGTCGCGCAGCGACTTAAAAATCGTCCGGCTAAGAAATGTCAAACCATTTATTAAAAATGTTTTGCTGGACAGGTGAGGTTGTGAAGGCGCACGAGAGCAAATTTCATGAGATGACTTAGGAATGAAATTTGTCTCTCCTGTGTGTGCGCCGAAAGAACTTCACCCTTTAGTGCCGTCGCGCAGCGACTTAAAATAGGAGGAAACCGAGTTGAAGAAAGAGGAATTGTTTGAGCGGATTAAGGGAAAGATAATTGTATCCTGTCAGGCAGTGAAAGGCGAGCCTTTGTATGTGGAAGAAAAATCCATTATGTATCTGATGGCCAGAGCGGCCAAACAGGCGGGTACGCCGGCTATCCGTACCAGCAGTATCCGAGATGTCATCGCGATCAAGGAAGAGACAGGACTTCCTGTAATTGGGTTAATCAAGGTACAATATGAAGGTTTTGAAAGTTATATTACGCCTACCATGAAGGAAGTGGATGAACTAGTTGAAGCAAAAGCGGATGTGATTGCTTTGGATTGTACTGCCCAGAAGCGGGGAGACGGCAAAAGTATCAGCGAATTTATTACAGAGGTTCGGGAAAAGTATCCCGAAGCAATTTTGATGGCGGATATTTCTACTTACGAAGAAGGGGTCAATGCCTGGAAATTGGGGATGGATATTGTGGGAACTACTATGAGCGGATATACGCCCTATACCACTAAAACAGATGGCCCTGATTATGAGCTGGTAAGACGGTTGGCAGAGACTGTGGATGTTCCTGTAATTGGAGAAGGAAGGGTGCACAGTCCGGAACAGGCGGTGGAGATGCTGAAGACAGGCGCTCATGCAGTGGTAGTGGGAGGCGCTATTACTAGGCCGTTGGAAATTGCACAGCGTTTTATGAAGGCGGTAGAAATGAGTAATGAGCTTGTGTAGCGGAATGTGAGGAAAGATGAAAAGACATATTGTATGTTTTGGAGATTCTAATACCCATGGTTATTGCGCCATGACAGGGGGACGTTTCGATGAAACGCAAAGATGGTGCCATCTTCTTCAGGAAAAGCTGGGAGATGATTTTCTTGTGTTGGAGGAAGGATTGAGCGGACGTACCACTTGTTTTGAAGACCCGATTCATGAGGGATTATCCGGCCTAGCCTATATTTATCCTTGCTTAATGAGTCATGAACCGGTGGACTTATTGATTATTATGCTGGGAACCAATGACACAAAAGAGAGGTTCGGCGCATCGGCGGCCTGTATTGCATTGGGATTGAAAAGACTGATTGCCAAAGCCATTGCCACTACGGATTGCTGGAGGGATGGGAAGGCGTCTATTCTGATAGTGACCCCGCAGAATATCGACAGACAGTATATGAAGACAGAGATAGCCGCTACCATGGGGCGGGGATGCGCGGAAAAGTCGGAAGGACTGGCAGAGGAATATAAAAAAATAGCCCAGCTTACCGGTTGTTATTATTTGGACGCCAATGAGTTTGTCACAGCCCAGCCAAATGATATTGATTATATGCACCTGACGGCAGAAGGCCACAGACAATTGGCGGAGGGGCTTACTGATAAGATCAGGGAGATTTTTTCGGAAGACCAATGATGGGAAAGCTGAAAAATGAAATTGGATAAGGGATAAAAAGCTATCGGTAACAGTACAGTTCCGATAGCTTTTTATAATATGTCAAGGATAATGTGCAGAGAACAGGCGCGGTTTCCGGCCAATGATTAAAGGTAGGGAGCAAGGTTTTTTAAAGCGTCTAGGTTTTTGGCTTGTATCAGGTGATGTGCAAGCTGCTTTAATGTGTCATGGCTTAAATATGGCGCCAGCTCATGTATGTGGTTCATGTGCTTATGGGGGTCTGCCTGTAGTACTATTTTGTCCAGAGTATCCTCGTTCAAATAAGGGGCTAAAGAAACCCATTTGGGCAGAATATTCATATGGAGCTTATTGGTGGCCAGTTTGTCCAGCGTGTCATCGGCCAGGTAAGGGGCCAGAGCCAAAATGCCATCCATATCTCCCGGTAATTCTGCCCGCTGTATCATAGTATCCAAACATTCCTCACTCAGATAAGATGCCAGGGGAATTAATTCGTACAGGGTATCTATCTGTAAATGGTCTGTAACAAGAGTGGTCAGGGTGTCTTCGCTGAGGTAGTTGGTCAGAGGAAGCAGGTCCGATACTTTGTCAATATGGAGTTTCTCCATAACCAGCCTGTCTAAAGTATCTTCGCTCAGGTAGGGCCCAATGGTCAGGATGTCTTCTGTTTCTACCTTTATATTATCCTGAAAGACGATTGTCTCCAGGACATCTTCGCTCAAATAAAATACCAAATCGTTCAGCTCGCAAAGCCTGTTCACATGAAGTTCTTTTATAAGAAGGTTCAGGTATTCATCATCCAAGTAGGGTGCCAATGGAACCAAATCCTTTGGACGAAAGCCGTTTCCATTTTCGCAGAATTTTTCATCTACTAATTTTTCTATTCTGGCTGGCGGAAGGAGAGGCGCAACTGTTTGAATTTCTTCTATTGTAATGGGCGCGGTACTGCAGATGGTGTCCAAATCGTTGTCTGCAGACTCCATGCCGGGAATATCCTCTGCAATGTGGCTGTTGGCAGCCTCAGGAAGATTGACAGTATGCGTAACATCGCAGGCTGGCGTAATCGGAGCAGAATCAGCGGTATCCACAGAGATAATTTTATGCAGTGTCCGGGTGGCGTCATCTGAACCTAAAAGTTCTTCTAAGGTAATATGCAAAATTCCGCAAAGCTGTTCCAGTTTAGAGATATCCGGCATGGAATTTCCGCGTTCCCAGTTGGAAACGGCCTGGTAGCTGACTTCCATAGCATCGGCCAGGTTCATTTGTGTCATATTTTGTGCAATTCTTGCCTCTTTAATTTTTCGTGCTGTTTTCATAGTGTTAAACATAGTATTCTCCTGTTTAAAGTTCTAATCTCTAATTTTTTCTTGACAGTTCTTAGCTGGACTATCATAGCAGTGTATTACTTTTACATGTGGGACTGATTTTTTGGCTGCAGTCAGTGTGCCGGGCACAATCATAGTATATACGATTTTGACCACGTATGGAATAAAGAATTGCTTGAGTTCAGGTTTGTCCGGAATAAACAATGTCATAGGCTGTATTTCAGGGGACTAAAGCATTGCTTGAGTTAACATTTTGACAGGTTCAAAAAACAAATACATGTAGCAATTTATTTGGAGTGTCCTATATAATAAAAGTATATTTATCGTGGGGTATTTTCCTGATGTCCTGGAAGAGGGCGGGAAAGAAAACGTAAGGAATCGTCATATGATAATTGATATGTTTGAGCGTCAGCAGCGCTCAGGAATGGAGGGTGTATGAAAGATAGGATAATGGAACGATTTACGGAAGTATTTGGAGCCGGGGAAGGGGTAAAAGTATATTTTGCCCCTGGGCGTGTGAATCTGATTGGAGAACATACTGACTATAATGGAGGGCATGTATTTCCGTGTGCGCTGACCATCGGCACATATGGAGCCGCACGTAGGAGGACGGATCATAAGCTTCGGTTTTATTCCATGAATTTTGAAAAGCTGGGTGTTATTGAATCATCATTGGATGAGCTGACGGCGTCAAAGGAAGCAGGTTGGACCAATTATCCAAAGGGGGTTCTGTGGGCATTTGGCGAAAAGGGTATGAAAATTCCCTGTGGTATGGATTTGATGCTGTACGGAAATATTCCCAATGGTTCCGGTCTGTCGTCCTCTGCGTCGGTAGAGATATTGACAGGGTATATTTTAAGAGATTTCTTTGGATTTGAGGTGGATAATCAGGAGCTGGCACTCATTGGACAATATGCGGAAAATCATTTTAACAAAGTAAATTGTGGTATTATGGATCAATTTGCAATTGCTATGGGGAAAAAAGATCATGCTATTTTCCTGGATACGGCGGATTTGTCTTATACATATGCTCCTATTGCATTGGAAGGGGCAAAAATTGTCATTGCATGCAGTAATAAGAAACGCGGCCTGGGGGATTCAAAATATAACGAGCGGCGCAGTGAATGTGAAAAGGCGCTGGAGGAACTGCAGGCTGTGGTAAACGTAAAAAGTCTTGGGGAGTTGGACGAATGGGATTTTGAGAAATATCAGTCATCCATTGGAGATGACGTGCGCAGAAAGCGTGCGAAACATGCGGTGTATGAGAATCAGCGTACTGTCCGTGCAGTGGAAGCGTTAAAGAATCATGATGTGGCAGAGTTTGGCCAACTGATGAATGAATCTCATGTGTCTCTCAGGGATGACTATGAAGTGACTGGGATTGAGCTGGACACTCTGGTGGAAGAGGCATGGAAAGTGGAAGGCGTCATTGGTTCCAGGATGACCGGTGCAGGCTTTGGCGGCTGCACGGTAAGCATTGTGAAAGATGAGGCCATTGATACTTTTATTGCACAGGTGGGCGCGGCGTATGAGGCTAAGATCGGTTACAGGGCGGATTTTTATGTGGTGGAAATCGGAGACGGGCCAAAGGTGCTGTAAAGTATGGCGCAGTATAAGCGTGAGAAAGTGAGGGAGAAGCAGAATGATACAAAAGGATATTAGGGTGCTGGTGAATTATGGAATAAAGACAGGGCTTGTACCAAAAGAGGATGAGGTCTATACCGCCAACAGGCTGTTGGAGTTATTTGGGTTGGATGAATTAGAGGCAGCGGAAGAAACGGCTCAGGAACCGGAGGGAGAGAATTCGTTGGAAGAAGTGTTGGGCAGAATGTGTGATTATGCCTTTGAACGGGGAATTCTTTCCGAGAACAGTGTGGTTTATCGGGATTTGTTTGATACTAAGATTATGGGATTGCTGATGCCCAGGCCCAGTGAAGTGATTGGACGTTTTCATGAATTATATGAAACGGAATCTCCAGTGGCGGCCACGGAATATTATTATAAATTAAGTCAAGACTCCGATTATATCAGAAGATATCGTATCTGTAAGGACATGAAGTGGATTGCGCCCACAAAGTATGGGGATTTGGACATCACAGTTAATTTGTCCAAACCGGAGAAGGACCCCAAAGCCATTGCCGCCGCCAAAAACGCGAAACAATCCGGATACCCCAAATGTCTGCTTTGCAGGGAGAATGAGGGATATGCCGGAAGGGTGAATCATCCCGCAAGACAGAATCACCGTATTATTCCGGTGACCATTAACGGAAGCCAATGGGGATTTCAGTATTCTCCCTATGTCTATTATAATGAACATTGTATTGTATTCAACTTTCAGCATGTTCCTATGAAGATAGACCGGGCGGCATTTTGTAAACTTTTTGATTTCGTAAAGCAGTTTCCGCATTATTTTGTAGGTTCCAATGCGGATTTGCCTATCGTGGGCGGATCTATTTTGAGCCACGACCATTTTCAGGGCGGACACTATGAGTTTGCTATGGCCAAAGCGCCGGTGGAAAGGCAGTTTACGGTGACAGGATATGAGGATGTGGCAGCGGGTGTGGTCAAATGGCCCATGTCGGTGATTCGTTTAAGCGGACCTGACACAGAACGCATGATTACTTTGGCAGATGTGATATTGAACAAGTGGCGCGGCTATACGGATGAACAGGCATTTATTTATGCGGTTACGGATGGGGAGCCGCATAATACCATCACTCCCATTGCCAGAAAGCGGGGAGAGAACTATGAACTGGATTTGGTTCTGCGCAATAATATTACGACAGAAGAACATCCCCTGGGCGTATATCATCCTCATGCAAAACTGCATCATATTAAGAAGGAAAATATTGGATTGATAGAGGTTATGGGTTTGGCTGTGCTACCCGCACGTCTGAAGGACGAAATGGCAAAGTTAAAGGCGGCCATACTTTCGGGGGCAAATCTCCAGGAAGATGCTGAATTGGAAAAACATGCAGATTGGGTCAAAGAATTTATGCCCAAGTATGATAAAATAGACGAGAGTAATATTGACAGTATAATTGAAGCGGAAATCGGACTGGTATTTATGGAAGTTTTGGAAGACGCCGGAGTGTATAAGAGGACGCCGGAAGGACAGGCGGCATTTGATAGGTTTATACATGAACTGGGGTGAATTTGATTGCGTGCTATGTTGTGATAGCAATCATGTCATATCGGATAATGGAGGGAAGCGTTGAAGTTCAAATTTTTACTGATAGCAGTGAATGCAAAATATATTCATTCCAATCCCGCCATTTACAGCCTTCGTGCGTATGCGAAAGAAGCCGGACGGCAATATGTGGAGTTAGCGGAATACACGATTAACCAATCCATGCAGGAAATCCTAGCGGATATTTACCGCAGGAAACCAAGTGTGATTGGTTTTTCCTGTTATATTTGGAATTGGCGTATCATTCAGGAATTGCTTGTGGAGCTGCCCAAAGTTCTGCCGCACATTCCAATCTATTTAGGCGGTCCTGAGGTGAGTTATGACCCGGAGGTTATTCTGCTGCAGTATCCCTGGCTGGCGGGTATTATGATCGGAGAGGGAGAAGAGACTTTTCAGGAACTGCTTGACTATTATGTAGAAGCGATGCCATGTAATTTAACGGACATCAAGGGATTGTATCTGCCCAGCGGGTATACGCCGTTTCGGCCGCTGACGAATATGAATCACATTCCTTTTTTATATGATACGCTGGAACCATTTGAAAATAAAATTATATATTACGAAACCAGCCGGGGGTGTCCCTATAGCTGCAGTTATTGTCTGTCTTCCATAGAGAAGGCGGTGCGGCTGCGGGATATGGACATAGTGAAGAAGGAACTGCAATTTTTTCTGGATCACAAAGTAAAGCAGGTAAAGTTTGTGGACAGGACTTTTAACTGTAATCATAGTCATGCCATGGCAATTTGGCAGTTTATTTATGATCATGACAATGGGGTTACCAATTTTCATTTTGAAATTTCCGCAGATATATTAAAGGCGGATGAAATTGCGCTGCTTCGCCGATTTCGTCCCGGATTGGCCCAATTAGAAATCGGAGTGCAATCTGTAAATGGGCACACATTGGAAGCAATCAAACGTGTGATGAACGTGGATAAACTGGAACAAGCGGTGGCTGCCCTTCAAGAGGGCAAGAACCTTCATTTGCACCTTGACCTGATAGCCGGACTTCCTTATGAGGATTATGATAGTTTTAAGATTTCTTTTCAAAGGGTCTATGGTCTGCGTCCGGAACAATTGCAGCTTGGGTTTCTGAAAGTTTTGAAGGGGTCCCAGATGTGGGAACGGGCTGATGAGTATGGAATTCAGTACATGAGCCGGCCCCCATACGAAGTATTATCGACCAGATGGCTGTCTTATGATGAAATACTTCGGTTGAAAAGCATAGAAGAAATGGTGGAACTGTATTATAACAGTGCTCAATTTACACATACCTTGCCGTTTCTGGAGAAGGCGTTTCCGGATTCTTTTACTATGTATGAAGCGTTGGCAGATTTTTATAGGCAAAAAGGATATGGAGTCATAAGTCCGGCGCGGATACAGCGATATCAGATTTTGCTTGAATTTGCGGCGCAGTATGACGGCGCCAGAAAGGCCATATACCAGGAGCTTTTAACCTACGATATGTATTTACGGGAAAATTTGAAAAGTCGGCCCGATTTTGCCAGCGAGCTTTCTGAATGGAAGGAAGCCATAAAGGAATTTTACCGGAAAGAAGAAAAAGAACGTCAATTTCTCCCTGAATATGTGGGGTATGATTGGAAACAATTGAGT
Source organism: Lachnospiraceae bacterium (assembly GCA_022793065.1). GTDB lineage: Bacteria > Bacillota > Clostridia > Lachnospirales > Lachnospiraceae > Acetatifactor. Next base: position 36,745 of record JAAWCE010000073.1, read on the forward strand.
AAAATGACGCATTTGGAGCCTTTTTTATATCCGGTATGGGATATGGAGCAGATGGTAAGCGGGTATGATGCGTGGGGAGACGGCACTGTCCTGAACAGTACTGAACAAGGGAAGCAGAAAGATTTTATTTTGTTTGATTATCAACAGAGAAATCCATTAAATTACGAAGCGAAAGTCAGGCATATATGAGAATTGGCAGATTAGTATCCGGATCTGAAAGTTGTGGAAGGATTTGAGGTTACGGTTATTCATTTCGGGAGATGTTTTCTGTCTATAATCCAAATTCGTTAATGAAGGCTATTTTCAATGATGATTTTGATTCTTATTGGACACAGACCTCTGCCGCAGAGAGTCTGTTGGGATACATTGGGCTTGATTTTGACGGGCTGGATAAGACGATTTCAGAGCTGCTCGGCGGTGTGGAGATAAAGGTGGACCTAAGAGGATTTGCAAATGATATGGTGACTTTTCGAGATAAAGATGATGTGTTGACATTACTGATTCATTTGGGATATTTAACCTATAATGAAATTACGCAGAAAGTGCATATTCCCAACGAAGAAATTCGATTAGAATTTGCCAGAACTGTCCGAAAAGTCAAAAAGAAAGCATAGGTGTAAGATAAAAATATGAATAAAACGTCCCTACTCCATGAAATCTACATGAAGTAATGCCTGCGCAAGTGCAAAATCTTCGGAATTATTGATATCAATGGCTTCCTTGTATGTGACTGTTTTTATAAAGGGATGTTTTCCAATGCGTCGATGATAAGTTTTGAAAACTTCTCTTGTAAAAACATATACCCCAGATGTTTCACGGTATATGGGAGCCAAATCCTGACTGCGGGGGATATTTTCCGCATCAAAATTAAGCGGTTCTCCATTTTGCCACAAGAAATCCTGAATTTTGACCGCACAAAAGGCGGAATCGTATTCGCCTGATAGAACTGCCTTCATACATTGTGTCATGGTATCTACGGAAATAAAAGGAGCGGTTGCATGGGCATAAACATAAATATCGGCGTCGTGCATAGGAAGAAATTCTTCAAATATCTGAGTAAAGTTAGAACTTGGCAAATCCAAATATTCGGGTCGCTTGGCAAATAAAATATCTTTGGGAAGGTAAGGGATGATATCTTCCTGGCTGCAAAATACATAGATTTGTTCCGGTATCCCTGTTTCTTTCAAATTGTCAAGTTCATATTGCAGTAAGGGCTTTTCACCCAATAGTCGGGTATTCTTGCCGGGAAGGCGTTCATTTTGCAGTTTAATTGGCATTATTGCTATTATTTTTTGATTCATGATGGCACCTTTCTGTCTGTTTTCTTTTCATAACTGGCATGTTCCTTCTTAAAGGATTTCCACATTTGGAGGACGTAAGGTTTTCGGCAACGGGTTTTCATCTCATCCGGTATGGTAAGGATAAAAGCTTCAAAATCCGAAACAGATACATCATACTCTTCCAGTAAATAACAAGCGTAATTTGGGTGGCAATGGTATAGTCCTGTAATAAACAGGTATGGGGAATATCCCCAGGATCTTTGCCGATAGATGGGCATAATGTATTGACCGATGAGTTCCAAAATTAGTTGAATATTATACTTTTGGCCCATGGTCATATTGTAATAGTTGGTAATTAGTTCTGTGTTGAGGTTTCCGGCACCTCTGCCCATTCCGTACAGAGATGCGTCAAGAATTAATTTCCGGGTGGTTTCATATTCTAAAACATCCTGTGCGGTGATAAATGCCAGATTCATATTATTATGGGAGTGAAAGTCAATGAGGACATCGGGTTCCAGTAAGTTGTCTATGATCTTAAAGTACTTTCTGAAATCTTCTTTTATCATATATCCAAAACTGTCCACAATGGAAACAGCATATGGTTCCAGGTGTGCAATCTGTCTCATTAAGCCGGCAAATTCATTCATGGTATAGTCAATCGTAACCATTGGCTGCATAAATAGTTTGTAACCCTTTTGCCTCACCTCATGGGCAAGGGAGATTGCCTGATCAATCTGGTGTTTATAAAATACGACTCTGATACCGTCAATAGATGAGCCGGTGAATGTTGATAAATCATTTAAGGTAAATTGGTCTACATCTGCCATAGCCAGGAAGGTACAGTTTTTTCGGTCATCAGGAAGAAAAGAAATAATCTTTTCAATGGTATCAAACTGTGTGGTATGGCTGCAATGAACGGAATTGTTCAAATAACCTACTTCGATAAAGTCAATGGATGCAGTGGTTAAACCATGAATCAATTGTCTTATTGTGTCATCCGAAAAGTTCCATTTGTTGATATAACCACCGTCTCGCAATGTGCAGTCCAGAATATTGAATTTGTCCATTTTGTTTGCTCCTATGAAGTTGTTTTCCTGCCAATGATGGGAATTATACTTATAAATATTGGAAGCATGTAGTAAATAACTAACATATATCGTGGCCAATAACTTGTTGGTGTGGCTATAAGTAATGTTATTAAAACTCCCAGACAAGGTACTATTGATAATATAAGTGATAGTTGTTTTTTTATTGAAGCATAAACCATTACCAAAATCATAAACCACACAAGTATTCCAATTGCTATCATAGGAGTTGTCAGTGAAAAAATTTGTGTTGCATCAAACCATTTATTGCTTAATATATTATAATATTTTACTTGTGCGTTTTTCCACCAGGGATTAGTTAGGGCACTGTTGAGATTACCGCTTGTAATATTTATTTTAAAATGGTTGTTTTCCCATACGTTGGGCGTCCAATATTGATAAGTCATTTCCAAGTATGCTTTTATATAAATGTCAGGGTTTTTTATTAATAGTTTAAACCATATTTTTATAAATTGAAGTTGATTTTGGGCTAAAAAATCTTTATTGAAATCTTTATCCCATTTAAGGGGATCAACTATTTGAGGGTGATATAATTCATTATATTTTTCTATAGGAAGTAGTTTATTAAGAAACTCCAATTCTTCTGTTCCTATATTACCTTCATCAGTGACAGTTCGAGCCATTTGTTGTAATAGTATTCCATATTTTTCAACTTCATCATCTTCTATATTAAGAACTTTATATATGGGGCCTGTTATAATAAAAACCATAAATATAATTGTACATAAGGTCAAGATGTAGTGAATTTTTTCTTTGTAATTTTGTCTGTCAATAAAAGTATATATAAGCATAGATATGGTAATGACAGCGATAATATAAACACCATTATTTCTAAAAAAACAAATAATGAAAATACTTATTATATTTTGCAACAAAAAGCTTTTACTACGTAGGAGCTCACCTTTACTTAAGACCAGATCAAACAATAAAGTGCATAAATATAATAAGGAAACTGAAAAAATTCCATCTTTCCACATTGCAATTGCATGTTGCGGAAAACTTGGTTCAAATGCATAATATATGCAGGAAATAACTGAAAGAAAAATTATATTCTTATGTTTTAACCAACAAACTACATAGGAAAGAATACATGAAATAGCAATCATTTGTATGATAGTGTAGAAAGCATACCCTAAATTTATATTTCCCAACATAAGTCCGAATTTAATACAAATTTTGATAAAGAATGTATATAATATTGGAAAGTGGTTATTCCAATTTTGAATTCCAAGTGCTTGATAGATAGAATTTAATGAATCTCCAAATATTAAACCAGGATAATATGTCAAAAAATATGGAAACCACATAGCAAAAATGAAGAAAGTGATAAGTATGAATTCACTTTTCTTTCCTATACCAGTTTTGGTTAGGTCTATAGAGCTTGTGTAGTTTCGGTAGGAAATTATTTCAAAAAGGTTGCAAAAAAAATTAAGTATCAGGTATGATGAAAACAGCAATAGTATTATGTCTAAAATGACAATTATAATATTAGCGTTGAAAGAAAATTCGTTTTTTATTAAATAAGCGACAAGGACTGATATATTTAAAAGTATTGCAGTTGATGAGAAAACTAAGTTTTTTACATTATACAAATGGAGCAAAGAATATAAAAGGATACCTGCAATTATAAAATAGAGTATAGTTATATTAGGAATTAGCCAGTATTTAAGAAATACCTTTGTCACTAATAATATAAATAAGGTTTGGAAAAATAGTCGGATAATTGTTTTGTTATTTAAGGTTGAATTCTTTTCATTCATGGGTTTTTCTTCTTAATTTAGTCTATCAAGCTAATTTATGTTGTCATACATAGCAAATGGAGAATAAACATCAAATAGTACCTGATTACGATTTGGACTTAAATTATTATATTCCAGATAGAAGTAGTTCTCTATTTTTTCAGTAAGTTCAGTATGAGTTTTGTAATCAGTGATGTTACCGTCAGAATCCATGTACATATTAAATGAAGATAAAACAGGAACATCCTTTTGCAGGTCAAGCATATATTGATAATATGGGGAGCGCTGTAAATCTGCCACTTCTAAAACCATAGGCATAATATAATTTAAACTTACATAACCAACATCTTTGCTTTCCATATCACGATTACTCCAAATGATAAAAGGAGTACTGCGTAATCGCAGATCTTTTTCATAACCAGTATATTTTTCACTTACAATATCATCTGCAAAATAAGGAGAATGATCTCCTACCATACAGATAATTACAGGTTTGGATACATTTAAAAAGTAGTCAGTTAAATCTTTAAATGCAGTATCAGATAATTTCATACATGAAAGAAACTCATTGATACGAGACGTATATTCGCCATAATCGCCTAAAATGTGTATAGAATCTACCTCAGGAGGATTCATTTCATAATCGGCATGATTTTGTATGGTTAGAAGATATATAAACAGAGGATTGTCTTCCGAATTGTTCTCATACCATGTGATTAAATTCTGATACAAGCTGTCATCTGTTTCAAACCATCTATCTGAGTAAAATTCCCGATTAATAAAATCTTCCTCAAAATAGATTTTTTGAAATCCCATTGCTGGATACGCTCTACCTCTTGAATAGTTCTCTCCCGTTCTGGGATGAGCGCCAATACTATTGTATCCTAACTGATTCATCAGGCTGACAATACTGTTTGCGTTTGTCATATCCAGTACATTAAAAGGAGTAATTCCCTGCATTATTTGAAGGGAGTTACTGGTTAGCAGTTCATATTCAGATGCATTGGTCATTCTTACAGGAACCACAGAATATCCTCTAATGGAGTTTTCTAAACTGTAAAAATTGTCAAAATATGGTACATCAGTTTTGATATCTATAATCTGATTGAGATCATAAAAAGTTTCATTCAATATCAATATAATGTCCGGTCGTTCGCTGAAAGTTTCAGGTACTTCAATTTCAATATTTTGTACTGCAGCTTCAGAATAATTTTCAGGCATTTGTATAATGTGGAAGCTGGATTGTATCATTTCAATAGAGCATGCAACATAGCCATATGTCTGATAAGATTCTTGCCACGACCAACCAATTGTCTGATGCGGCTTAATTGAATACTCTGACAAATAACCGATATATAATAATGCTGAACAATATATAAGCGTTAAAGCGTTAAAAATGATATTTTGCTTTAATGTATAGTTCTTTTGAACAAACTTAGGAATAAACGCCAAAATAATAGATGGTATTTCTAGCGCAATGAGTAAAAGTACAGTATTGTCGATTTTAATATTATACCCATTTATGACATCTAAAGCTGTTTTGAAATTTTTTAGTTCAAAAATAGTCAGAGGTAAACTGTGTAATTTTATCATATAGTAATTAACAATACCAACTAAAAAAAACGAAATAGAAAAACAAATTTGACTAATCCAGAGTTTTCTTAAAATTATGGTAAATAAGCCTAAAACTGCAATGAGAGTCATATAATTTAATATAATATATTTCCATTCCATTTTAAGATATTGCTCACTATAGTTACAGCTTATCTCTAACTGTATTTGTGTCAATAATATAATTATAATAGAAGATATTGCATTTGCTGAGTATATAATTTTATGAGATATTGGACGAAAATTCAATATGGTATCCTGCTTTCTAATAATAGTTATGAATGATATTATCAAACTTTTATAAGGTTCTAACAGTTACACTAAGTTTCTCTGTATAAAAAAGAATATATAGGCTGTCAGCATCACCATGTCATGCACAGCATATTTTGGGGGATTAATGTGGGTAGTTATGATGTTCAACGAATCACCTCGTCAAAGTTAATTCGGGGAAAGACTTCCAGTGCGCTTTTCCGACTGGCATTGTAAATTTGTACGCCTAATTGTTTCTCACAATGATACTTTATATCTGCGTAAGCCTGTGTGGTATATTGGAAGGATTTTTCTGCATCGATAACATTTTTGTATACTTGTGAACGCTCTTGTTCATTGGAAAAATATTTATTGTTAAAATGGCTGTTTACACTTGTGTCAACCACCTTTTTTCCATTTTCATCTATCTTCATGGGGAGCGTATGGTCACACCCTAATAAATATATTTCTGTAAATCCCATATAAACCGCAATGTTAATTAATTTGCCGGTAATGGTTCCATAGAAGTGTATTCCCCTGGTAATGTCTTTATTGAAGAAACAAGGTTGTCTCTCTGCCTGGATAAAGGGGTAATATATCGCATCTTTAATTTCAATATTGTGTCTTAGAATCGCTTGTGCACAGACAAATTTGGGAAAGCCGGATAATTTATTTATATCTTTTTCTTTCAATTTAATATAATCCAAGTCGGACACGCCCCAAATGTCTGGTCGCCATGGGGTATCATCAAATATGTTATAAATTCCTTTTGATGCCAGGCAAAAAATGTGATTATCTTTTAAAGTAGTAAGATCCTCTGCATTTAAAGAGGGGCCATTACCAATAACAAAACATTTTTCTCCAACGTGGGAATTTTGGAATGACTCAATTTTGCTGCGATTTCCGGGAAAACGTTGTTCGATTTCGTATAACTGCAATTGGGAAAGCATATTATCAAAGCCAAAGGTAAGCATCCAATCTTCGGCTTTTTTAAAATTTTTGTATTCTTCCAGGCGTCGGTCTCTTTCCTCCAACTTACGGTTAATATAATTATACAATTCATCGCTTAACATCTTGTGACTTTGAGATATTCTGGTTTCTGTGTATTCTATTGCATTTTCGGGAGTGTTGCCATTATGATTATTCTCCAACTGTTTTCGCAAATCTTCATTTTCTTCTTTCAAAGAATTTAACAGTTCGCTTAATTTAGAAATTCTAAAACTGTTCTCACGGATTTTTTGTTCTAATTCGGCTGATCTCATTTTTTCCTTCCTTATACATTCTTATTTTTGTTAAAAAAATTACGCAATTTAAATTTAAAACTGAATATAATAGATGCAAAAGTAGTTTTTAGTCCTTTATTTTCTACACTTTCAGTCAGTTTCTCTATTTTTTTGCTCTTAAGTAATAGATTACTCTTTTTTAGAAAACCATCTATACACTTGTTGAACTTTCCTGGATAATATCTTATATTGTTTTGCTGGGCAGTACTATTTTGCTTTTGGATATCCTGTTGGTGGATTTCTAAAAGTTTGTCATAAGCATATCCTACATCATTATGCTTTACACAGTGCTTAATCCATTCAAAATTTTCTGGAATCCAACCAGCTTTTCCAATCCATCTTTTGGCATCCTTGGTGTTAAGAATTCTAAAGATTTCTGATTTTATTCCTTGTTCTTCGGATAAATGTATGGATTTGCTTAGGGAATGTATACATTTTGATATAATTCCGGCAGCATATTGATAAAAATAATTTATATTATTTCCTGACCAGATTTTTTCATCTATCAGAAAACTTTTAAATTCTCTTAACATAGCAATCTGATTATCAAACAAATTTTTGTGATAGCGCTCTGTTAAGGATTCCTGACTTCTATGAAAATAGAAATATAAGATATCAGAAATAAAAGCAATGCTATTCAATAGCTTAAAATAGGAAAGGTTTAATATAAAATCTTCTCCTAAGTTTTTATCTTCAGGAAAAATAATATTATTTTCTGTCAAAAATTTTTTTTTATATAATTTATTGCAAGGACCTTCCAAGAGAACAGTATATAAAAGGATTGCAGAAAAGTCTTCTTCAAATTCTGTTTTGGACAAAATACATTCCTTCCCCAAATATGACGGTGTCCAGTCTTCGTGCTTTTCTACTTTTCCATCTGCCAAGTGCACACTTCGCATGCCGCAAATGACCATATCCGTATCATAAGAAATCAGAGTATCCACCAATCGTTCTGTCATGTGAGTGGAAATGGTATCATCTGAATCCACAAATTGAATGTAATCGCCAGTTGCCTCTTGAATTCCTTTGTTTCTGGCATGACTGACTCCATGGTTATCAATATTGATAATACGGATTCTTTGGTCCAGTTGTTCGTAATTTCGGCAGATGCGTAATGAGCCGTCTGTGGAGCCATCGTTTATGAGTAGTATTTCAATATTGTGGTAAGTTTGTCTTATAACCGAAGATAAAGTTTGGCCTAAATATTGTTCCGCATTGTATATCGGAATAATAATACTGACTTTCCCTTTTTTTTCTTCGGCTATTTCCTTTTGATACATCGCTCCAATGATACCTTTCCTTCCCTTGCATTTCTTTCAACCCCATATTTGATAATTCCTTTGGATAAGAGTTTAAATTCATCCAAATACCAGGGATCTACTTTGTGCTTTTCCAAATAGGCCACATCTCGTTGCACCTGCTTTATCAATTCGTTAACTTTATTGCCGCCGATATTGTATTGGTAGCATTTATAAGCACTCTCCAGCACTTGCCAACAATAGATATCGTTCATTTTCTTTTCCAGACGTTTAATGCCGTTGGCTTCAAAAAAATCTATCCGCTCCCTGAATGCTTGGCAAGCGTCTAAATTAGCCGCGCTGAATTTTTCACCCGTTATACTATCAGTGCGTCTGCGGTCATAATTATAAAAAGAAAAATCTATATAAACCAGTTTTTTTGCCTGATAAAATATCTTGTAAGTAGTAAATTCATCTTCGTGAATTTTACCTTTGGGATATCGGATATTGCCTATGACCTTCTTTTTGTATAGTTTATTCCACGCATTGGGTTTGAAATAATGCCAATCCAGCATTGCTTCCAAAGCAAAAATATTGTCCCCAACCGTTACGTCGCCCGTACAGGGGGATTCCTCTAAAGTGATATCGGAATATAAATTGCGATAGCTACATTCCGCAATATCTGCCCCATGTTCAAGCAGGGTAGTGTGCAGGATTTCCAACATTTGCGGGTCAATCCAGTCATCGCTGTCAATGAAAGCCAGATATGCGCCTGTGGCCAATTCCATGCCGGCATTTCTGGCATCGGAAAGTCCTCCGTTTTCTTTGTGAAGTACACGGATTCGCTGATCCGTTTGGGCATATTTATCACAAATATCTCCGCAGGAGTCAGGAGAACCATCGTCTATGAGCAAAACTTCCAGGTTTTGGTAGGTCTGATTCAGGATGGAATTCACACAACGGTTTAAATATTGTTCCACGTTATAGATGGGGACAATGACACTTATTTTTTCATTTTCCATAACTATCCTCAATTAGTTTTCTTAGACGGCAATTTATCTGTGATGTCCGAAAATCTGCCAATACGCCGAACCAAATAAAAGTAATTGCGAAAAATAGCAATAATGTTGTAAAAAACGTATATTTTTAGATTATTGGCTCATATATGCGTCGCAGACTTTCTCGGCATCACCCTTCATCATAACATGACCTTTTTCCAGCCAAAGCACATGACTGCACAGGGTTCTGACGGATTTGATCGTATGTGAAACATAGAGTAAGGTAGTTCCGGAATCCAACATATGTTTCATGCGAGTTTCGCATTTCTCCTGAAATTTATAGTCGCCCACGGATAATACCTCGTCACAGATGAGGATATCGGGCTGTACCATGGTTGCGACGGCAAAACCCAACCGTGCTGCCATACCGGAAGAGTAATTTTTCAAAGGCATATCAAGAAAGTCCCATAATTCTGCAAATTCAATAATTTCTTCAAAATTATTCCGCATAAATTCTTCCGAGTATCCCATCAATGTACCATTGAGCAGAACATTTTCCCTCGCCGTAAGTTCTCCGTCAAAGCCGGCGCCCAATTCGATTAATGGCGCGATACTGCCGGAAACGGAAACGCTCCCCTTATATGGTCTCAGAATACCGCAAATGAGTTTCAATAAGGTGGATTTGCCGGAACCGTTAGTGCCCACAATGCCCCAGGATTCTCCGGCCTTTACCTGGAAGTTTACGTCCTGAAGAGCCAGAAATTCCTGAAACATGAGTTCTTTTCTTGCCAATTTAATGATATATTCTTTTAAATTGTTGATTTTTTGCGATGCCATATTGAAGCGCACAGTGGCATCCTTCACATCAATGACAATATTATTTTCGTTCATGCCGCACTCCTAAATGTACAGGATAAATTTATCCTGATTCTTTAAAAAGGAACAAGTGCCCAGTAATAAGAAAACGAAAGCCAGCACAAAACCATATACAAGGGTGCCGATATCAGGAATGGACTGTTCCAACACAAGGGTTCTGAACTGTGTAACATAGTGGTACATGGGATTAAACGTCATAATTGCCTGCTGCATAGCCTCAGGAAGCTGCTCCATAGGATAGAAGAGTGGGGTCAGATACATCCAGGCAGTTGTTAAGACACTGTATATATATTGAATGTCTCTGAAGAATACTGTAATCTGTGCCAGGAACAACCCCAGGCCGAGGCAGAAAATGTATACTTCAACCAATACCACAGGCACTAAAAGCATGTAAAAAGAAAACTGTACTTTGGATATAATAAATACAATGACCATTGCACCCAGGGAAAATAACAGGTTTACAAGGGAACTTGTCACTTTGGACAGGGTAAAAATATATTTTGGCACATAGACTTTTTTCAGCAATGGACCGTTTCCGGTAATTGAAAAGAGCGCCTGGTTTGTGGCTTCTGTCATAAAAGTGAAAAGCGTCTGACCAATAATCAAATAGGCAGGGTAATTTTGCACCTCAAAACGAAACATGTGTGAAAACACCAGATACATTACTACCATTACCATCAGTGGGTTTAAAACGCTCCAAACATATCCGAGGAAACTTCTTCTGTATTTCAATTTGATATCTTTTAATACAAGCTGTTTTACCAATGCTCTATATTTATACAGCCCTTGTAATCGGGCGCTCATTTTATTCATAATTTGTGGTTCCTTTCCCGGCAATTCTTTTACTGCAAATCAAATTATTTTCTACGATATATTTTGTGTAAGCATGCTCTCACAAAGCAACGAAACATAATTGCCGGACTGCTTAGTTCTTCCATGCTGACGATAGGCCGTTCCGGAACTTTACCAGAATTGTCAGGGGAAGATTCAATATTTATGGGTATTGCTGTAATATTTGACATGGCAGCCAATAACATATCATAGTCCGCAACATGTGAAGCAGGAGATGCATAAAACAAAACTTTTATCTCTTTTTCCTTCAGCATGTTGTAAAATATCTTTGCCCGTTGTTCGTATAAATCCCAACTTGCATTAATGGAATCTGGTAAATATACGACTTCTTTCAGGAATGTTTCCGAGGTATCCAATATATCTTTTTGATTTTCATCCGTGTATATTGTGACGGCGCTGCCTTGAGATTTTAAAAGGGCAATTATTTGCGGTAATATGTGATTCAAGTCTTGATTGCCCAAATATCGGCAGTAAATTGCCGTATTACTTCCTACTTCAATTCCTGTTCTTTTTACAATGGTTTTGACTTGTTCAAAGTGAAGCCTTGCAAGGGCACCCACAATAGCGTCCGGTGAAAAGTATTTACTCAGAATTTGAAAACCTTTGACAGAATCGGATTTTGTCAATTTATGAAACCAACAATCTGCACAATCCCACAAAATTTGATTGGCAAACTGTGTGGCAATGGCCTCATATTGTTCCGCTGCATGTTCACTTTCTAAAAAATCTGCCACCAACGCAGAAGCAGAAGCACCGGAACACCGTTTCTCAAATTGTTCAACCGTTAAGAGATCTCCGCCGGTTACACCAATGCCAAGGTTGTAATGATAAAATTTGTCTGTAATGCCCCTATAGCTTTTGGCATAATAAGCCATTAGGAAGAATAAATATCTATCTTCTGATGCTACAAGTCTTTGAGGTTGCACTTTGGAAAAGGCGGCGGAGCATATTTCCCGTTTCCATATTTTATTTGTTATATTAAAATCAAATTTTTCCTGTAGAAAGCAAAAATTTAATAGATTATCTCCCTCTAATTTTCCACTGTAAGGGGTCAGAAAGTGTGTAACCCATTTTATCATTTCGGCGGACACATTTGATCCGGAATGAAGTGCCGTGCCGAAATGGATGACATCGGTCTGTTCCTTTTCCATAAGAAGATACAGTCGTTCACAAGCCTGACAATCCAGAAAATCATCACTGTCCACAAACATCAGATATTGACCGTTTGCTTCCGCCACACCCTGAGTACGGGCGCATAACGTCCCTTTGTTTTCCGGAAAGGTAATTGTAATAATCCGGTCGTCTTCTTTTGCATATTTTTGTATAATTTCGTGACATTTGTCCTGTGACCCATCGTTAATACATATGATTTCAATCTCTTTTAGCGATTGTCTGATCAGACTGTCCAGACAACCGCAAATATAGTTTTCTACATTATAAACAGGTACGATAATTGAAATTTTTACCATGAGTTACCTCTATGATGGCTGTTTAACTATCCAAATGGCCAATGAGCTTTAGATAGACTTTGACAGCCCATTTTCGCGCTTTACTTTCTTTGGGGTGGTCTTTAAAAATATCCAGTATGAGAAAACGATAAATTGTTTCCGTCGTAATGGGTTCTTTTGCCAGAAGAATATGCCCGGCAACTTTCTTTCGGACATTTACAAAGGAAATCCAAACATTATCCTTGCATAATTGAGTCTATTGGCTGGAAGTATTTTGTTGTCACCCATTGTCAATCGCCGCGAAACATTGTGATAAATTTCCCGATTGAATTCATGCGCTGTTTTACCGGTCCATGAAAGCCATTACTTCTATTGCATAAGCTTTTGGGATGGGCGTTTTCGGTTTTGCAGCCGATATATAAAAATGCGCTATAACAATTACAAAAGCGCAACAATAAAAAGCATATATTTTATGTTTTACCCCACGTAAGCCCAAAGACATTAAGCCGGCCCATAGGGGGATGTCAATATTTATAACAAATAAGGACTTTTTTAATATAACAGTATTAGCCGGTAATGTCAATACTTTAAAATCGCCTATTTCTGCTTTTATAAGGTATAATAACAGTTCCTGAATAGTGGTACGCCCTAAGTAAAATAGCCGCACTAAATTTCAGGAAACTCTTTGCATTCTGAAAGGGTTTGGGAAACTATGCACAAAATACAATTAATACCACTTTAAATATGTATGTTTATCTGCAGCTTGAAGAAAATGTGTAGAATTGGTAGAGTGGAAGTAATATCAATTGGGTATCCTAATTCTTAATTTTTGATAAGATGCAGAAATAGGCGATTTTAAAGTATTGACATTATCGGTTGGTGCTGTTACATTAAAAAAGTCCTTATTTGTTATAAATACAGCAATCCGGACAGGAGGATACGGAGAAACGACAATGAACGATATTAAAGTATATGTAACCCATAGTCCAAACGGCAATGCAATGAGAATAGAAAATTCTCTTTTCTGCCATGTCATAGCGGGAAGCGATTTTCTGAAACAGCCTGTACCACAGGGATATTTGCCGGATAATCAGGGGGAAAATATTTCCTCAAAGAATAAATCTTATTGTGAGCTTACCACCCAATATTGGGCATGGAAAAACCAGCAGGCCGACTATTATGGCTTTTGTCATTACAGAAGGTATTTTAGTTTTAACAGGGGAACTTTGCCGGAAACCAAATGGGGAACCATTGAGTATGATTATTTGGATGAACAGGTTGCCGCCGAACTTCATTTAAATGAAAAGGACATGAAGAAATATATTGAAGAATATGATTTCCTCATAGCCAAAGGCGTCAACGCGGATTGTATGGACTCCAAGACGATTTACGACCAATATAATGAGGCTTCCGATCTTCATATTGAAGATGTGGATTTGCTGTTGAAGATTATAGACGAGAGACATCCATATTTAAGCAGCGTTGCCAGGCGCTTTTTTCATGGGAAGACTTTTTACCCATGCAATATGTTTATTATGAAGAAGGAGTTATTTCATACTTATAGCAAACTCCTTTTTGATGTGTTGGGAGAGTTTGAGCGCTGTGCGAATTTAAGCGATTATTCAAGAGAAGGCTATCGAACCATTGGACATTTGGGGGAACGTATGGCCGGAATTTATTATCTGTATCTGAAGGAGAAACAGCAATTTCGACTGGGAGAAATTCAGATTGCATTGGTTCATCATGCAGATAAAGAAGATGAATGTTCTGCAGAACTTGCAGACGGAGTGATGGGAGAGGATGAATCTGCCGTGGGTCAGGTAGTGCCTGTGGTGTTGGCGGCCAACCAAAAATATGTCCCCATTTTGTATATATGTATACAATCCATTGTGGAACATCTTAGCAGGGAATATCAATATCATATATATGTTTTCCATACAGATATCACCAAAGAGAGCCAGGACAAGTTTCGACAACATTTTGTCGGCGACAATGTGGATCTTTCCTTTGTCAATGTGGGAAAAAGGGTGTGGAGACATGTTTTGCAGGCCAAGGAACACATTACAACGGAGACATATTATCGTTTTTTGATACTTGATATTTTGAAATGTTATCCAAAGGTAGTATATCTGGATTGTGACACCATTGTATGCCGGGATGTGGCGGAGCTGTATCATACCGAGCTTAAGGATAATTTGATTGCAGCGGTTGTAGACGCTGACTTTGCAGGGCAGTGTAACAGGAAGAATTCGGAAATGAGGCAGTATTGTCTGGATGTGTTGAAGATGGACAATCCTTTTCTCTATTTTCAGGCGGGCGTATTGGTGATGAATGTCCGTGAACTGCGCAAACAGATATCGGTTGAACAACTGTTTGATATGTCCGACACGGGCATCTATAGGTTTTCCGACCAGGATATTCTCAATATTGTCTGTAAGGGACGTGTGACCTATCTGGATATGGCCTGGAATGTTTTGTCGGATTGTAATAATTTTCGTGTGAATGAGGTCATTCGTCATGCACCTTACTATATTTTAGACGCTTATGAGGAAGCGCGAAAAGAACCTTATATCATACATTATGCAGGTTTTATGAAGCCGTGGATGAATCCCAAAGAAGATTACGCCCAGGTATTCTGGCAGGCTGCAAGGCGGACGGAATATTATGAAGCTTTGCTATGGGATATGATGGAAGGAATGTGTCCGTCGGGTGGACAGGAAAGAAAAGAAGAACCGGAAGACGGTTTGTTCTTAGGTACAATGAGAAAAATTATGCGGCATGTTTTTCCTAAAGGGAGTAAGGCAAGGCAATGGGCCATTCAGGTATATTTTAAACTGAAGAAACAGTATTGATTTCTGGCTGCCGGAGTGCAGTTATTTTACAGAACATCCCTGTGTAACAGGGACAATAATTATGGTAATTGCGGCAAGTGAAATCGGTGTCAATGGAAATCTTACTATACTGTTCTCATAAAAAGGGAATTCATACTGTGTTATGTAAAATACAGTTTACTTATAGGGTAAGCTGTATTTTTAGCGTTTTTCTGTACAAGTTTCTTCAAAGAATATACATATTACAATCGCGAAACATCCCCCCATATTTTATCCTTTAAATTTCGGATAATGGCGTCTTTATTAGAGGAAGGAAGGCTTTCGGCGGACTGGATTAATTGTTCGATATAAGTGTTTTCTCCTTGAGATAACCGGTAGTCTGCCAATTGGTAATAGGTGCGGCTGATATCGGTTCCGGCTTTGACGGCAAATTCCATCAGAGGAACGGCTTCTTCCGCATAACCGGCTTCCGTCAGTATGTCGGCCCATTTCTGCAATGTGCGCACCAACAGAGTAAAATTCTGGTCGTATTCCGAGAGTAAGGTCAGGTTGGCAGTGCCGTATTCTAGTTTTAAGTCTGTGTTAGACCAACCGGTAAGGTTTACAATTTTTTGCCCGGAAAGGGATTTTATAATATCCATACATTCCAATATGGCGGAATTTTCCAGCAATAACTCCATGGGAAATGATTCCAGCGGAATGTGAATATAGTTTAGATTGTCCAGAGATTTACGGCGGACATTATTTGCCTTAGCTTCCCGAATCCAGAAGTTCTTTTCCAGTTCCACGCTTTTCTTAGATGTCCCTTTTGCGAAGACAGAAATAATAATTGCTATGCCGATAAAACTTGCCAAAAACCCTAAAATCATATATAATATCCTTTCATAGAGATAATTGTTGGTTGTGGTTCCTGTGCCCTGTGGCGGACCGCCGCAATGGATGGAAAGGAGAATGCTATGTTTCGATTAAATAATAAAAAAACTACACAGCGTATTTCGGCAATCCTTGTGATTATTTTGATACTTGCGATATTAATACCAACTGTATCATATTTATTCTAGTAATTCAAGTAGAGAGGGAGATGTATAATGAAATTAGACAAAAAATGGCTGTATTTGGGCTGTTTGCTTTTGCTGTGTCTGTTGGTGCCGGGAAGGGCGGCAAGGGCAGAGGAAAACGAGACGATTAAAAATGGGATTTATGCGGAACAGATTGATTTGTCCGGCATGACCGCCGCAGAGGCCCAGGAGGCGGTGCAGGCTTATGTGGACGCACTTAGGGATACGGAGATTACTTTGCTGGCGGCAGCGGATAAACCTGTGATAGTGACGGCAGGGGAGCTGGGCATTGCCTGGGGAAATTCGGAGTTGGTGGAGGAAGCCCTTTCCGTAGGAATTCGAGGAAATGTTATTGAGCGCTATAAGAAATTAAAAGACCTGGAGAGAGAGAATCTGGTCTACCCCATAGAGCTATCATTTGATTTACAGGCCATTGGAGATGTGCTGCTGCAAAAATGTACTCCTTATGACATAAAGTCCGTACCTTATGGACTGGTTCGTGAGAATGGGAAATTTCGTGTATTGGAAGGGCAGACGGGCTATGCCCTTGATGTGGAGACTTCCATTGACGAGGTCAGCCGTTATCTGGCGGAAGAATGGGACAGAAGCCCATGCACCATTTCTTTGAATGTGATGGTGGATCAACCCAAGGGGAGCGTGGAAGAATTATCCCAGGTGAAGGATGTGCTGGGAAGTTTTACCACATCTTATACCACATCCAATTTTAATCGTTGTGCAAATATAGACAACGGATGTAACCTGATTAACGGAGCACTTGTATATCCGGGAGAAGAATTTTCCATGCATGCGTTGGTGACGCCCTTTACCGCCGCAAACGGTTATTACATGGCGGGGTCTTATATGAATGGGCAGGTGGTGGACAGCTTAGGCGGAGGAATCTGCCAGGTGTCAACCACACTCTATAATGCGCTTTTGCTGGCAGAACTGGATATAACGGAGCGTTATAATCATTCTATGATTGTTACTTATGTGGAACCTTCGGCGGACGCTGCGATTTCCGAAAGTTCGGGGAAGGATTTCAAGTTTATCAATAATCTGGAATATCCTGTGTATATTGAAGGATATACCCAGAATAAACATATTACTTTTAATATTTATGGGCGGGAGACAAGAAGCCCCAATCGTGAGGTGCGGTATGAGAGTAAGGTGCTGGAAGTAAATCATCCCACGGTCAAAATATATGCGGATGCGTCCAGGCCCTTAGGATATGTGGGTGAAAGCGGGTCTGCGCACACCGGTTACAAAGCGCAGCTTTGGAAGGTTGTATTGGAAAACGGCAAGGAAGTCAGCCGCACACAGGTGAACAGCAGCAGCTATAAAATGGTGCCCAAGAACGCCACGGTAGGGACAGCCACCGATGACCCCACTGCTTACGAAGAAATTATGGCGGCAATTGGTACCGGAGATATTGGTCATGTAAAGAATGTTCTGGCAATATTGCTGCCAGCGCCGGAAGAAAATGAAGAGGACATGGTTGATGATGAAGAATAAGTGTTCAGGAACAGCGGCATGGAAATAGGAAAAGTGTCGGGGAATGTCTTAAAACGCTCCGTTTTAGGGCAAATCAAATTTAAAAGAGAAGAAGTGGTCAGTGGCGCAGGGATGGGGGCAGACTGCGCCATTTTCTCATATGACGGCTCAGGGTATATGGCCGCCTGTATGCAGGAGGCGCAGGTGTGTTGGCCCTTGCCTCAAAGCGCTTCAATAGAAGCGGCAGTGCAAGAGGGTGTAAGGGACACAGGTGTGGAGCCATATATGACATTGGCGCAGTTGATACAGAAGTGTGCAAATAATCTGTCGGCCGCAGGGAGCAGTCCGGCGGCTTTGATGTTGACGCTGTTTTTGCCTGAGCGTGCGGAAGAGTCCCATTTGAAAGCATTGTTGAAAGAAGCGGAACAAATGTGTGCGGAGCTGTCCATGGAACTGATGGGCGGACAGACCAGGATGATAGAGAAAATTACATGTCCTATTGCGGTGGCGTCCATATATGGAAAAATGGGCCAGGGAACAGAGCAAATGTTAAAATCTGCGGCGCCGGGACAGGATATTGTAATCAGCAAGTGGATTGGGCTTCAGGGAACTGCATTGGCGGTAAAGAGGAATCGGGCAAAGCTTCTTGCCAGATATCCTTCTTATCTGGTAGAGGAGGCGGAACTGTTTGACCGTTATCTGTCTGTGATACCGGAGGCTGCAATAGCGGTGAAGTCCGGCGTCTGCGCCATGCATGATGCTTCCGAAGGCGGTATATTTGCCGCATTATGGGAGATGGCGGAAAGAGCAGGGGTCGGACTGAACATAGATTTGAAAAAGCTGCCCCTTCGTCAGGAGACGGTGGAGGTATGCGAATGTTGCGATTTAAATCCCTATGAACTGTTGGCAGGAGGCTGTATGATCATGACTTCCGCGGACGGGCAGGCATTGGCGGATGCGTTATTGGCAGAAAATATCCCGGCCGTAGTGGTTGGCAGAGTTACGGAAGGTAAGAGAAGAATTCTGCGAAACGGGGAAGAAATTCGTTATTTGGACAGACCCAAACAGGATCAGATATATAAGCTGTAATGGGGATGAGTTGAACCGGCATTATAAATTGAACGGTTTTGAGTGAAAAGCAGTTTGCATATAATGGTATATGATTTTACAGGGAGGTATGTGTAATGAGAGAAGAATTGTTAAAAGTAATTGAAAAGAACAGCCGGATTGACTTAAAAGAGTTGGCGGTGATGCTGGGGGTGGAAGAGGCTGCGGTGGTAAATGAGCTGGCGGCGTTAGAAGCGGAAGGGGTCATCTGCGGCTATCATACATTGATTAACTGGGAGAAAACTTCGGAAGAAAAAGTCACCGCATTGATTGAGGTTCGCGTAACGCCTCAGAGAGGACAGGGCTTTGACAGCATTGCGGAGCGGATTTACAATTATCCCGAAGTCCGCAGCGTGTATCTGATATCCGGCGGATATGATTTGATGGTAATTCTGGAAGGGAAATCTCTTCGGGAAGTTTCCGCGTTTGTTTCGGATAAGCTTTCCACTTTAGAGACTGTTCTCAGTACCGCCACCCATTTTATTCTAAAGAAATACAAGGACCACGGCACCATTATTTCTACAAAAAAACAAGACGAAAGAGAGATGATTACCCCATGAGAAATCCATTGGCAGACAAGGTGGTAGATATTAAACCATCGGGTATTCGTAAATTTTTTGACATAGCAAGTGAAATGAAGGATGCAATCTCTTTGGGAGTGGGGGAGCCGGATTTTGATACCCCATGGCATATTCGGGATGAGGGCATTTATTCTCTGGAACAGGGCCGTACCATATATACTTCCAATGCGGGACTGAAAGAACTGCGCCAGGAAATTTGTTATTATATTGGGAGAAAACAGGGCGTAAATTATGATCCTATGAAAGAGGTGTTAGTTACCGTAGGCGGTTCTGAGGCAATTGATATAGGACTTCGAGCTATGATAAATCCGGGAGATGAGGTTTTAATTCCCCAGCCCAGTTTTGTTTCCTATGAACCATGCGCCATTCTTGCCGGCGCGGTTCCGGTTATTATTCATCTCAAGGAAGAGAATGAATTCCGTCTGACCGCAAAGGAATTGGAGGAAGCGATTACGGACAAAACGAAACTGTTGGTTCTGCCCTTTCCTAATAATCCCACTGGCGCCATTATGGAGCGGAAGGATTTGGAAGCCATTGCGGAAGTGATATTAAGACATGATATTTTTGTCATGTCGGACGAGATATACTCCGAATTGACATACACTGATAAACATGTATCCATTATTGAATTGCCTGGAATGAGGGAGCGTACCATTTTAATCAATGGATTTTCAAAAGCATATGCCATGACAGGATGGAGGCTGGGATATGCATGCGGCCCTGAAGAAATTATCGCTCAAATGACGAAAATACATCAGTTTGCTATTATGTGCGCCCCGTCCACCAGCCAGTATGCGGCGATTGAAGCACTGAAAAACGGCGACGAGGATGTTGTGGAAATGCGGACAGCATATAACCAGAGAAGAAGATTTCTGCTAAATGCTTTTAAAGAAATGGGGATTTCCTGTTTTGAACCCTATGGGGCTTTTTATGTATTTCCCTGTATCAAAGAATTTGGTATGAGCAGCGACGAGTTTGCCACCAGGTTTTTAAAAGAAGAAAAGGTGGCAGTGGTACCGGGGACAGCTTTTGGAGATTGCGGCGAAGGGTATCTGAGAATATCTTATGCCTACTCCCTGGAGCATTTGAAGACTGCTATGGGCAGGATGAAAAAGTTTGTGACACGGCTTAGGACGGAGTAATGGCGTTAGTTACAGGTGTGGTCACATACAAAGACATACACCATCGCGAGCAGTTGGGGGTAAGAGAATGATTGTTGATAAAGCATATAAAATAAGTATATTTGGCGATTATAATGATATTGTAGCTACTGCAGAAAACATGCAGTTTATGTTGGATAAGTTCGGTTCTATGGGCTTATTACCTACAACGTTTCAAGAATTAGTAATGTCGGAGCAGCTTCAGCCGCCGATTTCCTATCAGCGTTTGGCATTGATTTCTGGTGATGGCTTAAAAAAGGTTACGATTGCTTCAAATAGATTGGATTTTGACATTCAGATTTCGGGCGACTGGCGTTTATCCAGTGAACAGATTTCAGAATATAATAGAGAAATGTCAGATGTATTGAAAGTAATTTTGGAAAAGTTTTCACAGAAATCTTCCCGACTTGCATTAAATACAAGCAGTCTTATTGTGGAATTAAATGAACAAGAGATCCATGCCTTTTTGGATAAATTTACCAATCCGTTGTCTGTTTATCATGAGCCATTGGAAGAGTGGGCTACTCATATGATGATCAGAAGAGATTTTATGATTGGAGGGAATCAGGAGAAGGTTAATGTAATTACAGAAATTGAGAAGACAGAAATAGAAAAAAGCGAAAACGACAAACTCCTTCAGGCGGTTGGATTTTCTGTATATTGTGATATTAACACGATTGCAGAGAATATCTTAAAACGTTTTAATGGAGATGATATTTTGACGTTTGCGGTGGCGGCGTCATCTTGTTGGAATGAAATTGTAGCAGATGTGGGGTGAGGGTATATGGACAAATATATATCATTTATTTCCAGGTCGGAAAGCAATATTGAGGAAGGAACGTTTGAAAAAAACAAATTAATAAAATTTGTAATTCCTGAGAAAAAAACACGTAAAAGGATGAATACGGCTTCTACGTATGAAAATGAAGATAAGGCCATAAAGGAGGAATCTACCAAACAGGAAAGTTTTTCAATACGGGTTAATGTTGAATATGCAAATATTTTGGAATCAATGTTCGAGAGCGAATTCTATGAAACAGGAATATCCAATCCATCGGAGAAATATTTTTTGAAGTGGTTTTATGATGATCCAATGGCAGCAATGAACGGCCTTACTAAGATTTTCTGGGACAATTACTTGTTGGAAGGGAGGAGGGTGAATGTACTATTGGGGGTACTTCATATATTGTCTCATATGAGATATAGTCAAGTATACCCTGTTGGGCCAGTTATTGCGGGATATGCTACAAGTCATATGAACAACGAAGTGGCCGAATATGGACTTAAATGTTACGAAAACTGGGAATCTGCAGATGTGATTTCTAAATTAGAAGCAATGTCATTTTCGACTGTCTGGCTTCAGGAATACGCAGATGAAATCATTGCCGAATTAAAAGGGGAAGAGTTACATGGCATTACTGGTTAGAAAAATTGCCCGTGCAAAATGGCCTGATGTTATATGCCCTATGGACGGAATACAGGGAGATGCGATTTCGGATTTGAGGACAAGGGGAAATACTCTTTCAGTATGGAGAATTGATGGACTGGAGGAATTGGATGAGGCAATATTGGCATTGGCCGCGTCATCACAGACAAGTGCTATTGAAAATATGTGTGTCGTGTGGATTCCAGAAGAAGAATTTATTAAGAATGGTATACTGATTGATGACGGAATAAAGGGCGATACGATAGTTAAAGATCTGGAAGAAACGCATCGTGATTTAATAGAAATTAATTATAGATCTTTGGGAATTATTTCAGAGATTATAATGAATGAAGTGATATCGAATCACTATAAGAGAGTGGGAAAAGGTGCTGTAAAGAAGGCGTTGGGGCCCATCGAATAACAGAGAATATTTGTACAGACACTTTATTGGGCGAAGTGCGGAAAGCATCTGAGGGAGGCGTGTAATGCACATTGTTTTACATCAACCGGAGATACCGGGAAATACCGGAAATATTGGGCGTACCTGTGTGGCTACGGGTACGCCCCTGCACTTAATAGAACCTTTGGGCTTTCGATTGGATGAAAAGTCTATAAAAAGGGCAGGAATGGATTACTGGCATCAGCTTGAAGTGCACAGATATGTAAATTTTGAAGAATTTAAAGAGGCGCATCCAGGTGTAACGATCTGGATGGCGACCACTAAGGCAAAGCATACTTATACGGAAGTGGTCTATGGTCCTGACGATTACATTATGTTTGGAAAGGAAAGCGCCGGGATTCCGGAAGAGATTTTGGTGGAACAGGAAGCTCATTGTATCCGAATTCCTATGCTGCCTCAGATACGTTCCCTGAATCTGTCCAATGCCGTATCCATTGTGCTGTATGAAGCACTGCGGCAGAATGAATTTGCCGGGATGCAGCAGGAAGGGGAACTTCATAGATTACAGTGGCGTTCACAGCCGGAATGTATATCAGGCGGCGAAGCATATTTTATTGCACCCGAAGCAGTGGTAGCCGGGGATGTAAAGTTGGGGAAGAACGCCAGTGTATGGTACCATGCCGTAGTGCGCGGGGATCGTGCCTCTGTGCATATTGGACGTGGAAGTAATATTCAGGATAATTGTGTGGTTCATGTAGATGCCGGATATCCCGTAGAACTAGGAGAGAATGTTACGGTTGGTCATGGAGCCATTCTTCACGGATGCAGCATAGGGGATAACAGTCTGATTGGAATGGGCGCTATTGTTATGAATGGAAGCCGCGTTGGAAGAAATTGTATCATAGGTGCCGGGACTTTAATTACCCAGGGCATGGTAATTCCGGACAATTCGTTGGTCATTGGTAATCCTGGCAGAGTGAAGCGTCAGGTGACGGAGGCGGAAATTGAACAAAATCTGACCAATGCCCGACGATATGCCGCCGAGGCTGCTTCTTTACGGCGTGCTTGAAATTGACTGTGCAGCGGTAACAAGGATATGGTCAAATGTCTTCCGGTATCACAATCATTTTGGCGTATGCGGGATACTCTTGCAGAAATTGTGCAATAATCTCAGGATGCCCCCAATAGTGCATGGGATAGACCTGCTTTACCGATATTAATTGAAGGAAGGCAAGGAAACCTTTGGCATAGTATGTTCCAAGTCTGGGGTCTAAGGGCAGGAAAGCGATGTCAATGGTTTTTCTTTTCAACCTTTGAATAGATGCAAGATAGCTGCCGGTCATTTGCCGGCGTTCCTGTTCAGGTGTTTCTTCTACTATCCATTCGTTTAAATCTCCGGCGTGATAGAGGGTTCCTTCTGGGCAAGTCAGGAGAAATGCCACGCCCTTGTCTGTGGAAAGCAGGGTTTGGACATGGGTGTGGAAAGGGAGGGCGTATTCCTGGCTGTGGTAGGCTTTGATGACAGGGATGGAACCTTGACTACGGATATCATGGGCATTTTCTGGGGAACAAGGCGTCAGGCAGGCTGGATATCGTTTTTTAGGTATGTCATTGGAAAGAATGGCTGTGATATGTTTCATGCCCATGGAAAGCAGCAAGTGGAAGATTTGGGGATTATAATGATCCTTGTGTCCGTGACTGACAAACACAAAAATAGGCTTTTCTATCTTCAGTTGGGGCAATGTTCCCTTTTCGTAATCAAAAAGATAATATACTTCCCCGGTCTCCGCCAGGAAACCGCTGTGGTGAATGTATGTAATTTTCATAACAATTTTCTTTTCACTTCCAACTTGAATCAATTTATTTTATAGTTCAGTTTCTTCACATATTATTATATCATTTGAGAATCCAGTGTGCAATGTACGAAGTACTTTTCTGTTTCTGTATATTTTTTGAGTAATATTCTTTGATATTTTGTTGATTTTGCCGATATAAATGGTAGAAATAGGAAATGTTTCAATAATATTGGGATTGTTTGGTGGCGTTCGTATGGACGGCTTGTCACAAGGATGTGGGAGGATGATCTATGGATGGATTAAAAGGAATTGCCAGGGGTGTATCAGTCCCCTATGGCAGGAATGATGGGGTAAAATTGGATGTGCCGACTGCGGGTGCGGCGGCAGAAGGGGCGGCGCAGGGGTTTGTGCGGCAGGAGACAGGAGGCGGGCAAGCGCAGAAGGACTTGCAGGAGAGATCTCAGCGGAGGCCGGAAGAGGAACAAACGCTGCAGGAAACACTGCAGTTCATGCACCAGAGCGGCAGAACCACAAGGCAAAAGACCTGGGGTATGGAAGCGGAGCAGTCTGTGTGGCAGAAGGTATATGAAGAGCAGTCCGCACAAAATGCAAACAGAACGGTCGGTGAAAAGCAGGCAGACCAAGAGGCACAAAGGGAGAAATATATAGGGCACAAGGCGCCGAGACCGGTGCGGACAAGATGCAAAAGACACAATGGCAGCGCTGTGAATCTGAAAGATGAGCATGTGAATCCAAAGACCCAGGAAGAGAAAGTCAATGAGCAGAAAGCGGCCTGGGAGACATGGCTGATGCAGAAAGAAGCGGCGGAAAAAAGAAAGGAACAGCAAGAAAACAAAAACAACATGATTGAGCGTCTGAGGGAGCAGGCGGAGGCCATTAAGAAGGCCTATGACCCTAAAAAACGAAAGAATCTCTATGATGCCACACTGGATCTTACTTTGCTTGCGCAGATAGAAAAGATTCCCATGTTAAAAGCAATGCAGTCCAGACTGATGATTCAAATGCGGTATGTGAAACAAAGCGGTGCGGAATCCAGTGAGATTAGATGTGCAGTGAATAAGCTCAAAAAGGTTATAGGAAAAGCAAAAGCGAAGGTAAAAGGACTTGAGAAAGAGGCTTTGCTGGAAAAAAAGCGCAAAAGAGCCATTGAGGCCAAACGCAGAGCCAAAGAGCTTGCCTTACAAAGAGAGATTGCATGGCGAAAAAAAGCCCGGAAAGCCAGGGAACAGAAAGACATAGAAGAAAGTAAAATGGGAATGGGTGCAAATTACGGCGGCCCTACGGGAGATCCGGCACTGGATATGGCAATGGAAGCGTTTGCCAGTATGGATAGCGGAGCGGCAGCTTTGGACGTGGGAGCTATTGTGGATGTGGCAGTTGCAAATGTGGGCACTGCTGCCGCTGACGCCGGCGGCGGAGGAATGGATATTAGTGTATGACAAAATACAGTGAGAAAGAAGGAAGGGAATGTTAATTCACATATTGGTTCATGTAATACAGACATTGGGGATTCTGGTCCCGCTGGTGGGGTGCGTATCTCTTGTGAGGAAGGTTCAGAGCAGAGCGTCAATGTATCTTCTCCTTGCCAATTTAGGATGTCTGATTATCAACGGAAGCTATATGCTTTTGCTTCAGACGGAGACCTATGAAGGGGCGCTGATCGCATTGAAGATGGAGTATTTCGGCAACGTGGTTTTTTATCTGATGTTCGGGATGTTCCTATGGTCGTATTTAAGGCTGAAACGGCATAAATGGGTGAAAGTCTTATATGGCATATGGTGTATACTGGATGTGATGCTGTTGGTGTCCATATGGATTGCAGACGGGACGCCATTGGTATTTCAACAGTTACAGTTTCAGTGGAATGAAGGGTTGGGGCTGGTACTGACCCAATCCTCTCCCGGCGTATTATTTGTGGTGCGGTACAGTCTTGTATGTCTGTTTTTGTTCTGTGGTATGATTTATACTACGGTGCGGATGTTTTTGGTAAAGGTGCCCATGGAGCGCAATAATCTTGCTAAGCTGGCGGGGGCGCAGTGCATGATCTGCGTCTCTTTGGTCTGCATGTTGTTTTTTAATTTTTCTTTTGACATTGTACCTATCTGTGCTTCTCTGTCCATTTTATCCATTATTATCAGTGTACATAAGGATGAATTTTTTGGGATAATGGAGATTGGCCGTGAATGGATTTTTGAAGAAATGGAAGATGCCTTTGTAATTGTTGATGAATTGTACGGATATTTGGATTCTAACGCCTATGCCAAAAAGGTGTTTACAGAATTAAATTCCTTGCGCAAAAATAAAACCGTATCGGGCAAACTATATGAGATGTTTGTGGATTTGGACAGGATACAGCAGATTGAAGGAAAGTATTATAATAAAAAAATTATGGAAATTCGAGAAAAAGGTGTTTTATCCGGATATTGTCTGTTGCTGGTGGACATTACGGAGCAGTATGTGCTGATGGAGCGGGTCAGACAGGAAAAGGAGCGGGCGGATGCGGCAAATCGGGCCAAATCTGCATTTGTTTCCAATGTTTCACATGAAATTAGGACGCCCATGAATGCCATTGTGGGAATGACCCAGATTATGCTTCGCAGGCAACTGCCGGAACAGGACCGACAGTATCTGATGAATATCCGCAATTCCGGCAATGCGCTGCTGACCATTGTAAATGACCTGTTGGATATGTCCAAAATAGAAGCCGGGAAGATGGAGCTTGTAAATGAAGCATATGATTTTACGGGGATGCTAAGTGATTTGGGGATGATCATTCTGAACCGAATTGGTAGTAAACCTGTGGAGCTGCTTTATGATATTGATACGGATATTCCGGCAAAACTTTATGGGGATGCGCTGCGTATCCGGCAAATTATCATTAATCTGATGAACAATGCCACTAAGTTTACGGAGGAAGGCTATGTCTGCCTAACGGTGAAAATAAATCAGATTGTACAGGATGATTTGGAGCTGTTGATTTCGGTAAAGGATACCGGACAGGGAATCAGAGAAGAGGATTTGGGGAAACTATTCGGAACATTTCAGCAGGTGGATACAGAGAAAAATCACCACAAGGAAGGAACAGGGCTTGGATTGTCTATTTGCAGACAGCTTGTGGAACTGATGCAGGGCAGCATTGGCGTGAAAAGTGAATATGGAAAGGGAAGTGAATTTTATTTTACCATTCATCAGCGGATTGTAGAGCAAAGCAAGGCGGCTCAGATATCCCAGGGGCGTGCGGCGCTGGTGATAGGAAATATGAAAAGCCAGGCGGCAAATGGTATGCTGGAGGGATTGGTCAAAGGATATGGTCTTTGTTTTTCGTCAGACTTGAAAGCGTTGGAGCAGTCAAAGCTGCCGGTGTTCTATTTCACGGATCAATATGAGATGCTTTCGGCGGAGGAAATACAAAAGCTGGCAGAGGCGGGAGCTGTGGTATGCGGAATGCAGAATCCTATGGCAGAAAGTGATTTTCCGGATGAAGTGCTCACTATGAACAAACCTTTGTACAGTTATAATTTTTGTAATTTGATTGAGGGCAGATATGGACAGGATTCGGGAACGGAAATGAAACTGGTTCAGGATGGGGACACAAGCAAAGAGGAAGCCGATGGTGAAGCATTGGAGTTTCTTGCACCGGAGGCATGGATTTTGATTGTGGACGACAACGAGATTAATTGTATGGTGGCGGAGGAAATGCTGAAACCTCTTGAGATGAACATTGAAATTGCAGTGGATGGACGCCAGGCAGTGGAGATGGTGCGGAAGAAACAATATGATTTGGTATTCATGGATCATTTTATGCCTGTAATGAATGGGATTGAGGCGGCGAAGGAAATTCGCAAGCTGGATGAAGCTTATTATCAAAAACTTCCCATAATTGCGCTGACGGCCAATACGGCAAAGGAACAACAGGAGGAATATCTGCAGGCTGGAATGAGTGATTTCTTGTCCAAACCCATTGATATGACGGAAATTTACAAATTAATTAGAAAATGGATACCGGATAAAATAAAACAAGGAAATTAAAAATATGAATATTTTTCATCCCGGCGTGAAATGCTAAACAAAAATGTAAGGCGGACGGAGGGAGCTTATATGGCAGGAGCCGTGGATGAGAGAGGAAATACTAAGACAGATGAGAGTCGGAAGGTGCGTCCTTTCGGAATACGTGATAAGATTGGGTACATGTTCGGTGATTTTGGAAATGATTTCAGCTTTATATTTGCCAGCAGTTATCTGATGGTATTTTATACAAAGGTGCTGGGACTGAGCGGTTATGTGGTGGGATTGCTTTTTATGGGAGCCAGAATCGTAGATGCTTTTACGGATGTTACCATGGGGCGTATCGTAGATAATATGAAGCCCGCAAGGGATGGAAGGTTTCGGCCCTGGATACGTTGGATGAGTATTCCTGTGGCCATTTCCAGTACCATTATGTATCTTTATTTTGTGCGGGATTGGGTGTACTGGGCTAAACTGACCTATGTTATTGTGACTTATTTGTTGTGGAGCAGTTTTTGCTACACGGCAATTAATATTCCCTATGGTTCCATGGCATCCGTCATTAGCTCGGATGTAAAGGGGCGAGCGTCTCTATCTACCTTTCGGAGCGTGGGCGCCAGCCTGGCGGGGCTTGTTATAGGGTTGTTGGTGCCTTTGATTATATATGACACGGACGCGGCGGGGAACCAGGTGGTAAAGCCAGTAAGTTTTACGGTGACAGCTTTTATTTTCGGTGTATTTGCAATTATTTGTTATGGACTGTGCTATTTCCTTTGTCAGGAGAGAGTTACCTTTGAGAAAAAAGAAGGGCAGAGGGATAACGTATGGGATATGCTGAAAGGACTTGGAAAAAACAGACCCCTTCTGGCGCTGGTCTGTGCGGCCTTGATGCTGCTTTTGGCAAGTTTGCTGGGACAGACCATGAATAATTATCTCTTTCTGGATTATTTTAAAAATGGAAAAGTCATGTCCATTGTGAATGTGCTCAGTGTGGCCGGAACGCTGCTTTTGGCCCCTTTTATCTCCGGAATCGTCACCCGTTTTGGCAAAAAGGAAGCCGGAGCATTGGGAATGTTGGCAGCGGGGGTGCTTTATCTTGTCCTGTTTTTTCTTCGGCTGAAAAGTATTCCGCCGTTTATGGTACTTCTGTTTCTGGCCACAGTGGGATCAGGATTGTTTAATCTGGTAATATGGGCCTTTATTACGGATATTATTGATTATCAGGAAGTGGTGTCAGGGAAAAGAGAAGACGGTTCCGTCTATGCGGTGTATTCCTTTGCAAGGAAGGTGGGGCAGGCGCTGGCAGGAGGCGTGGGTGGTTTTGTGCTGACTGCCATAGGCTATGTGTCGGAAGCTCCGGCGCAGACGGAGGAAGTGGCGGAAAGAATCTATACGGTTGCCACGCTGGTGCCGGGAGTGTGCTATCTGGTGGTATTTTTAATCATATGGTTTGTCTATCCGCTGGGCAAAAAAGAGGTGGAAAAGAATGGGGCCATATTACAGGCAAAGCGTGAACAGAAATAGCGGGATGATATATGGAATCGGAGCATGGAGGAATCGTGTGTGAAATTTGACAGGACAATGCCGGGGAGAGGCGTGGATGTAACCTGTAGACTGGAAAATGCCAAAGTATATCTGGAGTGGAAATTTTATTTCACACAGGAAGGAACAGGAATGGTAAGAGTCAGGGTTACGGATCGAAACGGAAATGTGGCGATGGAATGTCTGAAGTCATTGCAGGAGGAAGAACCTTTGGAGGGAATACTTCTGCAGCCCCATCTTTGGAAGGGGAGCAAAGATCCGTATATGTATGTGATGGAGGCAATTTTGACAGACGGGAAGGGAAATTGTCTTGATAGACTTCACAGGCAGCTTCCCTTGCGTGAACTGAGGAGAGGAACCAGTTGCAGCAATGGGGAATTATTGTTAAATGGAGAGCAATTCCTTCCTAAAGTTGTGAAATATACGCTTTCGGAAGGGCCATCGGAGGCAGGGCAGCAGAGACGAATGTTGGAAGACATGCAATATCTGGTTCAATTGGGGGCAAACTGTGTCCTTGTAAAAGAAAGGGAGCCGGCCAGGCTCCTTTTACAGTTCTGTGAGCTTTGCGATCGCTGGGGAATTTTAGTATTTGTCATGGAAGGAGAAGCGCCGGAGGGGTATTGGGCACAGGACCAGGACAGAAAGCTTTGGCTGCGCTGCGACGAGGTGGTTCCGGAATACGGCGGTGGGGAGGGGGGATTATTTCTGCCGGAAAGTCAATGTCCATCTTCTCTTTATTATAAGTATAAGGCAAAATGGAGTGATGCGCCGTTTGTCTATCTTGCACCGGATAGCGTAAAGAAACTTCCAAGCGGTAATTATAAGGTGAATTGTTATAGCAACTGTGAAAGAGTTGCGCTGTATACAGACGGAAATTTATTTGAATTCCAAAAGGGGCAGGGGGAATTTGTTTTTCAGGAAATACCGGCAAAATCCCCTTCTGTTATGCTGACGGCAGAAGGAGAAGGGTGCAATATGTCCATATCAATGCATAAATTGCTCACAGGCAACTTTTTTCATTGACAATATCCCATATTGCGAGTACCATCTTAGTAAGCGATTCTATTGCCGGGAGGAAGCATATGAAGCTCAATACATCAAAGATAACCATCTCGAACTTATGGGATGTAATTACAGAACATGCAGGAAAGAGTTTTTTGACAAAAAAGGGACTGCCCTTTACTTATGCAATTAAGGGGGGCGAGTTGTTTACGGACAGGCGGGAACGCTCCATTACCAGAAGTACCTTTGAAAAAGCATACAACAGGCTCCTACAGGATCAGGTGGGTGAAGACGCGCCAAAAGAAATTGTGGGTCCCAAAACTCTAAACGTCTACGGCGCACCCTATGTATGGGCGGTATTTACCGGGATTGGGCTGATAGAAGAGCAGCTTTATATTCAGGAAGAAATTGAGTTATCATAAACGCTTATTGACCTGTGTGGAAGATTGTGCAGCTTCACATTGTTGTGCAGAGGGTGGACGGTGGGCGTTTATGGAAGAAAGCTTAAGGATTTTTTAATTTATAATTGACGGATACTTTGTTTTTATGGTAGAATAAATTATCTTTCATTGTGACAGTCAACTGTGTGGAAAACAGAGACAGAGAGTCTTCCATGCAAATATTTTGGCAACTGTGTTGCCTTATTGATTGAGTTAAAAGCTCAAATTTTATAAGTTGGTTACTATAAACCGGTGCTGAAGCACGTCTAACTTGTGAAACGGTCAATAAGAGTAGTAAAAGTAAAATATTTGCTATATAGACTCTAAAAACCATATATCTGTTGTTCTCATCTGTTTTATATAAAGAGGGCATAGTGACCCGGTATAAGGCGGAAAGGGAGATAATAGAGAATTTTTAAGACAAGTGATGGCAGCATCGCTTGTCTTTTTTGTACACATGGGCGCATAAAAGGGCGGACCGTGCCATTACGTGTGGGTTCATTCGATGCGGAAGCGATGCCGGTTTGTAGATATGACAGATTATAGTGAATTGAGGAGTTACAGGAGTTGCCATGAGTGAAAAGTTTACTTTGTACGGTTTTAATAATTTGACGAAGTCCTTAAGCTTCAATATCTATGATGTGTGCTATGCCAAAAGTCAAAGGGAGCAGAAGGATTATATTGCTTATATCGATCGACAGTATAATTCTGAACGTTTGACTAAGCTTCTGATTAACGTAACGGATATGATTGGCGCTAAGGTACTGAATATTTCCAGTCAGGATTATGAGCCTCAGGGAAGCTCTGTAACCATACTGATTGCGGAAAACTCTAAGGTGCCCATGGGGGATACCACCGTGGCGCATTTGGATAAGAGTCATATTACGGTACATACGTATCCTGAGTATCATCCGGAGACATGCCTGGCAACCTTTCGGGTTGACATTGATGTGGCCACATGCGGGGAGATTACCCCTTTATCCACGCTGGACTTTCTGATTGGCTCCTTTGATTCGGATATCATTACAATGGATTACCGGGTTCGAGGTTTTACAAGGGCTGTAAGCGGACAGAAGCTTTTTATGGACCACCGCATTACATCCATTCAGGATTACATTGACAAGGACACGCTGCGCAGGTATGACGCGGTAGACATTAATGTATATGAGGCCAATATTTTCCATACCAAGATGTTGATTAAGGAAATTGATTTGCAAAATTATCTTTTTAACAGCGATGTATATGAACTGCCGCCCAAGACAAGGCTGGAAATTATGGACAATCTGCGCAGAGAAATGATTGAAATATTCAGCGGAAGGAATATATATTAGCGCTGCTTTGCAGGTTTGGGTTTTTATCATAAGAAAAAGGAAAGAGATTGCAATGGGACGTTTTAATCAATCCAGAGCGCCGATTTATGAGGCATTGGAGGAATTTCGGCAAAACAGAATCGTTCCCTTTGACGTGCCAGGACATAAACGGGGAAGAGGCAATCCGGAATTGGTGGCGTTGTTGGGGCAGCAATGTGTGGGCATTGATGTCAATTCTATGAAGCCTTTGGACAATCTCTGCCATCCGGTGTCCGTCATTTGTGAAGCGGAAGAAATGGCTGCGGAAGCGTTTGGGGCTGCGTATGCGTTTTTGATGGTGGGAGGAACTACTTCATCGGTACAGAGTATGGTGCTTAGTGTCTGCAAAAAGGGTGATAAAATCATACTTCCAAGAAATGTGCATAGAAGTGTAATTAACGCATTGGTTCTGTGCGGGGCCATTCCCATCTATGTAAATCCTGATATGGATGCAAAATTGGGGATCGCCCTGGGAATGAGGGTATCTCAGGTAGAGAGGACCATTGGAGAAAATCCTGATGCGGTTGCGGTGCTGGTAAATAACCCCACATATTACGGCATTTGTTCTGACTTAAGAAGTATTGTGAAGCTTGCACATGGACATGGAATGAAAGTTCTGGTGGATGAAGCACATGGGACACATTTTTATTTTGGAGACTCCATGCCGTTATCTGCTATGGCCGCGGGGGCGGATATGGCGGCTGTCAGTATGCACAAATCGGGAGGGAGTCTGACACAGAGTTCGTTTTTGCTTACTGGAATCAGTATGAATCCGGGGCATGTGAGACAGATTATTAACCTGACCCAAACCACAAGCGCCTCTTATCTTTTGCTGGCCAGTCTTGATATTTCAAGGCGCAATTTGGCACTGCGGGGAAAGAAGGAATTTGCCAAGGTGGTTTCGCTGGCAGAGTATGCCAGGGAAGAAATCAACAGAATCGAAGGGTATTATGCCTATACGGCGGAGTTGATAAACGGTGACAGTATTTACGATTTTGATAAGACAAAACTGACTGTGAACACTTTGGGAATCGGATTGGCGGGGATTGAGGTGTATGATCTGCTGCGGGATGAGTATGATATTCAAATGGAGTTGGGGGATATTGCCAATGTACTTGCATATATTTCCATCGGTGACAGGGAACGGGATATGGAGCGGCTGATAGGGGCATTGGAGGAGATCAGACGCAAGTATCGCCGGGATAATACGGGAATGTTCACACAGGAGTACATAGAACCCAAGGTGGCGGTATCTCCGCAAAGTGCTTTTTATGCGGAGAAGGAATCTTTGCCGCTGCAGGAGACGGAAGGACGTATTTGTAGTGAGTTTGTCATGTGCTATCCGCCGGGGATTCCCATTTTGGCGCCGGGGGAAGAGATTACGGCGGAGGTGTTGGAGTACATTATCTATGCAAAGGAAAAGGGATGCTCCATGACAGGGCCGGAGGATGCGGGAATTGAGCGGCTGAATGTATTGAAGGAAGAGTGGGTGTAGAGAATTTCTCACATTTGTACCATGGCGCAGTGACTATAAAAATAAAAGGGCGCCGCAGTGTAGAGACCGGAACAAGTTCCCGCCTGCGGGAACTGGAATAGGAGGAAAAAAATATGGAATTATGGTTTTCGGAACCGCACACACCGGATGTGAAATTGTCTATTCGAGTGGACAAGCAGCTTTACAGCGGAGAGAGTGATTTACAGAGGATTGATGTGTTTGAATCTAAAGAGTTTGGAAGGATACTTGTACTTGACGGTTATATAATGCTTACGGAAAAGGATGAATTTATTTATCATGAGATGATTGTTCATGTGCCCATGGCCGTACATCCTAAGGTGCAAAAAGTTCTGGTAATCGGCGCGGGAGATGGGGGTGCGGTGCGGGAGCTGGCAAAATATCCGGAAATAGAACAGATTGACCTGGTGGAGATAGACAAACAGGTGATTCAGGTGAGTAAGGAGTATTTGCCCAAAGTGTCCTGTGCGCTGGATGACGAGAGGCTTTATATTTTTTATGAGGACGGATTGAAATTTGTCCGCAGCAGAGAAAATGAATATGATTTAATTATTGTAGATTCCACGGACCCTTTTGGCCCAGGGGAGGGATTGTTTACGAAGGAATTTTATGGTAATTGCTATAAGGCCCTAAAAGAAGACGGTATTATGGTGAATCAACATGAAAGTCCTTTTTATGAGGCGGATGCAACTGCCTGCATGAGAGCGCATAAGCGCATTGTGGAGAGTTTTCCTGTGAGCAGAGTTTATCAGGCTCATATTCCCACATATCCGTCAGGACACTGGCTGTTTGGGTTTGCGTCCAGAAAGTACCATCCGGTTCACGACCTGGAAGGTGAAAAATGGCTTGAGCGGGGGATTGAGACAAGGTATTATACGCCACGGCTTCATGAAGGGGCGTTTTGCCTACCGGCATATGTGGAAAAGCTGCTTAGAAAAGTGGAGATCCGTGGATAAGTGGTAGAGGCCGGGAAAGCGTGCCGCTGAGGGTTTGTGATAATCCCAAAGAAAAAACTTTAATTGGTATGCGTGCTTTCGGCACGCCAGGAGGTGTAAAATTGGCAAAGATATTGATTATAGGCTGTGGTGGCGTTGCTTCCGTGGCAATTCAGAAATGTGCAAAAAAGGCGGATGTTTTTTCGGAGATTTGCATTGCCAGCCGCACGGTGTCAAAATGTGAGGCATTGAAAGAGAAGCTTGCGGGTACAACGGAGGCAAAAATTACAACCGCAAAAGTGGATGCGGATAAGGTGGAGGATTTGATTGCCTTAATCAATAGGGAAAAGCCCCAGGCGGTGCTCAATCTGGCATTACCGTATCAGGATTTGACGATTATGGACGCATGCCTTGCCTGTGGTGTGGATTATATTGATACGGCAAATTACGAGGCGGAGGATACGGAAGATCCTAAATGGCGGGCTGTCTATGAAAAGCGCTGCAAAGAGGAAGGGTTTACCGCCTATTTTGATTATTCTTGGCAATGGGCATACAGAGAACGATTTGAAAAGGCGGGTATTACCGCATTGTTGGGAAGCGGTTTTGACCCTGGCGTTACCAGTGTTTTTTCCGCGTATGCCCTGAAACATTATTTTGATGAGATTCATTATATAGATATTTGTGATTGTAATGGCGGAGATCATGGGTATCCCTTTGCCACAAATTTTAATCCGGAAATTAATCTGCGGGAAGTTTCTGCCAATGGTTCTTACTGGGAAAACGGTCATTGGGTGGAGACAAAGCCAATGGAAATTAAGAGAGAATATGATTTTGCGCAGGTAGGGAAAAAGGATATGTATTTGCTGCATCATGAGGAAATTGAATCCCTGGCCAAAAACATACCAGGAATTAAAAGGATTCGTTTCTTTATGACTTTTGGACAGAGCTATCTGACTCATATGCAATGTCTGGAAAATGTGGGTATGCTGCGCACGGACCCTGTAATGTATGAGGGAAGGGAAATCGTGCCCATTCAGTTTTTGAAGGCGCTGCTTCCGGACCCGGCGTCTTTAGGACCTCGTACCGTGGGAAAGACCAATATTGGCTGCATTTTTACGGGCGTAAAGGATGGCAGAGAAAAATCTGTTTATATTTATAATGTCTGTGACCATCAGGAATGTTATCGGGAAGTTGGCTCCCAGGCAATTTCATATACTACGGGTGTGCCGGCAATGATTGGCGCCATGCTGGTAATGAATGGCACATGGAAGAAGCCCGGCGTATTTAATGTGGAAGAGTTTGATCCGGACCCTTTTATGGATGCGTTAAACGAGTATGGACTTCCATGGGTGGTTGAAGAAAATCCGCTTTTGATTGCGTAGAAAACTGTGCCTATGGATTTTGAAATTTTCTGCCAAGTGTTGTGCTGTGGATTTGAGTGATAAAAAACAAGACTTGTGTGGAGCGTATGTTGGTAGTACAGGGGCAGTTTTAAGGACTGCCCCAGAATGTATCAAAGTTTTCGTACATAATTTCCAGTCGGTCAACTTTTTTGATTGTGTGGTAGTGACCACAATACCATTTCCAATATTTCAATCGGTCTTCGATTTTGTCCAGCCATATTTCGGTTGATTTGTCAACCTGGTCCTGGTCGATGCCGGTAAGGAAGACTTCTGTGGGTTCATATTTTAAAGGAGCGGTATGACTTAATACCACATCAATTTTCCAGTCTAACGTTTCCAACTGTTGTTCTACATAAGCCTTAATGTCTTCTGAAGGCTGCTCGTCTGCCCACCAGCCATATCCGTATATCAGTCTGAACATCTTGTCAATGCTGTAAGCGCCTCCGATTACAATGGTTTGCTTTCCGTTCAGGTCAAATATTTCTCCGTCTTTGGCAAAAAGCAGATGAGGATATGCTTCTTCGTAATAGACCGTACCATTATGCCAAATTTTTTCCTGATAGCTGCTTATGGTGTA
This sequence comes from Lachnospiraceae bacterium, assembly GCA_022793065.1. GTDB lineage: Bacteria > Bacillota > Clostridia > Lachnospirales > Lachnospiraceae > Acetatifactor. The sequence continues at coordinate 74,062 of JAAWCE010000073.1, forward strand.
AGGTCTTTGTTCATGATTGCCGTGGATACAGAACAAAGTAATGGGAAGGGATTCCAAAAAGCGCTTACTCTTTTGGTCAATGCGTTCACCGCTATAATTGATTCCGGCATCTCCTAAGATAATAAGGATATCTTCCCGTTGGGTTTTTAACTGTGCACAGAATTTTTCTATGCGTTTAAATGAGCTATGTGTATCTCCTGTAATATAAATCATAATGTCACCTCACTTTTTTATCATACCAGATTTCATGCGCAAGTGGAATCAAAAGTTGACACAATGCTTTTTGGTGTCAATATTATACCATAATTTCATGCGCAAGAGGGTGTGTAAACACCCCTCTTTAAGCGCAAATGGAATCAAAAGTTGACACAATGCTTTTTGTGTCAATATTGTACCAAGCCGCTTACGCGGCAGCAAGTGCTAAAAAAATTTTCCGTCAAATCCCAAAAAAAGTAGCAGTTTTTGTATTTATAGTGTATTGTTAAGTTACCCCTAACCAAACAACCACATAAAACAAAAACTGCTATGA
>JAAWCE010000035.1 GCA_022793065.1 Lachnospiraceae bacterium
AATAAAATAAAGTTTTTGCGGAGTTGATGGCAGGTATGCTCAGTTTTGAATCTTATAAGAATTTTAGAAACTATCTTGACAATACAACAGAAACCACTGTGCTACCTCTGGGGCAATCTGCAAAAGTGTTTTGTGGAAATTGTGAGGTAATTTATAAGACAGACGACAGAGGAATTATGAGTATTGCTCGTTGTATCCCAGCTCATGGTTTTTACCTCTTTGAAATCTGTGCTACTTATGCAAAAACAATTCCACCATGCACCTATTACAGGCTGGCTAAAACAATGAACGAGGCCAAGCGGAATTTCAAAGCTGTAATGGGTGACTGGATGAAGATTATAAGTGCCAGGTTAATTCCGCCAGGTGAAGAGGCAGAATCAATACTAACCAATCCAATACGGGTTCCATTATGAAGCAGTGTATAGCAAATAGAATTTTGGTGGTGACGAATATATTGCAAGGGCTGTATTTTGGAGCACTGCTACTTTATCGTTCTCCGCTTGATGGGCATAAAACAAGATGCGTTTATGTCCGAGATGACGAAGATAGGGCGGTAGTATTATTTTGCCATGCCGAAAATGTAGCCAGGGTTGATCACAAGCAGCTTGAATGGTATCGCAGATAAAAATAGGTGGTGATGTTATGGCAGAATATCATGTTGGCTGCGGTGCATTTGCAATCTATGCAGGTACGCTGAACAGCAGAAACAAAAATTTGTGGCAGAACAAAACAGAGTGTACAGATGAAGCGTTGTGCGCTGTTAGGGATTATATGGTGCAAGAGCTTCTTGGTGGCATTGATTGCCACAAGGCTACTTCGAGTGGCTATGAATGGACGCTGAAAGATGGACGCACCGTGGAACTCAGAGTGACAATAAAGGAATCCAGCCCATGAAAGACAGATTCATAACTGAGTGGTATCACTCCAACTGCTTCATAGAAGCGCTGAAAGCCAAGTTCCATAATCCACTGGTAAAGATCTACTTCTGCAAGCCACGGATCACAGAGAACAAGCACTTTCAAATGATGCACTTTATGTGGTCAGACGGCACAGCTGACTATGACTTTTCAGATAACGAGGCCGATGGGCTTCCGTGGTATAGGTGCTTCTGGTTCAAGGGCGCAATCCGACAGTTTGAATTAGGCTTCGCAAAAAAGTATTCCGACTACCGCAACAAAAGGCGGTTCTGCTAATTTTCTATAACAACGAACAAAATCAACGAAACAAGAGGTGAGTGCCCATGACTCTTGAAATCCCATTCTGGGAGCGATACACGCTCTCCATAGAAGAGGCCGCAGCATATTTCAGAGTGGGAGAAAACAAGCTGCGGAAGTTAATCAGCGAAAATCCCGACGCTGACTTCATCCTCTGGAATAATACCAGAGCACAGATAAAACGCAAGAAATTTGAAAGCTACATTGACCGAATCAGTCTGATTTGATTGCGCTTGAGATTGGATACTCGGTGTGGTATAATGCAAGTACCACATCGAGTTTCTTCTTCAGGCAGAAAGGAGTTTGCAATGGCCTCGAAAAGAAGAGACTCAAAAGGCCGGCTTCTCAAAGTCGGTGAATCCCAGCGATCCGATGGGATGTATATGTACCGATATAACGATGCAGGAGGGGTGAGACGGACTATTTACAGCTGGCGGCTGGTAGATACTGATAAGTTGCCAGTAGGCAAAAAGGCTGGTGCGCCTTTACGCGATCTGGAAAAGCAGTTGACTCGTGATACCGATGACGGTATTGAAAGTTTTGTAGCCAGTAAGAAAACTCTGGACGACTTCTTTCGGAAGTACATGGCAATGAAGAAAGAGCTGAAGCCTACTACCCGCTCTGGCTATATCCAAGTGTACAATAACTACATCAAGGACGAGCTGGGAAGTCGAAGTATCAGCTCTATCAAGTACAGTGATGTCAAGCAGTTCTATCTCTCCCTGTTCTATGAGAAAGGATTTAAGCCCAATACCGTTCATGCTGTCAATACCGTCCTCCATCCTATCTTCACATTGGCTGTACGTGACGGTTACATCCGAGCAAATCCCGCCTATCAGGTATATGCCGAGTTGAAAAAGCAGAACGGCTGGGGACAGGATAAGCGTCACGCTCTGACCGAAGTTCAGCAACAGATGTTCGTTGATTTCATTCGTAGCTCTCCGAAGTATGCTGGTTTCCTCAACCTGTTTACTGTATTCCTGGGTACTGGCTGTCGTGTGGGTGAGGTTATTGGCCTGCGCTGGGACGACTGTGACTTTGAAGAAAACCTTATCTCGATCAACCACAACATGGCTTTTTGTAGGCCTGAGAATGAAGAGAGGATGAGGTTCCTCGTGTCTACACCCAAGACCGAAGCTGGTACAAGGGTAATTCCCATGCTCCGTGAAGTCAAATCTGCTCTGCTAAATGAGCGGCTTCGCCAGATGGCAGAGGGCTTTACTCGAAATGAAGTAGACGGCTACACTGGCTTTATCTTCCAAACGAAGAAAGGTAATCTCTACACGAGTACATCTATCAACCAGATCATCAAGCACATCATCCGTGACTGCAATGCTGAGGAAACTGCTGCCGCTAAAAAGCAGCGGCGGGAGCCGATCTTGCTCCCGCACTTCTCCGTCCATAATTTGAGGCACACCTTCTGCACCCGCTTCTGTGAGAACGAAACCAACTTGAAAATCATCCAGGAAATCATGGGGCACGCCAATATTTCTACCACCATGGATATCTATAATGAAGCCACGATGGAGAAGAAAAAGGCCAGCTTTGGGAACCTGGAGGGGAAGATTAAGATTGGCTGAGTCGTACACCAAAACCTACACCATCTCACGCAGTTTTTCTAAGAAGTTATGAGAAATTGCGTGAGATAATTCGGAAGAATTGCTTGAACAGAGCCGTTCTAAGAACTTATGAGAAGATATGCACCATAAAATTTTTATCC
>JAAWCE010000039.1 GCA_022793065.1 Lachnospiraceae bacterium
TAGGAAAGAGAGAGAGGACTGTGTTCGGTTTTCAGGGAACAGACAAAAGAAAAATAATCCTCGATAGCTCAATGGTAGAGCACTCGGCTGTTAACCGAGTTGTTGTAGGTTCGAGCCCTACTCGGGGAGTTGCTTAGAAAAGAATACCCAAATCCATAGGGAAAAGGTATTCTTAAGTTATATCAGTTAAAAGTTGATATGAATCTGGGCAAGTAATACATAGTTAAGGCTCCATGGTCAAGCGGTTAAGACATCGCCCTTTCACGGCGGTAACACGGGTTCGATTCCCGTTGGAGTCATTGTTGTATTTAATATTAGTTTTTTGATTAGATAGTAATAATTTGAGTAAAGAATTAATATAATAGAGTTAGATAGGATTATGGCGCAGTAGCCAAGCGGTAAGGCAATGGTCTGCAACACCAGTACGCACCGGTTCAAATCCGGTCTGCGCCTCTTAGAACCCCCGAATTTCGGGGGTTTTATCTATATATAAATTAAGATTATAATTGTGCAAATACTTCTCCGATTGGAGCTTGTACTAATAGATCTGCATGGGAATCTCGAGGCGTGGGAGCTTTATTGATTACAACAAGTTTATCTCCATGAAAATAGTCAATTAAACCAGCGGCAGGATATACAGCCAGAGAAGTTCCGCCAATAATTAATACTTTGGCATCGTGAATGTAACGAATGGCATTGTTTATAATATTTGAATCCAGTCCTTCCTCGTAAAGCACTACATCCGGTTTTACGGGGCCGCCGCATTTTTCACATTTTGGAACGCCGTTTGTATTTAAAATGTAGTGTACATCATGAAAATGCGCGCAGTTTTCGCAGTAATTGCGAAGCACGGAACCATGAAGTTCTAAAACATTTTTGCTTCCGGCTGCTTGATGAAGCCCGTCTATATTTTGCGTTATGACAGCCTTTAGCTTCCCTTCCTGTTCTAACTGCGCCAATTTAAGATGAGCAGCATTGGGTTTGGCATCCAGAAAAAGCATTTTATTTCGGTAAAAGCGATAAAATTCATCCGGTTTACGAGTATAGAAGGTATGGCTGAGAATGGTTTCGGGAGGATAATCATATTGCTGATGGTAAAGACCGTCCACACTTCTAAAATCAGGAATACCGCTTTCCGTAGAAACGCCGGCACCGCCAAAGAAAACAATATTGTCATATTTTTCAATCAATGATTTTAATTCTGTAATAGCTTTTTGATAATGTTCCATGAATTCCTCCTTTTATTCAATTGATTTCTTTTACGCTTTTCTCCAAAAGTTTTCTTGCAATCATAATTTGGTGTCCGCACCCTTTACATTTGAGACGAAAATCCGCACCAGACCGAAGTACTTCCCATTCACGGCTTCCGCAAGGATGCTGTTTCTTCAATTTTACAATATCGCCCACATTGATATCCATTTTTGCGCCCCTTTTTATAAATTCATAAATATAAAATCTTTAATTACCCCCAAAAACTCACGCAGTAAATTGTTCGGTGCCATTCCTGGAACAGAACTGGCTGCCAAGCCTTCTACGTTTGCATATCCTTGTTTTTTGGCAATTGCCAGTGTGCGGAAAACATGAAAATTATTTGTTACGACCACCACACTGTCAGTTGTTTTGTCAAGAAATTCACTGCTAAATACAAGGTTTTCGTAGGTATTGGAAGATTGATCTTCAACCAAAATACGATTTTCAGCAATGCCCGATTGCACTAGATAATCGCGCATACCGGAAGCTTCGGAGATAATCTCATTCATTCCTTGACCGCCTGAAACAATTACTTTTGTATTGGGATTGGAAATAAGATATGCCGCTGCTTTGTCCAGTCTTCTGCGCAGTACTTCGCTGGGACCATCGCTTTTCCATTGTGCGCCCAGTACAATACAATAGTCTGCGCCTGGTTTTCCGGCGGCAGCATACTGGGTTAAAATCAGCCCTTCAATGGTGAAGAACAATAATAGCCCTAATACAAAACAGGTGACACAGAACAGTTTGAACCATTTTGGAAGCATGTTCATTAATTTTTTACTGTGAAAAATGGCACACAGGCTAAGGAAAATGATACCTATAACTCCCCAAATCAGAAAAAAGTAAGTGCCGAAGCCAACCAATGCAATTCCACCGCAGTAAAGAAGGCATAAAATACCTAAAACGCCAAAAAAGTAAGAAGCAATGCTGTATTTGTTTAATTTTGTACCTCTTTTTTCCAGACGAATTACTTTATGGCTTTTGTCAAAAGGTATTAAGTCATGATAGTTGTTTTTTCTTTTTCTCTTCATATTATTATCCTATATTTATGTGAAATTAGCGTACTTGGAATTAAATACTGTAATAGTATTCCACGAAATAGCCAATATTAATTAGTTGAAACAGGACCAAAGTAAAACTTAGCATGATTCAAATGGATTGTTACAACAACCGATTAGAGAACGCTGTAATTATAAATTATTATATCATATAATATTTGCTTCTCTCAATAGACATCATTCTCTTGTTTCTTAATATTTTTTTAACTAAGATATGTAATGTTTTATATGAGATATGAAAGTATTACTTAAGAAATTTTGACTTGACGAATTTCAGTGCTGGAAGTATGATTTATTTTATAGAAAAATTACTTGTTTATGTGGAATTAGGCATATTGTATTCTAAATTTTTAGTTTGGCAACATAATCATAGGATATGAATGTAAAAAAATTTAGTAAATTAGGAGAGTGTTATGGGAAAAATTTATAAAAGTGCTACGGAATTGATTGGGCGCACGCCGTTGATGCAAGTGAAAAATTATGAGAAAGCGTTAGGAATTTCAGATGCGGTTTTGTTAGTAAAATTGGAATATCTCAATCCTACAGGGAGCGTAAAAGACAGAACTGCATTGGCAATGATTGAAGATGCAGAAAGAAAAGGGAATTTGAAACCCGGCGCGACGATTATAGAACCTACATCGGGGAATACCGGAATCGGATTGGCAAGTGTGGCGGCGGCAAAAGGGTATCGTACCATTCTTACGTTACCGGATACTATGAGTGTAGAGAGAAGAAATCTATTAAAAGCCTATGGGGCTGAGCTGGTACTGACGGAAGGAGCCAACGGGATGAGGGGCGCCATTGCCAAAGCAGAGGAATTGCAGAGATCTATTCCTGGCGCTGTTATTTTGGGGCAGTTCGATAATCCGGCCAATCCGGCAATACATGCCGCTATGACAGGGCCGGAGATTTGGGAGGATACGGATGGAGAGATAGATATATTTGTTGCCGGAGTGGGTACGGGCGGCACACTCACAGGAGTAGGCGCTTATTTGAAGTCCAGAAATCCGAAAATTCACATAGCGGCGGTAGAACCGGCGGACTCACCAGTGCTTTCAGGGGGACAGCCCGGTCCGCATAAACTGCAAGGAATCGGAGCGGGGTTTGTTCCGTCTGTGTTAAATACGCAGGTATATGATGAAGTAATTACAGTTACCACCCAAGAGGCTTATGCCACAGGTCGTCTGATTGCACAAAAGGAAGGTATTTTGGTGGGAATTACCTCAGGAGCAGCGCTTTATGCGGCAGCTAGTTTGGCAAGAAGACCTGAGAATACAGGAAAGACGATAGTAGCGCTTTTACCGGATTCTGGGGACAGATATTTGTCTACGCCGATGTTTATGGAAGTTGAAAATTAGGGGTCAAGCGTTTTCTGTAGTTTCTTCTTTTCGATAGATGCACATTGCGTTTTCTAGTTTTAATGTATCAAGAAGTTCCCGGCCGCCAGTTCCTTTGCGATAAAGCTGCAGAGTGCCGATGCCGTCGGCTCCGGCCCATAAAGGAAGCCGACATAGCTGGCCGTCGGGAGCCTCATAACGCAAATGCAGCATATCTTCTTTTTTGCAGCTTCCCGAAAGTTTTAATACGGAATTCTTATTGCGGGCAAGAATGTGCCAGATAAAACGTCGGTCCGTCTCTTTTACTTCCCATTTACAGTTGGTAAATTCAAAATCTTCTCCCATGTATGTCATTTGCAGCATAAATCTGCGCCGCAGAGGAAAACAGAGTAGGCGCGGGTAGAAACTGTTTATTGCCAATACAGAATGACGAAGTTCTTTCCCAGTTCTTTGACTGGTCAGATTTCCACAAGAAAATTGGAACCAGGGATTGTGAAAATTACGGCCCCAGTGTTTGTCTGCATAGCCATAACTGTGTTCCGGCGTAACCTCATAGACGTCTCCGTCCAATATCACACTGCCGCGAAAAAAGCTGCGTATACCTTCCCCGTGCCAATAGTTGTCCAAAATGTGAAGCATTTGGAAAAGCCGTCCGCCCAATAAGCCCGTGTGGCAAGAGACCGCTTTACATACTTCCAATTCCCATTCCATGGAGCCGAAATCTGTCATCAGAGAGCGATGTCTGGCTTTTTGGGGGGATATGACAATGGAACCTGTAAGCCGGTCTTCACTGTAGAAGCACGTGTTTTCCTGTGTGTGGTCCATGGATAGGGGGGAGGTTTCCGGAGAAGGGATATTCATCCGCATTACTAAAGGGTTTCCGGTTATCTGGAGAGAAGATATGGGGTAGAAGGCATGAAGCTGTTTGCCGTTCTCGTCATTTTCATCTGGAAAAGCCCCAGCTTTTACCATAACATAGGAAGGGCTCATTCCCCGTTTCTTATAATAGGGATGTTGTCCAAGAATGGGGTGATTGCTTCCAAGGTTGGGATTGATCATAAAAAATTCTACAAAAAAAGTACGGGGCTTACCGGTTTCTACATTCACACCTACAAAGGAATGCCACCAGCGCATATAGCCTCGTCTTGCAAAAGAGCCTCGCAGCATATATGAATTTCTTGCCAAGTCGGACAGGTTCATATGTATCTCGTTTCTTTCATTTGGTATAGTTATAAGAAAATATTTGGTATAAGTCATTGATATCATAATACCATATATAGAAAAAGTCAATAGTGTCATTAAATTACTTTCCATGAAAACCTTTCTTTACTTTTTGTCTCAGAATAGGTACAATAGGGAAAACTATAGTGGATGAAAATCTGATTTTATAAAATATGGCAGGGAGGATGTATGGAAAAGCAAAACAGGAATATGGAAGTTGTTGTGGAAGAACTGAATCCCACCTTTTTATTTACATGGAAGGGTACCAGACAGCGGGACAGGGATGAAGGAAACTATCACAGTCATGACCATGGTGAGATTGCATTTATTTTGTCCGGTTCGGGCAGGTATCGAATTGACGATAGGGTGTATTCGGTGCAGGAGGGAGATTTGGTTCTTCTGAATCCGGGGGTGAGGCATGAGGCTTTGTGCTGTCCGAAAGCCGAACAACCTTCCACGGAATTTTTCGTTGGATTTTCGGATATTCAATTTCCGGGATTTCCGGCTAATTTTCTTCCGGAGCCTGGGGGAGAGCGCATTATTCATACGGCTGGAGATTTGCGGCAAAGGCTTTTTAAAATTTGCGCGGCTATGGAGGCTGAAAATGCGGTGTGCAGGCAGGGAAGGTATTACATGCTAAAGGCATATCTGATGCAGCTTCTGCTTCTGGTAATCAGGGAACAGTGCGAGCCAATAGAGAGGGCCGGAGGATATGCTTTTGAATCCGCCAGTAAAAAATATGTGGTGGAACAAATTGTGAATTATTTTGAAGACCATTATAATGAGAAGATTTCATTGGATCAGATTGCGGAGAATATGTATTTGAGCCCTTACTATGTCTCCAGAATTTTCAAGAGTGAGACTGGAAATGCACCAATTCATCACCTAATAAATATTCGTCTGGAAAAAGCGAAGGAGCTGTTGGAGGGAGGATATGAGGGAAGTATTCAGGAGGTGGCGGCTATGGTGGGGTATGAGGATGCCTATCATTTCAGTAAGCTTTTTAAGAAACGTTTTGGGGTTTCACCCTCTCAGGTGCGAAAATAGTATGTTGTAGTAATAATGGTTTTGGGGCAAATAATGGATATAGTTCGGAGGTGTGCTATCGTCATAGTATTTTGAATGTGGCAGCGGGGGATTGGTATGGGAAGGGGGATGAGCATGAGGAATACGGATGAGAAAAAGGAATTTGTAGCATTTATTCAACAGCTCAGGAAAGAAAAAGGGGTCACGTTAAGTCAAGTTTGCCATGGAGTATGCAGCGAGGGGGCGGTTGCCGTACTGGAAAGAGAGGGAGATTGGAGGCCGGATAGGCTTTTGCAAGAGTGCCTGTTGGAGCGGTTGGGCATAGCGGCGGAAGATTATATACATTTACTGGATTTGGATACATATACACATCAGGAGGATAGGCAGCATATTTTACATAATATTATATGGGGAGATATGGACAGCGCATATGTACTGCTGGAAGCATATGAGAAAAAATATTTGACAGAAAATCCTTTGGAGATGCAGTTTTTTCTTGTGATGAAAGCGCAGATTAGGCGGAATCAGGGGTGTCCGGAGGAAGAGTTGGGAAGACTATTTGAGAGTGCGGCATGCGTGACCATATCTGACGCCGATGAGGGGAACTTGAAGGATAAGATGTTGTCTGTGAAGGAACTGGATATTTTGCTGGAAACGGAGAGGTATCAAAGAGAGGGGAAACGTCCGAACCGTTATCGGGAAATTGTAAATTATATTGAGGGATATGGATTGGATAAGGTAGGGCAGGCAAAGGTTTATCCTAAGGCGATCTACTATATGTGCCAAAGTGTAATAAATCATTCCGGTGAGAGGGATGGATGGGAGGAAGAGACGCTTCTGCAGTATTGTGACAAAGGGATAAAGGTGCTGCAGGAGAGTGGGAGAATGTATTATCTGTGGGAATTGTTGGAACTGGAGGAAAGGCTGGTTTCCGGCATTACAGAGGATTTGTACCGCCAGGGAAAGTGGGAAAAGGTGCAAGTGTTAGATAGGAAGTATGGGGAGCATAAGAAATGGAAACGAGCGCTGGAGAGGTTATATGGAGAATATGGAATACATAAGGAAACCAGGAATTCCTGCCATCTCTATGTAATGCAGGGGGTACGATGTATAAATGATGTGATCCGTATCCGGCGTAAAATGTTTGGAATAAGCCAGGCAAAGCTATGCGAAGGAATCTGTTCCGTGAAAACATTACGGCGCCTGGAACAAAAAAAGACATGCACACAGAGGGAAATTGCCATACAGCTTTTGCAACGGCTTGGCTTATCAGGAGAATATTCGCGGACAGACCTTGTGACGGAAAAACCGGAAGTCAGGAGACTGATGGAAAGGCTTCGGGAAATGCTTAATAAAGGAGAGTGGGAGGATGCGGACAGGCTGCTGAGATATGTGAAAAGAATGGTGTCCATGAAAATACCGGTCAACCGGCAGACGCTTGAAGGGAAAGAACTTTTAATCCGGTGGAGAGAGGGCAAGATAGACAGAGAAGAGTATTGCGCTGGGATGAAGGAATTGCTGGAACTTTCTCTGCCATATTCACTGTTTTTGACAGAAGGAGAAAAATATCTTACGGAAGAGGAACAGACTTGTATCTTAAACTGGATGCTGGGAATGGAAGATGAGGCGGAAAAGTTACAATGCCTGATTCGGCTGGAAGAACTATATGAACCATATATTGAGTCGAAAATGATTGAGATAGCATGGAATATGTATGAATTTGTTGCTAATAACATTGGGAGCACCTGGGGGAATATGGGAAAATATGACAGAGCGGATGGTTATAGCAGTTTCTTACTGGAGGGATGCCTGCGCCTCCGCAGAATGTGTAAAATTCATAGTTGTATTTATGATAGGTGGTGGAACTATGACATGCGGAGAAAAGCAGAAATCCCAACAGATAAGGTATTATCGGACGAGGAAGAATTATCAAAGTGTATTTTGTTTAGTGCTATAGTACAAGATGAATATAGAGGAGAATTTTACCGGAACAAGTTAAAGCAGTTAAAGCGTTAGGTTTACATAGTTTTAACATCCGCTGGAGGCTCATCATTTTGCGGAGAGATACCTGAATTGTTGTCTTTTCCACTTCCCGGAAGAGTACATTCATGGTGATTGCATTGACCTTTTCCACCCCAATTACATTCTTGTGTATTATTGGAAGGCGGCATTGCTGGATTGGAAAAAATAAAACTGCCAAATCCAATATTGGCACAGAATATGCCAGTTGACAGAAAAGTGATGAGATGTTTCAATAGTTGTTTTTTCATTGTTTTGTCCTCCATGTGTTATTTTATTAATAACATATATTATATAATTAAAATCAACTTTAGACAAGGGGACAGAGTTCTACAAAAAATTTAGAACTCTGTCCCCTTGTGGAAATGAAAATAGCAGAATATAATAATTATATGCGAAGTGAACCTGCAGGTAATGACGCATAACAGAAGGCAAAAGAAATGTATTGCTTTCTGAAATAATGCTGTAAGAACCCCAGATGTACCAGAACCTACAAAAGACAAAGCCATATGGCAGGGTGCAAAAACCATATATAAGGGAAATGAAATTACAGGTAATCTCTGAAAAGGGAAAGGGGAATAATTTCAGAAGAGTGGGCACAAGCTGCCTAAGGGACAAAGGGGGCCGAAAAATATCCGGCAAATATGGGATGAGCAATACTTTATTGCTTGTAGTAGAGGTATTGGTTCTGAACCATGAGTGAAAAATGGAATAAAATGGGGGCTTAAATCAAAGAGCTTGTATACCAAAAGGAGGAATTTAAAAATGAAAAGTAAGATAATTGCACCAATCATGGCGTCCTTTATGTTATCGTTTGCAGTGTTGCCCATGAGTGCCAGTGCGGCAGCAGGGGGAATCTCACCGTTAGGCAACGCCGGCGGATGCCATTGTGGGGGGATTCGGCAGGAGAGAGCTGAAACGGTAATAGAATATTTTTACTGTGAGGAACATAAAGGGGCTTGTGATTATCACACCGAAACGGATATAATATATTATTATTGTTCAAATCCAAATTGTTTTGATGTATGGGATAGTGGTCCGCTTCGTGTTGTTACTATTCATAATAGTTGAATTTGGAGTATGTTGAACATAAAATGCTTTTACATACAGTGAAGGTAATAGGTTCAAGCATAGGTTAAAGATTGCAAAATTTATGAGAATCTCAATTTAAGAAAACCAATATTATTTAGGTGTTTTATGTTTAATTATTGAGCGCTGTAATGCAGAAATTTCATTTTATGTAATAACACAAGTTATGTATATGGATGTCATATTGAGGATTGTATGAAAATATACAACAGTGGCAGGATGTGAATAATAAATATGGCTGCAATCTGTTGAACGCCTAAAGGTGATGCGGATTAGTAGCCATATTTACGTTTATCAAGAAATGTGGTTTGGGTTATATAAAAGAAGTTAGCTAATATCTTTGAATAATAGTTTTAATTATGGAATTAAGTGAATGTTGGTATAAGGGAGGAATTTCATTGCCAAAGTATATAAGATTTTTGTTGGTATTAGTAGCGTTGTTCTTAGTTATGGGATGTACAGGACAGGAAACGATAAATAGGGATAGTGCAGGTTTTTTGATACCATCTGGTCAGGTTCCAGTGGCATCTGTAGAGGGAAATCATGCTGAAATATCTAAATCAACTTACAACAGGATGGTAGGAGACACACTCTATTTTATTGATTCCAGATGGGATGAGGAAGAAAAAAAGTTAAAAAATATTTCTGTCTGCAGGCTGCAAAGAGGCAGTGAGAAACTTGAAATATTGACAGATTTAGGTGATGCGGAGTTAATTAGCTTTTTCGCTGACGAAACAAAGGCAGTATACTGTTTTTATACTGAGTCAGAAGAGGAAACAGAAAAATTCTATTTAAGAAAGATGAATCAGGATAAAGAAGTTGCTTACGATGTGGAAGTTTCCTATGAGGGCATATCAGGAGGAGAAGGCCCACTGGTTCGTATTGGCACAGTAGCGGCAGGAGAGGCAGACAGAGAAGGGAAAGTATGTCTGGCTGGTACTCAGGGGGACTTATACCTGTTTAATGAGGAAGGGCAGATAGTGCGTATTGAAAAGGCGCCATGGGATGGTGACA
>JAAWCE010000090.1 GCA_022793065.1 Lachnospiraceae bacterium
GTCTTTCAATTTTCATATATAGCAGCTACATCATATATTCTGCGCTTCATTTCGGCACGAATATATAACGGTTCTAAGCACTCACACTTATTACCAAAACCAAGAAGAATATCATAATAATATTCATTCTCTATGAACGGAAAATCAACAATATAATGTTCGCTGCCACTGGGAGAAAAGTGTTCATAAGTGCAATAATCAAGCACCCTGTCCATGATTGATTTATGAATACGGATTTTTATTTTTGTCTGCATGGTTTGCAGAATTTCCTCAAAATTTAAAATCGGTTTTTGATAATCCCGTGATGTAAAAACTTCCTCTTTCATTTGTAAGTTCGATATGCGGGATAACCTGAATAGGCGGAAATCATTTCGTATACGGCAATATCCCTGAAAATACCAATGACCGCTTTTTAAGACAAGCTGATACGGCTCAACCGTCCGTACTGTTTTCTTTCCGTGATGAGCTGTATATTCAAAGGAAACCAGTCTGAAATCCTGCAAAGCCGCTTTGATAATCTCTAAATATGATTGTATGTTTTGGTTGCCAATCCAGGGACTTAAATCTATACATACTTGGTTTGCTTTTAATTCTATGTCATTTGCTTTGTCGGCGGGGATAAAACTTTTGACTTTTGCAAGGGCGTTTATCAGTTCATTTCCCCGTATCATATCTGAAAGGCTTGAAAGCCCCATAAGGATAGCGGAAAGATCGGCAGCCGAAAAAACATTTTTATCAAGTTTGTAGTTCTGCATAATTTCAAAGCCGCCGCCCACCCCCGAAATTGAGCGGACAGGAATACCTGCCATATTGATAGTGTCTATATCACGGTAAATTGTGCGGGGCGACACTTCAAACATATTCGCTAATTCCTGTGCCCCTATTCGCTCTTTATCAAGGAGCACCATAATAATGCTGACGAGCCTGTCAATTTTCATCTGATAGCCGCCTTTCAAAAATTCTTCTGTCCTATTTATTGTTGCCATGATGTTGTCTATAATTATATGATACAATAAAAAAGCAGACAAATCAAATGTACAATGAAAACGGAGGAAACTCATGTTTACAATCTATGTTTATGTTCTTGACACTTTAGCCGACTGGGAATTAGGCTATGTCACTTCGGAACTGCATTCCGGGCGATTTTTCAAAAAGGACGCTGAGCGTGTATTCCTTAAAACAGTCAGTTATTCTAAAGAGCCAATCCATACAATGGGAGGTCTGACAGTCGTACCCGATTGTTTGATTGATGATATTGCTGTAAAAGAAACCAGCGTATTGCTGTTACCGGGTGCAGATACATGGAGCGACCCGAAACATGGCGCAATTATCAAAAAGGCAAGCGAACTTCTCTCCCTAGGAGCTGCCGTCGGGGCAATTTGCGGAGCTACCGTTGCGCTTGCTGATTTTGGATTGTTAGATAATCGGCGGCATACCAGTAATGGGCAGGGATTTCTTGAAATGTTTTCACCTGCTTATAAAGGACGGGATCTATATGTGGACAAACCGTCGGTAGCAGATCATAACCTCATTACCGCAAATTCTACGGGCGCTTTGCTGTGGGCAAAACAAATTATTGAGCATTTAGGGGTTTTTCAAGCAAATACACTGGAATTTTGGTATCAATATTTTAGTACTGGAAAAGCAGAATCTTTCTTTGCCCTCATGCAGACAGTAGCGCCCAACAATGGAAACTAATACATCATCATAATATTTAGAATCACCTGTGCCTTGCACAGAC
This sequence comes from Lachnospiraceae bacterium, assembly GCA_022793065.1. Taxonomy (GTDB): domain Bacteria; phylum Bacillota; class Clostridia; order Lachnospirales; family Lachnospiraceae; genus Acetatifactor. The sequence goes on from JAAWCE010000090.1 coordinate 1,742, forward strand.
GCATACAGAGAACATATCATGTATACTTTCCACGGCTTTTGCAAGACCGTCATACGTTTTGCGGCTACCAACGCATATAAAGAACACCCCATTACGATATGCGGTCAGACAGTTAACGACCGGGTATCAAATCCGCAGGACTTCACAGCTTCTGCACAAAGAAATGGAGGTGCTTTCGCAAGGGGAATCCCAACCGTAGTGGACAGGGTACAAGCTGCCTAGGGTGTGACAGAGGAATTGAGGCGTACCTGTCCAATGGAATGGGTGCAACGTTGCAATAACATTCACAACCGGGCAGAAGAAATTGTTTTTCGCGGTATTTCAGACACTGTGCAACTATGCATAGTGTCTTTTTTTACACATTAGTATTATTCCGTTGTTTTAGTAAATGTTGTTCCGATATTATTGATATTATTCCGTTAAAGTGGTATGCTATATCTTAGATTAGAGAGACAGTCTATGTTTATGACAATAAAACAGGCTTCTGAAAAATGGGGTATTTCTGATAGAAGAATCCGAGTTCTTTGCTCTGAAGAGAAAATTCCAAAGCCCAGAATGTCACAAAGGATGTCACAAAAGACATCTCAGTAGAAGTAAAAATATTAGCGTTGCTTAAAGAAAATGCATCCATCACTACCACTGAAATGGCTGAACAATAGCTTTTATATTCCCATAGAATTGCCTACTACAATGCATTTGATGAATATCATGTAAAACATAATCTTTCCGCGATGGAAAATTTGTTTGCAGGATACATCAATGCAAGACTGGATATGTATTTAGATATGCTGCAGGATTAAATGACCTGCTTTTGAATAAGGAGACCACCTATGCCTTTTGAGATAGTAAGAAATGATATTGTAAATATGCAAGTGGATGCGGTGGTAAACACTGCAAATCCCAACCCTGTTATCGGCTCCGGCGTTGACAGCGGAATACATAAAAAAGCAGGCCATGAGTTGCTTGTGGCAAGGCAGAAAATCGGTTGTATTGATTTTGGTGATGCGGTTATCACTCCTGGATTTGGATTGGATGCCAAGTATGTTATTCATACAGTAGGTCCTATTTGGGAGGATGGTAATCACGGAGAGGAGCAAATTCTGTCTTCGTGTTACAGGAAGTCTCTGGCATTGGCGAAGGAGCATGAGTGTGAGTCTATTGCGTTCCCTTTGATAGCTACAGGAAATTATGGATTTCCGAAAACACTTGCTCTGCAAATAGCGGTCCGTGAAATCAGCACTTTCCTCTTGGAAAATGAAATGCAGATTTACCTGGTTGTGTTTGGCAAAGAAGCCTTTGTGCTTTCAGAGAAACTGTTCAAATCCGTCAGCAGTTACATTGACGAAAACTATATCCGCAGCAAAACGCTTGATGAATATGGAACGGAAAGGGTATATGCTTCACGCCTTGAAACAAGGCGGATAAGAGAACGGCTGAAACACAGCAACCGAATTTATGAGGATATTTGTCCGTCACAGGCATTGGAAGAGCGCCTTGATATGTCTGTTGGGGCAGCAGTTCCGATGGACTATGATGATTGGGGGCAGCTGCTGAAAGATCTGGACGCAGGTTTTTCTGAAACGCTTCTGCAGCTTATCGACCGCACCGGAAAGAAGGACTCTGAAATCTACAAAAAAGCCAATGTAGATAGAAAGCTGTTCTCGAAAATTCGAAATAATATGGACTACAAGCCATCCAAGACAACTGCACTGGCTTTTGCCTTTGCATTGGAACTGGATATTAATGAAACAAAGGACTTTATAGGTAGAGCAGGGTTTGCTCTCTCCCACAGCAGTAAGTTTGACGTGATTGTGGAGTATTTCTTGGTAAACAGGAACTACAATGTATTTGAATTGAACGAGGTTCTGTTTGCTTTTGACCAGCCGCTTATCGGCGTATAAAAATGTCGCATACCATGCGACCATTCATTCTCCTGTTTTCCGTATAATGAAATCACAATAAAAAACAGGAGGATTTCAAAAATGACAGAACTTGTATTGATCTTAGACCGCAGTGGTTCCATGTCGGGACTGGAAAAAGACACTATCGGAGGTTTCAACTCCATGTTGGAAAAGCAGCGCAGAGAGCCGGGTGATGCCGTAGTATCCACAGTGCTGTTTGACAACGAAACAGAGGTAATCCATGACCGTGCTGCCATTGCAGATGTACCGAACCTTACTGATAAAGAATATTTTGTGCGTGGCTGCACAGCACTTTTAGATGCTGTTGGTGGTGCAATCCACCATATCGGAAATGTACATAAATATGCCCGAAAAGAAGATGTGCCGGAAAAGACCCTCTTTATCATCACCACTGATGGTATGGAAAATGCCAGCCATCATTACACCTATGATAAGGTTCGCCACATGATTGAGCGTCAGAAAGAGCGTTACGGTTGGGAGTTCCTTTTCCTTGGAGCAAACATCGACGCAGCGGCAGAAGCCAGAAGATTTGGCATCGATGAATCTATGGCTGCCAACTATCATTGTGATGAGGCAGGAACGGCACTCAACTATGAGGTCATCAGCGAGGCAATTACCAGTGTAAGAGCGTGTGCAGCACCGCTTAGTGCTGACTGGAAAAGGAAGATTGATGCGGATTATAAGAAAAGAGGTGTCAAGAGATGATGGGAGCAATTTTAGGTGATATCATCGGTAGTCCTTATGAATTTGACCGTGGTAACAAGAGTAAAGAAATCATAACTGGGAGGAAGTTGGGATAATGGATAATTGGTTTACAATAGACAGGATTGATAGCGAAACAATAATCATAAGTGAATACCGGCATTGGGAAGAAACTCATTGTTATCTGTTGAATGGGAAAGAAAAAAGCCTGCTTATAGACACAGGGCTGGGGATTTCCAATATATATGATGAAGTCCAAAAACATACAGATAAACCGATTGCGGCGGTTGCCACGCACATTCACTGGGACCATATCGGTGGGCATAAGTATTTCCCGGAATTTTATGCACACGCAGAAGAATTGGACTGGCTGGATGGGAAATTCCCCCTGACAATCGAAACTGTTAAAGAAATGGTGGTTGACCGTTGCGATTTGCCTGATGGTTTTAATGTTGACGATTATGTATTCTTTCAGGGCGTACCAACAAGAATATTAAATGACCATGATGTGATTGATCTTGGCGGCAGGGAAATTGAAGTGCTACATACGCCCGGACACTCTCCCGGACATTTATGTTTTTGGGAAAGAGACAAAGGATATTTGTTTACCGGCGATTTGGTATATAAAGACACCCTGTTTGCTTATTACCCTTCCACTGACCCCAAAGCTTATCTTGCTTCATTGGAAAAAATTGCGGCATTGCCTGTAAAAAAGGTATTTCCGGCACACCATTCGCTGGATATACAACCGGAAATCCTGATTCGTATGGCAAATGCGTTTCGTCAGTTAAAGGCAGATGGGAAACTCTATCATGGCAGTGGTACATATCGTTATGGTGATTGGGGAGTATGGCTGTAAACCAGATTTATGGAATAAAAGACAAAGGTTTCATCCTGCTCAATGGGGGATTCTTATATAGGGAGTAGTCTACCCTGCCCCGTATACCAAAGGAGATTTTCAGGCGGCTTTATAGCTGTATTTCCCTTGAAAAACACCCCAAAACACTACACAAAAAGTTATTGTCCGGCTGTGCCCGACAAGTATTCCGAAATCCAGCTATACTTTTTTGATAGGATAACGTATAATGGAGTTAGCGACAAATCTGGATTTCTTGCGTGCTTTTGACGGATAATACACGTTACCAAAGTGAGGAGGAAGAAAAGTGCAAAACAATTTGTTATTAAATCCAAAGGAATTTGAAATTGATAAGATAGATGAGGATGGAGAGAAGGGTGCCATTTACTGTAAAAGACTGATAGAGAAATGGACCCCTCAACTGGAAACCGAAATGTTGGAGGCCTTTATACGTCTTTATTATGATGAAATGTATGGAAATTGGGGACCTGATGATGAGGAAGAAAGTAAAGAATATTGGCCGGAAATAAGCTCACCTGCAGACCTTGTAAAATACACAGGCACAGATGTTATACTTTATGCTTTGGAAGACGCAGTATATGCCAGAAGCAAAACAGGAAATCCCCCGTATGTGTCGCAAAATGTTCCCGTATGTGTAATATTGCTACTTGATTGTCCATGGGAAGAAGA
>JAAWCE010000008.1 GCA_022793065.1 Lachnospiraceae bacterium
ACCAAAAAGCTTGTATTTATTGTAAAATATTAAGTTTCAAGGAACAATTGGGGCTTTTGACCCCAGCATCTTAATATAAAAATAATGGGAGGGTGGCTATAATTTCCCTCTCCGTTAGTTAATGAGGAGAGAATGGGAGTTGACTTTAAAATTTTGGATCGATAAAGTATTTGGGGGCGTGGTGGCTGCTATGCCCTACTTTTCTGTGGTAAATTACCAATAGAAGTGATATAATTGGAGAAATAAATTGGGAGATGGGAGGAAATTTAAAATGGATTTAACAGAAATGATGGATGTAAACTTTAGGGGGAATATTTATATTGTGCAGAACGGAAAAGTTTTATATGAAAGAGAAAATGGTTTTGCAGATTTGCAAAATGAAATTTCTAACACCATAGAAACAAAATTTGCAAGTGCTTCAGCGGGAAAAGTATTTGTTGCAGTAGGGATATTGCAGTTGATTGAACGAGGAAAAATAAAGTTTGATGATACATTAGGTAAGCTGCTTGATATACCATTAAATGATATTGATAAGGATGTTACAGTTAAACAGCTTTTAAACCATACATCGGGTGTCCCGGATTATTTTGATGAAAATGTTATGGAGGAATATGAAGAATTATGGATTGATTATCCTAATTATAAAATCAGACATAACAGCGATTTGCTTCCGCTATTTATAAACAAGCCTATGATGTATCCAAAAGGTGAAAAATTTCAGTATAATAATACAGGGTATGTTCTGCTTGCAATGATTATAGAAAAAATAACAGGAATGTATTTTGACCAATACTTAAAAGAAAATGTATTTGACGTATGTGGTATGAAATCAACGGGTTATTATGATTTGGACAGGCTGCCGGCAAAGTGTGCCAATCACTATATTTATTGTGCTGATACAAAGGATTACCGCACAAATATATTTTCTGTTGATGTAAAAGGCAATGGTGCGGGCGGGGCGTTTATAACAGTAAGAGATATTATTAGTTTTTGGACTAATTTACTGGAAGGAAATTTAATTTCAAAAGCATTTGTTTCAGATATGCTCAGTAAACAGAGCGGAGACGGGGAAGATGCAGAAGAAGGATATTATGGTTATGGTTTGTGGATAATTGATAATCCCAATGGTAAAGATTTTGCGTATTTTCAAGGCTGCGATCCGGGTGTAAGTTTTATGTCCGAGTATAATCCGAATAATGGAATTATTTCCGTTTTGGTGAGCAATTATGGAGATAATGTTTGGAGGGAAATGCGAAAAGTGAGAGAAGTTCTCTATTGATGATGAGCGACTGTTTTTGGAGAAACATAGTTGTGACATGAGGATAAAAAGAATATTAAGACAAAGTGCCACAGGAACCGGAGCTTAGACTAAGTAAAAATTCTGAGCCAAATTGGAGATGAAAGAGTGAATTTCTTTGATTACATAAAAAACGATGCATTTTTTAAGCCATTAACGTTGAAAAACAAAAGGATATATTATGAGTGTATTCAGATATTAATTGATAAAACAAAAGACCTGCCGGTATTGTATGAGTCAGATGCAAAAGACAGCCTTACGAATTATTTCAAGAATGTGGAAATAAAAACAGGGAAAGGTTTATCAGAGGATACGAGCTTAGGCGAAGAAACAGAACAGGAAGGGGGTGGTACGGAATTACAGCCAGGAGTTATCATTTCCCTGTTTCGGGAATGTGGATGGTTGCTTCCGCAGGAAATAGGCAGAAATGGTGAGTATGTTGTCAACATTTCAATTAGTTGTAGAAGATTTATGGATTTTTTAAGAAAAATGACAGAAAAGACTGGGGAAGGTATGATGTCAAACCGTATCTTTTCTATGTATGAAATTATGAAATCTGCGTTTGAGGAAGATTCTGTACGTAGAGAGAGGCCTTATACCAATATTCTTGTACCGTTAATTGATAATGAGACAGAATTAAAAAATGAATTGTCGGATTTAAAGGACAGCATTTCCAATATTATGAAAGCAGTAATTATTTTTCAGGATATCAATAGTTTTGGACAATTTATAATGAAAGATGAAATGCTGGAGCATTTTTTTAGTGAATATTTTTTTATAAAAAACAATGGATTGATTCCTACACAGATATCGTTCATCAAGGGGAAATTAAGGATTCTCAGGCAAGAAGAAACTTGTGAAAAGATGATAAAGGAATGTTTGGAAAAGCTGCAATTGAGTTATGAAGAAGCGGAAGAGCGTGTAGAAGGATATTTTGCGGAACTACAATATTTTTTGAGCGTTGAATATGAGGCTAACATGGAATTGATTGATAGCCGTATTAACAATTATTATAATCTTGCAAATACAAGGATTATGTTGATGGCAAGTAATGGAGTAGGACTGGAAACCGCAATAAATGAATTTTTAAATAAAGTGTCAAAAATGACAGAAGAAGAACAGAGCAAAGCAATGGAAAAAGCTGCAGATTGTACACGTATCACTAACCAAAAATATGTTGGATACAAGTCTTTTGAAAAATATAAACGTATAATAAATGAGAGTGTAAATATTGGGCTTGCAACAGCAGAGTTATCAGAAGAAGAAAAGAGAAAGCAGACAGAAAAATTGTTTCATAGTTCTCCCAATAGATATTCTGTTGACAGGGTGAGCACTTTCCTTGACGTGCAATTGGGTGGTGAAGAGGAAATGAATATCAAAGAAAAGGTGATTCAGACAAAAGAGGAAATATTGATGTATGCGGCGGCAATGCTCTATGCTAAGAATGAGGAGTTTCCATATGATATTAAATTATCGAAAGAACTTGTAAAAACAGAGATTGCAGATATTACGGATATGACAGTAATTAAGAAATAGAAGGAGTCGTTTATGAATGATTTCAGTTTTATGAAAAAAATGAATGAAGAGGAGGCATATTTATTTAAGAGATGTATCCGTAAAATGCTTGATGCAACATTTATTATGGCCGATAAAGATGAGAAATTGTATGAATTCATATCATCAGAGTCCAATCAGTATGATGTTAATACATATCTGTCGGCAATTGGGTATAAAGTTGTTGTTGAAGAAAGAATGAAGGTGGCAATGCTGCAGCAAGCGGATGAAGATGTTGAAACGGTTGGATTAAAGAGAATAAATTTATATCGTTTTGATGCAAAGCAGGTAAAGCTATTGATGGTACTCTGGCTTTTGTTTTTGGAGCGTATGGGGTATGCGAATCCTGTATATGTAACAGTTGGTGATATTATTGATAAATGCAAAATATATCAGATCAATTTGAAACCGACGGACTTTAAAGATTCGTATCGTATATTTAAAAAATTTTGCCTGATAGATTATAGTGATGACATAACAACAGAGGAAGGAAAAGTACGATTGTATCCATCATTACAGTTTTGTATGGATATCGGACAATTGAAACAGGTTATGGCAGAATACGCCCCGGATGAAGAGGAAGTGGAGACGGAACAGGAGCAGTCCTTGGAAAGTGAGGATACAGATGAATAAAACGGTTTTGCGAAATATACATTTAGTAAACTGGTATGGATTTAGCAATAGGACGATCCCCGTTTCAGAGAATCTGACATTGATTTCCGGTGAAAATGAATGTGGAAAATCAACCATATTAGATGCTGTTAAGTATGCCTATACAGGTGATACGCAATTTAATAAGGCTACCAGTGGGTACAATACAGGTGTAGGAAAACGAAATTTGGTATCTTATACGCGATGTCTGGTGGATGCAAGCGCAGGAATATATGCAAGACCTGCAGATAAGATACCGGTTGTGTATACACATATTGCATTGGAATATTTTGACCAGATAAATGAGAACCCGTTTGTATTGGGCGTAGTAATAGAAACTGCTGTTACAGATATCAGAGGTACACATTGGTATGCCATAGACGGCAAAAAGATTGCAGACATTTCATTTGTATATGAAGAGGATTCTATCATAAAACCTTATGATGCTTCAGGGTTTCAAAAAAGATATGGTATACAGATGAAAACGAAAAAAGAGGGTATTACTTTATTTATGCAGATGACAGGGCTTAAACTGCCTTATCAGGAAGTGTCTAAGTATCAAAGAAAGCTAAGAAATATAATGGCATATAATCCTGCAGCAAAAATTCAGGAGTTTATAAAGGAATCCGTTTTAGAAGAGCATAATGTTAATTTTGATAAATTGAAAGAAGCAAAGAAGAATATTGAGCAGATAAATGGCAGTTTGGAGCAGATAAATCAAGAGTTACAGGATTTAGATTTGATATTGGCAGATTATGACGAGCATGACAAGAAAACTTTGCAGTTGAAAATAGATGACGTCAAAATGAAATATAAAGATCTTGTACAGTGTCAGAGAGAGATTCGGGAATCAGAAGAATTGATCAGGAAGAGTGTTGTTACAAGTGAAACTTTAGGAAAGAAAATTGATGAGCAAGATCAGGAAATCGATGTTCTTGACAAAACCTATTCGGAAACAAGAAGAGCACTTCTTGATCTTGAAGTGTCAAAAGCAATAGACGCATCTAAGCAATTGATAGATACATATGAAAAGCAGTTGGCCAGGTTGAATGATGAAAAAGAAAAACTGGATATCTTTCAGCGGAGAATTCAGGAAATGGCAGCGCTGTTATCAGAACTGGGAGCCACAGTGCAAAATGATAATACGCTGGGAAGACTGACATCAAAAAGTCTTGAGGCGGCAGAAAAACAGAGATTTATTGATCTACTGAAGAGGGAGATACAGGATTGCCGTGACAAAATAATTGAGAAAAATACTTTGCTGAAAAATGAACTGGAAATAGTGCAGAATGAATGTGTGGTACAAAATGGCATTATTGAAAGCTGTAACAAAAACAGGATGGACTATTCTAATGTTCAGGAGCAGGTGGAGCTTATGAAAGAAATAAATCGTGAGTTCAAAAGGCTGGGTATTAACGAAGAAGTTCATATGGCTTATGAGTATGTGATAGAGTTGAAGGATGAAAATTGGAGAAATGCAATAGAAGCTTTTTTGGGTATGCATCGTTATGCAGTTATCGTATCAAAAGAGGCTTTTGATGTGGCAAATTCTGTGTTGGACAAGTCAAGATATCAATATGTAGAACTGGTAAATACCAAACGATTAATGGCAAAGAAGATGGAATGTGAAGCAGATTCGGTTTTTCATTATTTAACCATTCAAAATGAGACTGCAGCTAATTATTTTAAATTTTGGTTAGGCAGGATTCATGCAGTAGATATTCAAAATGTACCTGATTACGATAATGCTATGTCGATGGAAGGAAAGTTGAGCCGTAATATGGCTGTAACCTATATTAATACAAGAAAAATCAGAAGTTATTGTTTGGGAAGTCAGGCAATTGAGCTGAATAAAAGAGCAGCAGAAAAGCGGCTGCATGAGTTGGAAATTCAAGAAAAAGATATACTTTTGGAACGAAAAAGTCTGCAGGATAAATCAAATTATCTTCAGAACGCTTTGGAGTGTTTTAAAGAGTTTAATTTAAATGCCCATAAAGAGTGGACGGATGTTTCAACAGATCTCAATGATGAGAAAGGACATTATAAGGATTTGTTAGAAGCACAGAAGAATAATGCTGAATTTATGGCATTAAATGAACAGGTTACTGTACTTGAAAATCAGTTGGAGAATAAGAAAAATGAGCGTGCCGACAACATAAGGCAAAAGACGATTTTAGACACGACAATTTCAGAGAAAGAAAAATTAATGAAAGATCTGAAAGCAAAGGAAACAGCAAAACAGGCAGAATTGGATGCTGAAAGAATTGTAAGCAATTCTGTTGTAGAAAAAGCAATGGAAGAATATGATCAGTATTTGTCCGGAGAGAACCAGAATGGCGGTCTTATGGTTCGTGCAACAAAAGAGAGAGTTGATCGCAGGGTACGTGAACTTGAGGGAAATATTAATGGCAAACAGCAGGCATATAATAATCGCAAACAGGAAGTGGATAAATTACCCGTTGGTTTGGAGTGTGAAGCCGATTATCAGAGAAGAAGAGGTAAAATCTGGATTGATGATCTGCAGGGCATACAACAAAAATTGAAAGAGCAGACGATAACTTATGAACGAATATTTAAAAGAGAATTTGTCCTCAATATCTATGAGACGGCAAAGGATGCAAGAAATGAGATATCGGATATAAATAAAGAATTACGAAAACTTCAGTTTTCTACGAAATACCAGTTTGACGTTAAAATGTTGAGTGACAATTCGGATTACGCCAAAGTTTTAAGATATGCAGAATATTTGCAGAAAACGAACAATATGGCTGATGGACAGATGTCATTTACAAGTCTTATGGGATATGAAAATGATGAAGTTGAAACAAGAGAGCGGGAAATTCGTGATATCATTAATAAGTTCATTGACCATAACGATATTGCAGAAATAAAGAAATTTGCAGACTATCGAAATTATATGAGTTATGAGATTATTATCAATAATGATGAAGTAAAGGACGGTAAGCTGTCAAAGCAAGTAGGATATAATTCTGGTGCAGGAACACAGATACCATATACACTTATACTTTCTGCAGCATTGTCTATGTTGTACAATGCCAGAGTTAATTCGGTACGGCTGATTTTTATTGATGAGCCCTTTGAAAAAATGAGCGACCATAATATCAAATTGATGCTGGAGTTTTTTAAGAACCAGGATTTTCAGGTGATATTTTGTGCGCCGCCTAATAAATTGGAATCAATTGGCAGTGAATGTGGCGTTATCGTTCCTGTTCTGAAAATTAGCAATGACAATATGCAAATAGGAGAGATTAAGATTCATGAGCGAGCAGGATTATAGAAAGGTAATGCTTGACAGGCTGCTGACAAAATATAATAACCGATATGCAAAAAATATTATTACCAATAAAAGAATTATTATAAAACCAACAGAAGTATATAAAGAATACGCCAGAAATAATGCAGACATATCGGAAAAGCAGCGTATTAATGACGCTGTATCTGCGCTGTCGGGTATGGGATTTGTAACCGCTGAACGTTTAAAATTCAGTGATGATATAGAAAGAATATATCTTTCTGAGGACAGACTGGGTGATATATATGAATATTTAAAGGATGAATATGGCGTGATTCCTCAAAGCACTATTTCAGAGCAAGTGCATGAAATATTAAAGGAGTATATTGGTACAGGAGGAATTGTACAAAAATATTATGAAAATATTCTTGTACAGATGGAAGATCCAAGATGCTCACTTATTCCGGAAAGGATTGAAGCGAATTTAAAAATGTTTCGTTTTTTGGAGAAAAACAAGGAACATTTATATGTGAGAGAAGTATCCATGTTAGTGTATGGGGATTCAAAATGGTTTGAAAATAATAACTATGAAGAGGTTTGTACATTCATAAGAACGGCGACGGGAATGATGAAAGAAGAAGGTGAAAGAAATGATGCGGTACTAAGTTTCTTTTATGTCATACCGACAGAACAGGAAATCTATATAAAAGGGAACTGGAGAATTGAATGGGAACAGTATGTTTTAGATATATCAAGACTTCAGGGTGGAATAGCAATCGCATCCGGCGATATTCAAAGCATTAAAAAAATTAGCGTTGATTCTAAAAATATAATGACCATTGAAAACAAGACGCCTTTTCAGCGATTGAAGGATAGGAATTCGGCTATGTTGTATTTGGGGGGATTTGCTAACAGACATCAGATAGCGTTTCTTAAAAAAGTAATTTCGGACAATCCCCATATCAGATATATTCATTTTGGAGATGTTGATATTGGCGGTTTCCTGATTCATAAACATTTGTGTCGTGAAACTTCCAAAAAATTTGAATTATACTGTATGGGGCTGGAGCAGTTAAGTGATATGCGTTTTAGTCATTGCCTGAGGAAATTGACGAACAATGATATGATTCGGCTTGAGTCATTAATGGAAGATGCTTCCTATAGAAAAGTCCTGGAATATATGAAAGAACATAATATAAAACTTGAGCAGGAAATCGTAAGTTATTATTTGGAAAAAGATATTCTTTTGTAGTGGTCAAACATTCTTGTAACATCTGTGGCTAAAAATGGGCAGGTGCATGATTCAAGAGCAGCATAAAGTTTGGTGCGTTACTGTATTACGAAATGAGGCGGTGAAGGATTTGGCGGATATTTTGATTGTAGAAGATGATGAAGGGATTGCCGATTTGATATGTATGAATTTGCAGGGGGAAGGATATCGCTGTGTCTGCGCGCGCGATGGTTTGGAGGGAGCCAGATTGTTCTCAGAAGAGAAATTTGATTTGGCACTGTTGGACATTATGCTCCCAAAGCTGGATGGATACGCACTGCTGGAGTACATAAAACCAAGTGGTATTCCAGTGATTTTCCTGACGGCCAAGGGAGCTGTGGAAGAGCGTATCCGGGGGTTGAAGGCGGGGGCTGATGATTATCTTGCAAAGCCGTTTCAGGTTGGGGAATTGTTGGCAAGGGTGGAGGCTATCTTGCGAAGAATGGGAACGGGCGCAAAACTGTTGGAAGTGGGAGATGTTTCTATTGACGCTGAATCCAGGCAGGTGACCAGGGCCGGTTCTCCGGTTACGCTGACAGCAAAGGAATTTGACTTGTTAGTGGAGCTGGTGCAGAATAAGAATATAGCTTTATATCGTCAGCAATTATATGAAAAAGTGTGGCAGGAACCATTTCTGGGAGAGACAAGAACTCTGGATTCGCATATTCAACGGCTTCGCAGAAAGCTGGGATGGGAGGAGCGGATTAAAACCATATTTCGTATAGGATACAGGCTGGAGGGGTAACATGCGGCTTTTTACGAAGATATTTTTATTCGGAATGTTGGCATTTGGTTTGGCTTTTTCGGTTTCGGGATATTTTCTGCTTCATTTTTCATTAAAGAGCAGTTTGGAAAGAGAAGCGGATTTTGCATTGAAACAGTACCAATATGATAAATTTATGGTGCAGTCGGCGGTGTTGACGTATTTGGATGCGTCCATTGTGATAAGTATTGTAGATGAGTTTTCTTCCGAAGACGGGCAGGTTTATACAATTACTTCCAAACTCCCACAAGAGCAGGAGTCGGACGATTTACAGGAGTTTTGGGATGTGCAGGGAAAATCGGAAGAACAGGATGGCGTATGGAATTATTATTTTGAAACAGACCAGGAACCATTTTCCGGAAAGTTTTTTTGGGATAGTCCATTGGCAGATGCAGAAGGATTTATGACAAGCGGGCTGTCGAATGAACTGGTGCAAACCCTTGCGGAAGAAATTACGGTTCCGGTGGCATTTTTAGCGGAAGATAAAACAGTTATATATTCGGAGATAGAGGGGTTGGATCTGTCGTTTTTAGATAGCTTGTCAGAAGAGGCGCATATGTATCGCTTTCGAGATGAGCCATCCAGGTCGGTTCTGGTGGGAAGTATATTGAAGCTGGGAGAAGTCCTGGGAAATGGTCAGGCGGCGCAGGAGACGGCGAATACTGATACTTCGGAAGATGGACGGCGACTCTATTTTATTACGGAATGGGATATTAGTAAGACAATAGAGCAACAGAATACAATGAGGCAATATTTTGTGCGATGTTATCTGGTGGCAATGGCGGCGGGTATGGTATTGCTGGTGTTGTTATCAGCTTTTTTGACAGGACCTTTGAAGCGAATGTCCAGGGCTGCGAGCAGAATGGCTGAAGGAGATTATCAGGAAAGGTTTCGTTTATCGGGCAAAGATGAAATCGGAGAGCTGGCGGTGAGCTTTAATCAAATGGCTGACGCCGTAGAAGAGAAAATTGGGGAATTGTCCAGAGCAGCCAGGGAAAAAGAGGATTTTGTGGCTAATTTTGCGCATGAATTGAAGACGCCTCTTACATCTATTATTGGTTATGCGGATACAATGTATCAAAAGGAGCTATCCAGGGAGGAAATACGTAAAGCGTCCTGGCATATTTGGAATGAGGGTATGCGATTGGAGTCTTTATCATTAAAATTAATGGAATTGACTGTTTTGGGGCGGCAGGAGTTCCCTTTACAGGAAATGGCGGCAGAGGAAGTGCTGAGAGATGTTGCAGAGGGTATGGCGCCGTTATCTGAGGAGAGACAGATTGACATACATTTTGGAGCGGAGCACGCTTATGTTCGGGTAGATTATGATTTGTTGAAGACTTTGCTGCTGAATCTGGTGGATAATGCAATGAAAGCCGGCAGTACCCGAATAGAGCTGCAGGGGAAAAAGGAAGAAGGGAAATATTGGATCTGTGTGAAGGATAACGGATGTGGTATGGAGGAAGAAGTGCTTTCCCGTATTACGGAAGCTTTTTATATGGTTGACAAAGCCCGTTCCAGAAAGCAGCATGGGGCGGGACTGGGATTGGCTTTGGCGGACAGAATTGCTGGAATTCATGGAAGCGAGCTTGTGTTTGAGAGTGAGATTGGGGTTGGCACAAAGGTAAGTTTTTGTATGGAATGTGTTGAGGATAATGAGGAAGAAAAGCAGCAGTCATAGGTGTGGACAGGCAAAAGTAATCATAGCATAGGGAAGAAATGTGGTTGTGGGCAGAGAAAAGACAACAAGCGGGATAAGGAAAAAGGATACACAGAGAAATATAGGGGTTAATTTATTAGGAATGATAACTGCCTTTGGCATTGCTGCGGGGGGCTTGTTAGGTGTGCGGTACTGGATTGCCCAGGAACAGGCGAAACTTATGCAGGGAGGCGGTGAGGTTCACGTACTTGTTCAAGGGGAGGACATGGAAGTACAAGACACTCTGAAAGAGGGAAGAAAGGAGCTGTCGGAGACGCAGCTGGTTTGGGCGGTGGAAGGGCTAAAGGACAAAACGGAGGCCAATCTCCATGAACCGCAGCAGGGACAGCTATCCATGGCACAAGCCATAGAATATGGTAAACGCTGGATGGAAGAATTTTTTATGCCTCACTTTGGAATTTCAGACTACGGACTGGAGGAATATAAAGCGAACTGTTACCTTTGGTCACAAAAAACACAAAGGAAAGAAAACGAAAACGCTTCATGCAGCTATTGGACAATTGTATTTGGCAGTAAGGATTTGGAGGCGGAATTAGTACTGCACGCGGAAAGCGGACAGGTATTAGATGCGTCGGTGAAATATTTATGTTCGGGACAAAATTTGAATGTGGTGGATATGAACGTCTTTTTACAGGATTATGCTGATACATTTCATTTGGGTGAAAATACTCACTTTTCTGTGGACTGGATGCAAACGTCGGAAGATAATGGCAGTGCCATGTATCGTAGTATTGGAAATGAAGGGGTATATGCTGCTTTAAAGGCAAGCTTGATGATAATTTGTGGTGGTGATGCCGGTGTGAATAGTACGGAGTATATGGAAATAGTACATATTCAATTATCTCTGGATACTATAGTACAGGAGTATGTACCCAATGAATAAGTGCGTTTTGGTCAAGGAGGGGTTTATTTTCGGCATAGATTTTACAACTTAGGCACAAGTCGAACACAGGGGGTTGACATTTTACTGATATCATATGTGAATCATCAAACAAAAAGCAAAGGGCTGTTCCACATACAGTTAAATATCTTCTGACAGATGATAGGCCGAGAGTTGCGGTAAAGTTGGAAGAAGGTGATGGGTGGAGGCAGTACCGGAAGCAGGAGGTAGCAGTAAAATGAGGAAAATGAAGTGTGGCAAGTGGTTGGCGTATTTAGTGTCTATGGCGCTTTTGACGGGCGTATGCGGCGGCTGTGGAAAAACGGAAGGAGAAGAAAGCAGAACATCGGGTGCGGAAAACAATGGGGCTGATTCGGGTAAGGGCTGCTATGTGGAAAAGGAAGAAATATTGCCGGAAGAATTGCAGGATTGGACAGTGAATCAGATGTTTGAAGCGGAGGGAAAACTGCGCTTTCTGGCATCAAAACAGGAAGAAGAGAAGACCATTTTGCGGGAGTGGGAAAAACAGGAAGAAGGGCTTGTGGATGTATCTCAGAATTGGCTTTCCTCTCTGGAATTGCCGGATAGTGAATGGATGGAGTTGAAATTGGTGCAGGGAACAGGGGGCAGTCAGTATCTCTATGCGGGATATCTTACAGGAGAAGAGGAAGAGTTTCAAGGGCACTTGTGGAAAGGAGAAGGACAGACTGCCCAAGAGATTACACCTGAAAAATGGTCGGTGAAAGATGAGCTTTTTGGCGGATATGAGATGATACAGGGATTGGCCGCACTGGACAACGGTACTTTGGTAACACATTCTTATACATCAATAGATATTTTAAATGGGGAAGATGGCAGTGTAATTGAAAGTGAACCAATGACGTTATTTTATGAAGGAAGTGTGGTCACGGATGGCGAAAATATTTATCTCAATGCAGGAAGCCAGATTGAGAAACGGCAGGAAGGCAAGGGAACCAATGCAGTGATGATTTCATTCCCTGATAACGGAGCCGCAGGAAATACGGAAAGCGGAGGAAGCGCTGTAGTATTGATGGGAAGTGGGTCAAGTCTGCTGCTGGGGGTGCAAAAGGATGGATCGCTGATGGCGGCAGGGGAGGACGGCATCTTCCGGATGACAGGCACGGAGACAGACCCTCAGTGGGAAAAACTTGCAGAGGGGGTGGACACGGATTTTTCCATGAAGGGGTATTGGTGTAAGGATATGGCTGTGATGGAGGATGGAAGCCTATACGCATTATTTAATGTTGACAGTGATTTGAAATTAAATCACTATGAATATGACCCAAACGGTGTTCCGGAGGTGACGCAAGCGTTAAAGTTGTATACGGTTTATGAAAATTCCATGCTGAAGCAGGCCGCGGCCATGTATCACAAAGCACATCCGGAGGTACTGATTACCATAGAAAGCGAATATCCCGCCTATTATTTTGACACACCCAATTATGACGATGTCTACAAGAAGCTAAATACGATGCTTATGGGAGATCAAGCGCCGGATATTTTGGTATTGGATCAGTTGGATGTGGAATCTTATGAGAAAAAGGGATTACTGGTTGATTTAAATGATGTGGTCGGTCCCATGGAAGAGAATGGGGATTTGATGGATAATATTACGGGAGCATATGTGGGGGAAGACGGAAGCAGGTATGCGGTGCCTCTTCAGTTTGCATTTCCTATGGTTTTGGGGCGGGATATTTCTGCGGAAGATATGTGTTCCATGGAAGCGCTTGCAAAATTTTTGGCCCAGGAAGATTACAGTTATATGGGGACACAGACTGTAACAGAACTGGTGGATAAGTTTTATCCCTTTTTCTGTGCGGACATAGTTTATGAAAAGCAGTTAAATAAGGAAGTATTGGGCAAGTATTTGGAATATATGAAAGCCATTGGAGAAAACTGCGGCATCATTGATTCTCGTCCTGAAACGGAGCGTTCCTATGATATTTGGAATTTGGGCGGTTTGGCAAAACTGGCCATAGAGAAAGAGGGAGGATTTTTGGGATGTATGCTTCCTATGTCCATGGTGGATTACATCAAGGGAGAGTATGGGATTTTTGAGAACATGTTCTATCCGTCCGTAGAAGTTGGAATTTGCGCCAAAAGTCAGTATTTGGAGACAGCAAAGGATTTTCTTCGGTTTGCGCTGTCAGAACAGGTGCAGGATCAGGATTATTTTGAAGCCTTTCCGGTAAACAGAAAGTCGTTGGAAAAGCAAGCTGTAAAAGACCGTTCTGATTTTGTTGCATCAACAGTGATAACAGCGGATGACGGAGGCATTACATCCTTTGAAAGCAAGCCCTATTCCCAGGAGGTGGCGAATAAACTGGTTGCGTTGTGTGGGACTTTGGAGAAACCCATCAAGGAGGATGCCAAAATTCGTGAGGTTCTCATAGAATGTCTCGGAGGATATTTAGATGGCACCCAGTCGGCAGATGAAACGATAGAGAAGATAGAAGCAGGGTTAAAAATGTATCTGGCAGAGTAAGTTTGTGGAGAAGTATTCCGTAAAGTGAGCCCCTTGTTCCAGAGAACCCAGTTTTTGATATTGATGATTGTATCTATATGCGATATAATATTGATGACGAAAAGAGTACTGTCAGGGATGTGGGGGATTGGGATGAAAGCTGCGGAGGTATTAAAGACATATTTTGGATATGATGTGTTCCGGAAGGGACAGGAAGATATTATTGGTGGGATTCTCTCAGGAAGAGATGCGCTGGCAATCATGCCCACAGGAGCGGGAAAGTCCATATGCTACCAAGTGCCCGCGCTGCTTCTTCCTGGAATTACGCTTGTGATATCCCCTTTGATTTCTTTGATGCAGGATCAGGTAAAATCTTTAAATGCCGCCGGAATACATGCCGCATACATAAATTCTTCCCTGACAGAAACGCAGATAGCCAAGGCGCTTGCATTGGCGTTGAAAGGGGTTTATAAAATAATATATGTGGCGCCGGAGAGATTGGAGAGCGCAGGATTTATGAATTTTGCATTGCATGGGACAATTTCAATGGTAACGGTGGACGAGGCCCATTGTATTTCACAATGGGGACAGGATTTTCGACCAAGCTATCTGAAAATCGTAGATTTTATAGATGGTTTGCCGGAAAGACCCATTGTAAGCGCATTTACGGCAACGGCCACAACGGAAGTTAAAAATGATATTGAATGTATATTAAAGTTAAAAGAACCGCAGATTGTGGTCACAGGGTTTGATAGGGAAAACCTGTATTATAGCGTGGAGCATATGGCCGGAAGTAGTAAGGATGATTTTGTGATGGAATATATCAAGAAACATTCTGGTGAAAGCGGGATTGTGTACTGCGCTACGAGAAAAAATGTGGATACTCTCTATGAAAAATTGTTTGGACAGGGCGTTTCTGTGACCAGGTATCATGCGGGGATAGATAATGAAACCAGGAAAAAGAACCAGGATGATTTTATTTATGACAGGGTACAGGTTGTAGTGGCAACCAATGCCTTTGGCATGGGGATTGACAAGTCAAATGTAAGATATGTGATTCACTACAATATGCCCCAAAGTATGGAAAATTATTATCAGGAAGCAGGACGTGCCGGTCGGGATGGGGAAAGTTCCCAATGTATTCTTTTATATTCGGTTCAGGATGTGATGATTCATAAATATCTTCTTGCCAAGAAAGAATTTGAGGGCATGGAGATAGATGACATAGAACTGGTAAAACAAAGAGATGTCCAAAGGCTTCAGGCAATGGAGGGATATTGCAGGACCACATCATGCCTTAGATCCTATATTCTTGAATATTTTGGAGAGAAAATAAAAGGGACTTGTGACAATTGCGGAAATTGCCATGGGGAATATGTGGAGATTGACATGACTGCGGATGCAAAGTGGGTGATTAACTGTATTGCAGAGGCAAAAGGAAGATATGGTTTAAACATTGTGCTGGGCGCTTTGTTGGGAGCAAATCGAGCCAGACTGAGAGAAGTGGGGGCGACAAACTATAAATCTTATGGTGTACTAAGTCACAGAAATGAAAAGGAACTTCGTCTGTTAATAGACCAAATGTTACTGGAAGGATATATTATACAGACCCAGGAGGAATATAGTGTTCTGCGGATGGGGGATATCCGGAAATTAAAGGATGAGAATACCCATGTGTTGGTTAGAAGGCTTGAAGAAAGGAAGGAAGCGAAAAAAGGCAGCGGAAAGATTGGTAAAAAGACGGATGCGCTGACCGGCGCCGGATATAAACTTTTTGAGAAACTCCGTCAATTGCGGCTGGCAATGGCAAAGGAAGAGGCGCTGCCCCCATATATTATTTTTAATGATAAAACCTTGATTGATATGTGCGCTAAAATGCCCGTGAATAAGCAGCAAATGCTTACCGTATCCGGTGTGGGGGAAAATAAATTTCATAGATATGGTAAGAGATTTATGGACGAAATAGAAGCTTTCCTTGCACAGAATCCCGGAGTGATTCTCAGTGAAAACCTCCAGGAACAGGATGTGGAGAGTGATTCGGAACCAGAGCGGAAGTCTGGAAAGCGGCAGAAAAAAGGAGATTTTCATATTGGGCCGGAAGATGCGAAGAAATTTGAATATGCCGATTACTATTATATATCTGATATCAAAGATAAATTAAATGATGTTTGCAGTCTGGATAACGTAAAAAAAGTCACCATTGGAGCCATATGGGATTGTCTTGTTATGAAAGGGCTGACAATAGAAGAGAAGAGAGAGGGGAAATTGATCAAAGTGGGGACGGAACAGGGAGTGGAACTGGGAATTAAGACAGTGGATAAAATCAGCCAGAACGGTTATCACTATCAGCTGTTGGTATATCCGGAAAAGGTTCAAAAGCTGATTGTGGAGTATTTTATTGCAGATGGGGATAATTTCCTGCAATAATAGATTGACAACTGTGAGGAATGGTGCTATACTCTCACTCAGAAAGCAAAGGCGCTATGATAGAATGTCATAGCGCCTTTGTTTATGCGCAGGCTCGCATTTGGAAGTTTGCTATAAAAGTAACAGGCGAACCGCGCAGCGAGCAGGGAAAGAATAGTTCCCTACTTGATTATTATGGAAGGCCTTCCGTAAAAGTTGTCCTAAAATTTTCGTTATCATGCAAGTAACTGTAATATATAGCGATGCAATGAGGTGTCGGATAAAGGAAGAACTCTGTAAGATAGCGGAGGTGCAAACCGGTTTCTTACACTCCAAGCATGGCTTATTTTATTGGATTTCGTTATGGCATGTAAAATGAAAGAGAAATGAGGAGGAAATGTTATGACAAATGAAATTTTTGATATGGTAAACGCGCAATTGTTCGGCGTCTGGTTCTTGATTGGGGCGGCATTGGTATTCTGGATGCAGGCCGGATTTGCAATGGTGGAGACAGGATTCACCAGGGCGAAAAATGCCGGAAATATATTGATGAAGAACTTGATGGATTTTTGTATTGGTACGGTGGTGTTCATATTGATTGGATTTGGTCTCCTGTTGGGAGAGGATTTGATGGGATTGATAGGAAAGCCGGGATTTGACATTTTTACTCATTATAGTAGCTTTGACTGGTCGGGATTTGTATTCAATCTGGTATTTTGCGCTACTACGGCTACTATTGTATCCGGTGCTATGGCAGAGCGGACGAAGTTTATTTCTTATTGTGTGTATTCCGCAATTATTTCCGCAGTGATTTATCCAATTGAGGCGCATTGGATATGGGGCGGAGGATGGCTGTCACAGATTGGGTTCCATGATTATGCAGGGTCAACGGCAATTCATATGGTGGGTGGTATTTCTGCATTAATTGGCGCGGCAATATTAGGACCCCGCATTGGTAAGTTTGTAAAGGATAAGTCAGGAAAAGTCACAAAAGTCAATGCTTTTCCGGGACATAATCTCCCGATAGGATGTCTGGGGGTATTTATTTTATGGCTGGGATGGTATGGATTTAACGGTGCGGCAGCCGCCAGCGTAGATGAATTGGCAACTATTTTCGTGACCACAACTATTGCGCCGGCCGTTGCCACAGTGATATGTATGATATTTACCTGGGTTAAATATGGGAAGCCGGATGTGTCCATGTGTCTGAATGCTTCCCTGGCAGGATTGGTGGCTATTACGGCGCCCTGTGATGTGACCGATGCCTTTGGAGCAACGGTGATTGGAGCAGTGGCGGGTCTATTGGTGGTATTTGGCGTGTGGCTTTTGGATTACAAATTACATATAGATGATCCTGTGGGTGCGGTGGCAGTACATTGTATGAATGGTATCTGGGGAACCATTGCAGTAGGGCTGTTTGCTACATCTTCGTCTCCGGCGTTTGCTTCTGCCGGCATCAGGGAAGGGCTTTTCTATGGAGGAGGATTTGCTCAGCTTGGATTGCAGTTCGTAGGTTTTGCAGCGGTTGCGGCATGGACGGCGGTGACGATTACCATTGCGTTCCTGTTAATAAAAGTAACACTTGGTTTGCGGGTGACAGAGGAAGAGGAAATTGTGGGTTTGGATGCAATGGAACATGGGTTGGCGTCTGCATATTCCGGGTTCTCCATTTTGGATGTATCCAATACTATGACCATGAATGTGAACGAAAATACGGATTTGGGTGTGGATGTGTATGAGGAAGCTTCCGAGGCAAAAAGAGCGGCAGCAGTGAAGGTGGCAAAGGCGCCGGAAGTTTCTGATACAGGAATGTATAAGGTGGCTATTATTTCCAGATTGTCCAGGTATGATTATCTGAAGAAAGCAATGAATGATTTGGGCGTAACAGGCATGACAGTGACTCAGGTTATGGGGTGTGGTATTCAGAAAGGTGCAGGAGATAAATATCGTGGCGTTGAAATGGACGCCACATTACTTCCCAAAGTAAAGGTGGAAGTGGTAATCAGCAAGATTCCTGTAGAGACTGTGATTGAAGCTGCAAAGAAAGCGCTTTATACCGGCCATATTGGCGATGGTAAGATTTTTGTCTATCATGTTGATAGGGTGGTGAAGGTGCGTACAGGGGAAGAGGACTTTGCCGCATTGCAGGATGTGGAGTGATTTGGAGAAACATAAAACAGATGAAATATTGTGTGATTTACCGAAATCCATAGAGATGACGGTTTGGAGATATGTCTGCGTTAGCTGCTGATATGGTTTCTGCAAAAAAGTGATAAACTTTCCCATGCTGAAGGAAAATTTATCACTTTTTTAATTAAAGTTATGGTTATGGTAATGTTATCTGCCGTAAAAAATCTGTGCTATGGGGGAATCCGGTGAAAGTATGACGGTTTTATTATCCCCGCGCATGGAAGCTTTCAGTGCATCAAGGCTTCTGACAAAAGAGTAGAATTCCTGCTTGGATTCATCATTATATGCTTCTGACAGAATACGCATGTATTCGGCTTCTCCTTCTGCAATCAAAATAGCGGCTTCTTTCTCGGCTTCTGACAGAAGGACGGTTACTTCCTTATCGGTGGTATTTTTAATCATCTGAGCCTCGGAACTTCCTTCCGCCGTGTAGGTTGCGGCAATGTTGTCACGCTCGGATATCATTCGTTCATATACGGCTGCTTTATTGTCGCCTGGAAGGTCCAGCTTCTTCGTCTCAAAGGAGAGAAGCGCGATGCCGTACTGCTCCAGAGAATTGCCTATATTTTGCATAATAGCAGCGGATAATTCTCCGTTTCGCCCGGAAATAACATCGTCCTGGCTGGTACTGCTGATTATATTTTTAGTGGAATTATACACAATGGCGTCTAAGCGGCTTTCGGCATTTGTAATGGAGGAATTGAGCGTCTGGGCAAATTTCTGCGGATCCACAATCTGCCATAAGATATAACTGTCGCAGATCATTGTTTTCTTGTCGCTGGTGATGACATCGGAAGAGGAAAGGTCATAGAGTAAAATTTCCTTTGGCAAAGTATCCACACTTTGAATCAAGGGAATTTTAAAGCTGATGCCCGCTTCCGATACCACATGGTCTATTTTGCCAAATTGCCGTACCAGACTGTATTCATTTTCCTGGGTGATGACAATACTGGATGCGCCTGCCACAAGGGCCATACATAGAATAAAAACCGTTAAAATTTTGGCTGTTGTCTTCATAGTAATACCTCATATCTCTCTTTGCCTTTTGGGCGTCAATTTCAATTGTTATAAAAAGGAGTCCTTATATGAAATTTGTTTAGAGTTTCCCATACATCATCTTTAAAGTTTATATATAAGTTCTATGGTAGGCAGGGGAATGATCTCTTTATTAAGGTTCCTGGTGGGAATCCTGAGAAGGGCTGCCAAAATTATTGGTATCCCCGGCATTGTCCGTCTCTCCGGTAAAGGATTCCAGAGGATAGAAGGTCTGCACATTACCGTTGCCGCTTTCAATGAGTATTTTCAAATCGGGCAACACGTCTTCCATTGTCTCGAAAAACATTCTCTGTTTGGTAATGGCGGGGTTTTTTATATATTCCGCATACATGGCGTTAAAGCGTGCCACTTGGGCGGTGGCTTCGTTAATGCGTTCCGTCTTTTGCGCCTCTGCGTCTTTGATAATGCCATCCGCCTGTGCTTGTGCGGAAGGAAGCTGTTCATTCCGGTATTTATTGGCATTGTTCAGAGCGGTTTCTTTTCCTTGTTTGGCAGTTTCCACTGCTTTAAAGGCTTCCATCACTTCAACGGTAGGCGGTTCGGAATCCTGGATGGTAATATTGACAAGCTGGATGCCGATATCATGTTCTTCCAGACGTGCCAGAATCATTTCCCGAATGGCGGCCTGAATTTCATTTTTTCCGGTAGTAAGTACATCATCTACAGGATAACTTCCGATGACGGTACGGATGCAGCTCTGGCTAATGTTTTTTAAGATTTCCAGAGGATTTTTGGATGCAAACATTGCTTTGACAGGGTCGCTGTATCGGTATTCCACGTAGAAATCCACATCTATAAAGTTAAAATCTGAAGTAATCATCAGTGATTCGTCTTCATTGCTTTGATTGGAATCGGTGTTATAACCGATGGTAAGACCTTGAATGGTGGTGTTGACCTTTCTCACCTGCTGAATCAAGGGGAGCTTGAAGTGAAGACCGGGTTCAGTGACAGCCTGGGGTCTTCCCAAAGTAATCAGTACGGCCTGTTCTTGTTCTTTGATTTCATAAGCGGAATTGAACAATAGTATGACCAGTGCCGTTGCCGCCGCTGCCAGGACAGCAATCCGGCCGGGGGCTTTCTTTTTGCCGGCAGTATTCTGCTGGTCTCCGTCCATGGTTTCAAAGCCATTTTTTCTGTTGCGGAAAGAATCTTTGCTCATAAGGATACCTCCTATTCCAGTTCCCGCAGGCGGGAACTTGTTCTGGTCTCTCCACTGCGGCGCCCAAACCAGGGAAGAAAATTTCATCTGCAAAGTATGCAGCTAAAATTTCCTTCCGGGCGCCTTCGTTCCGAGACTGTTTTTAAAGTTTCTCTTGACATATTTTTAATAAATGGATTGACATTTCTTAGCTGGAATATTTATAGCCGCACAGGTGATGAGGGATAGATTTCACCAGGGAGTGTTGTATCAAGTTCATAATACAATGATACGATGAATAAATATATTCGTCAATAATATTTCTATAACCTTTTTCTAAAATAATGACAAATGGCAACAATTTTAGTGTTTTACAGAAATTGTTACGGCGGGAGCTTTTGAAAAATAGGAAGATTATGGTTGTATCATATTTTTGTTTTTGGTATGATAGAGGGGCCGGAAAGAAGTTTATTTGTAAAAGTAAGATGAAGTTCATTTATAAAAGTGGGGTTGATATGATTACAATATCGTTATGTATGATTGTAAAAAATGAAGAAAGAATATTGGAAAGATGCCTTGACAGTATAGCGGATTTGGTGGATGAGATTGTGATAGCGGATACGGGATCTGAGGACGCCACAAAAGAGATAGCGGGCCGATATACGGAACATGTCTATGACTTTCCCTGGAAGGATGATTTCAGTGCTGCAAGAAATTTTGTCTTTTCCAAGGCATCTATGGAATATATATATTCTGCGGACGCTGACGAGGTGCTTTCACCGGAGAACAGGGAACGGTTTCGGATGCTGAAGGAAACTTTGCTTGCCGATATTGAAATTGTGCAGATGAAATACGCCAATCAGCTTCAGTTTGGTACGGTATATAATTATGACGAAGAGTATCGGCCAAAGCTGTTTCGGAGAAAACGGGATTTTGTGTGGGAAGACCCGATCCATGAGATGGTGCGTCTTGCGCCGGTGGTCTATGACAGCGATATTGTCATCACACATTTGCCGGAAAATAGTCATGGGAAGCGGGATTTGGAAACGTTCCGCAGACATTGTGAGAAAGGGCTGGAGCTGTCAGGACGGCTTCACGGCATGTACGCAAGGGAGTTAATGCTTGCGGGAGATGATGAGGATTTTGCCCAGGCAGCGGCTTTTTTTGCCGCTTCCGCCGAAGCGGAAGGCAGAAATGGCGACGAGTTAAAACAGGCTTGCTGCATTGTGGCAAAGGCGGCCAGGCTTGCAGGGGATACCATCCGATTTTTTAAATATACATCCAAAGTGATTGCCCAGGAGGCATGTTCGGAAATATGCTGTGAAATGGGACATTTTTATGAGGAACATAGGGATTGGGAAGAGGCCGCAGTGTGGTATTACAACGCTGTATATGAAACGCAGCCCATTCTTACCATTCGCGCAGGCGGCAGAGAAAGCCTGGAGGGATTGATTCGGTGTTATGAGGCCATGGAACGTCCGGAACAGGTACGAATTTATCAGGAAGAATTAAACCAACTGAATAAACAAAAGTAGGGCGGACTTGGGGCCAGGGTATATGCCATCCCCCGCTGGAGCGATGGAAACAGGTCTGGTCCGCGCTGCCCAAAAGGAGAGAGATGATGAAGTGGGAAGAAAATGTACGAAAAGTGGTGCCTTATGTGGCTGGAGAACAGCCTGGAAAGGCCGATGTAATTAAATTGAATACCAATGAATGTCCGTATCCTCCGGCGCCGGGGGTGGAGAGGCTTGCAGCCCGGATGGCGTATGGGAATCTGCGTTTGTATCCTAATTCCCAGGCTTCTATGCTGGTTGAGGCGCTGGCTGGGTATTATCATGTGAAGCCGGAGCAAGTATTTGTAGGGGTGGGGTCGGACGATGTGCTGGCTATGGCGTTTATGACTTTTTTCAACAGCGGAAACCCCATTTTGTTTCCGGACGTAACGTATTCTTTTTATGATGTATGGGCTGATTTATACAGGATTCCTTATAAGACCTGTCCGTTGGATGAAAAGTGGCATATTCGTGCCGAAGATTACCAACAGCCCAATGGAGGAGTTATATTTCCCAATCCCAATGCGCCCACCGGATTGTTGGAATCCATGGAGACGGTGGAAGAAATCATTCGCACAAATCAGGATGTGGTGGTAATTGTGGATGAGGCCTATGTGGACTTTGGCGGCACAAGTGCATTGCCATTATTGGAAAAATATGATAATCTGTTGGTGGTACAGACGTTTTCTAAGTCGCGGGCTATGGCGGGACTGCGGATTGGCTTCTGTATCGGCAGTGAAAAGTTGATCGGCTACCTGAATGATGTAAAATTTTCCTTTAATTCCTATACCATGAATTTGCCGGCACAAGTTTTGGGAGTGGAAGCTGTGAGGGATGAGGTTTATTTTAAGGAGATTACAGGGAAGATTATCAAAACCAGAGAGAGGGTAAAAAAGGAGCTGAAGAGACTGGGATTTTCTTTTCCGGATTCCAGGGCCAATTTTATCTTCGCAACTCACGAAACAATCCCGGCAAAGGAGCTTTTCCAGGCGCTCAGAGCGGCGGATATCTATGTGAGGTATTGGGAGAAACCCAGGATTTCCAATTCTCTGCGCATTACCATAGGAACGGACGAACAGATGGACCGGTTGCTTGTATTCCTGGAAAAATATTTGAAAATGAGTAAGAATGGAGAAATGTGATGATTAAAAGTTTTCTGAAAGGTATTGTAATTGGTATTGCAAATATTGTTCCCGGCGTCAGCGGGGGGACAATGATGGTTTCCATGGGGATTTATGACAAACTGATACATTGTATTACGCATTTGTTCAGCGAATTTAAGAAGAGTGTACTATTTCTTCTGCCTATTGCGATCGGTATGGTAGCGGCAATTGCAGGCAGTTCTTTTGGATTGACGTATTTATTTGAGAATTTTCCCATTCAGACCAATCTGTTGTTTGTGGGCCTGATTTTAGGAGGACTTCCGGCAATTTGGGGAAAAGTAAAAGGGAAGAAGGTGCATGGGGGCCATATGGCAGCGGGTCTTTTGTTCTTTGTGCTGGTTGTAGGGCTGGCAGTCGTGGGGGAAACAGAAGGCAATGCAGCGGATCTAACTTTTAACATAGTCAATGTGGTAAAACTTTTTGGCGTGGGAGTTATTGCGTCTGCCACTATGGTAATCCCTGGTGTCAGCGGGTCTATGGTGCTGATGTTAATGGGATTTTATCATCCGGTCTTAAATGCAATCAAAGATTTTTTCACAGCATTGGCGGCAATGGACATAGATGGAATTATGACGGGCTGCGGCATTCTGATCCCTTTTGGTCTGGGGGTAGTGGCTGGCATTTTCGGAATTGCGAAGCTGGTGGAAATTATTTTTGAGAAATTTCCATTGTATGCCTATTGGGCTATAATCGGGCTGATTGTGTCTTCTCCGGTTGCCATTTGGCTCATGGGGACATTTCCGGCATTTACGGTGCTGAATGTACTTACGGGCGTGATTGCGCTGGCAGTGGGATTTGTGATTGCGCTGAAACTAGGGGAATGATGGGATGGAGATGTATCAGGATTTTGCGGAAGTCTATGACGAATTGATGGATGACGTGCCATACGGGCAATGGGCGGAACGGATAGATGAACTTATCCGAAAGTATGGCGTGTCGAAACCGGAGCGGAACGCGGAGAAGGCGTTGGAATCCGAGCGGAATCTGGTGGTGGATTTGGGATGCGGCACCGGAACCCTGGCGGAGCTTATGTATGAGAAGGGCTATGATGTGATAGGAGTGGATTCGGCTGAGGCTATGCTGAATATTGCCATGGGTAAGAGAGAAAAAAGCGGCGCTGAAATTTTATATTTGCTTCAGGATATGCGGGAGCTGGAATTGTACAGTACGGTGGGAACCGTGTATAGCGCGTGCGATTCAGTCAATTATATTTTGGAAGAGGATGCGCTGCTGGAAGTTTTTGCGCTGGTGAACAATTATCTGTATCCCGGAGGAATTTTTATATTTGATTTTAATACAGTTGTAAAATATCGTGAAGTGATTGGAGACAGAGTGATTGCAGAGAATCGTGAAAACTGCAGTTTTATATGGGAAAATTTCTATGATGCCCAAGAAGAGGTAAATGAGTATGATTTGACCATATTTGTCAGGGAAGAAGAGGATTTGTTCAGAAAGTTTACGGAGACTCATTTGCAGCGAGGGTATACGGCGGAGCAGATGGCCCGACTGGTGGAGCAGTCGGGCATGATGCTGGTGGAAATGACGGATGCGGACACGGGAGAAGGTGTTACGGACAAAAGTGAGCGCATATATGTTGTGGCGAAAGAGTGCCAAAAGCAATCAAGTTCCTTAAATTAAGAGACAGGAGTATAAGGGATAACGTGGGAAAGGAAAAAAGGGAGATGGAGCAAAATACCGGAGATTATATTGTCCGTGCTACGGCAGCAAATGCACAAATCCGGGCATTTGCCTGTACCACAAAGGATTTGACAGAGGCTGCCAGACAGGCGCATAATACCAGTCCGGTTGTCACTGCGGCTTTGGGCCGCCTGTTAAGCGCGGGAGCCATGATGGGAAGTATGCTGAAGGGAGAGAAGGATCTGCTGACGCTGCAGGTGAAAGGGGACGGTCCTGTGGAAGATATTACGGTGACGGCGGATGCTTCGGGGCATGTCAAAGGCTATGCCGGCGTTCCGGATGTGATTCTTCCGGCTAACAGTCAGGGAAAGCTGGATGTGGCAGGGGCCGTAGGTAAGGGAATACTGCGGGTCATTAAGGATATGGGATTAAAGGAACCTTATATTGGACAGACTATGCTTCAGACAAGTGAAATTGCGGAGGATTTGACTTATTATTTTGCTGCCTCCGAACAGGTGCCTTCTGCCGTTGGCTTAGGGGTGCTGATGGAACGGAATAATACCGTCCGACAGGCGGGAGGATTTCTCATTCAGCTTATGCCCTTTGCGGAGGAAGAGGTTATTGAACGGTTAGAACGAAATCTGGCGGGGATAACTTCTGTGACAGCTATGCTGGACCAGGGAATTACACCGGAGCAAATGTTGGGACTTATATTGGAAGGATTGGCATATGAAGTCACGGATACCATGCCTGCGGCTTTTTTCTGTAATTGCGGCAGACAGAAGATTGAAAAAGTGTTAATCAGCCTGGGGGAAAAGGAGATTCAGGACATGATTGACGAAGGACAGGAGATTGAGGTAAACTGTCATTTTTGCAGTAAAAAGTACAAGTTTAGTGTGGATGAATTAAAGCATATGTTATAATGGTACAAAGTGGAAAAAGATGGAAAACAAGGCCGTAAAGTATCATAAAAATAGAAAAGAGGCGTGGCATGAAACAGGGATTTATAAAAGTGGCGGCTGTGACTCCAAAGATTAAAGTGGCGGATCCGGTTTATAATAGGGCTGTGATTTGCGAGAGGCTGGAAGAGGCATATGTGCATGGGGCTAAAGTCATTGTGTTTCCAGAGCTATGTCTGACAGGATATACTTGTGGAGATCTGTTTCTGCAGCAGCTATTGTTGGAAAAAGCTGCGGCGGAGCTTCTAAAGATTGCGGAGGCTGCCAGTGGAAAAGATGCGTTGGTGATGGTAGGGCTGCCTATGGAGCGGGAAGGAAAGCTTTATAATGTGGCGGCCGTAATATGGAATGGCCAAATACTGGGGCTGGTGCCCAAGGCCAATATTCCGTCCTATGCGGAATTCTATGAAGGCCGTCATTTTTCTGAGGGCAACAAGGAGCCGGTTACGATTATGCTGGACGGGAAAGAGGTTCCCTTTGGGGCCAATCTTCTGTTTGAATGTGAAACCATGCACGGCCTCACTGTGGGCTGCGAGATTTGCGAGGATTTATGGGTGGCAAATTCTCCGGGAACCAGCCATGCCATGATGGGAGCAACGCTTATTGCAAATTTGTCCGCGTCCAATGAGACGGTGGGCAAGGATGAGTACAGAGAACTTTTGGTCAAATCTTCCAGTGCGCGACTTATCTGCGGCTATATTTATACTTCTGCAGGAGAGGGAGAATCCACCCAGGATTTGGTATTCGGCGGACATAATATCATTGCGGAAAACGGTACCATACTGGTACAGATAAAGCGTTTTGGGTGTGAGACAATTTATGGGGACATTGATGTGGAGAGAATTCTATCTGAAAGACGGCGGATGGGAACTTTCGGCAAAGCGCCTCAGTCCGTCTATCAAAGAGTTCCTTTTCGATTTAATATAACAGAAACCAAATTGGAGCGTAAATTTTATTGTATGCCGTTTGTGCCCCAGGATCAGGAGATGAGAAACAGTCGGTGTGAGGAAATTTTATCCATACAGTCATACGGATTGAAAAAGAGATATGAGCATACGAGGCTTTCTAAGGCTGTCATTGGCATTTCCGGCGGTTTGGATTCTACTTTGGCGCTTCTGGTTGTGGTTCGCGCTTTTGACATGTTAGGGTTGGCCAGAAAGGGCATCGTTGCCGTGACAATGCCTTGTTTCGGCACTACGGGCAGAACTTATGACAATGCCTGCAAGCTGGCGCAGTCTTTGGGGACGACTTTGACAGAGGTGGATATTAGGGAAGCGGTAAAAGTTCATTTCAGGGATATCGGGCAGGATGCACAGGTTCATGATGTGACATATGAGAATGTCCAGGCCAGGGAGCGGACCCAGGTACTTATGGATATTGCGAATCGTGAGAACGGACTGGTTATCGGGACGGGGGATATGTCGGAATTAGCGTTGGGATGGGCTACCTATAACGGCGACCACATGTCCATGTATGGTGTCAATGCGGGGGTGCCTAAGACATTGGTGCGGCATTTGGTGCAATATTATGCGGATACTTGTGGGGACAATACACTTTCCCAAGTGCTGTCAGATGTGCTGGATACGCCGGTGAGTCCTGAACTTTTGCCCCCTGTGGACGGTGTGATTTCACAGAAGACGGAAGATTTGGTAGGGCCGTATGAATTACATGATTTTTTTCTGTATTACATGCTGCGATGGGGATTTCCGCCGGCAAAATTATACCGGGTGGCAAAACTTGCTTTTAAAGGGCTTTATGAAGAAGATATCATATTGCATTGGATGAAAATATTTTACCATAGATTTTTTCAGCAGCAGTTTAAGCGTTCTTGTCTGCCGGACGGACCTAAGGTGGGGAGTGTGGCGGTATCTCCCAGGGGAGATTTGCGTATGCCTTCGGACGCCAGCGCTGGTCTGTGGATGGATGAAGTGGAAAGACTGTGAAGATTGGAATTGAGAGTTATTATGAAGTTTCCTGTTTCGGTGTGCTACGGGAATCGCGTCAGCGATTCCCCATAGCCTTATTCAGAGAGTTTTGAATGGCTTCCAGAAGTACCAGGGAGGTGTACTTGCTGTCGGCAGTATAGGTGATGTCTTCTAAGGACTGCTGGTTGTACACTTGCTCACAGATGGAATCAAAGGTGGGCTGGAGCAGAGGATACATAGTGGTTACGGCATCGTTTAGATTGACCATACGTATTGAGGTGATGTTGTTCTTATCCACAATCACTTCTACGTCAATGGACTGGTTTCCTAATACCAGTTCCGTAGTATAGATGCCGGGTATGTAGAGGGAGGCGGTCTCCACCACTTCCGAGTCGGAGGCAGGTGTGTTTTCCTTTTCTTTGTCCGGCAGGAACATCATGACCAGCAGGATAACAAACAGAATTCCAAGCGCGGCAAAGATTGCGGTATAGATCAGCTCCTTCATGTGAAGTACAACAATTTTAGTTTTGGCACTCATCAATATTCCCCCTAAGCTTTCTTTTGACACTTTATAATAAATATGTGTCTTTGGAGAGATTTATGCGTAGCTGGAATGATATTTGAATTCCCGCAATAAAGTGTAATAACAGTAAAACGGAATCAAGGGAATTCATATGAAGTTTACGAAAATGCACGGTTGCGGGAATGATTATATCTATGTGAATGGTTTTACGGAAAAGGTGGATGGGGATAAGAAACCGGAAGTGGCCAGGCGTCTGAGTCACAGGCAGCATGGGATTGGGGGAGACGGTTTGATTTTTATCAATCCATCCCAGACAGCGGACTTTGAGATGGAGATGTATAACGCCGACGGTACGCGGGCACAGATGTGCGGCAACGGTATTCGGTGCGTGGGGAAATATGTATATGATAAAGGGATGACGGATAAAACGCATATTGCAGTGGAGAGTGGAGGGCAGATAAAATATCTGGATTTGATGACAGAGGCAGATATTATGTACGTTAGGGTAAATATGGGCAGCCCTATTCTGACGCCGTCCCGGATTCCCGTGATAGCGGAGGGCAAGCGGGTGGTGAATTCTCCAATGACAGCCGGCAACACAGAGTATTACATGACTTGTGTATCCATGGGAAATCCTCATGCGGTGATTTTTACAAAAGGGGTCAGGGAAATAGAACTTGACAGAATAGGTCCCGTGTTTGAATATCATGAGAGATTTCCGGAACGGGTAAATACGGAATTTGTGGAAATACTGGATAAGGAGCATTGTTTTCTGCGGGTATGGGAGCGGGGCGCGGGGGAGACGCTTGCCTGCGGCACCGGCGCCTGTGCCGCGGTGGTGGCCGCTGTATTAAACCACTTGACGGAAAACCGTGTATGGGTTACAATGCCAGGCGGAGATTTGCTCATAGAATGGGACAGGGAAAATGATGTGGTATATATGACGGGGCCGGCGGTAACGGTATTTGAGGGCCAGGTATGTATTGACGGATAGAAATACATGCTTCCCTGATTTTATATAGATATAGTTAGACAAAAATACAAAAGGAGAGATATTATGTTTAAAATCAATGAAAATTATTTAAAACTTCCCGGAAGTTATTTGTTTTCTACCATTGGGAAAAAGGTAAATGCCTATAGTGCCGCCAATCCGGACAAAAGGGTGATACGTCTTGGAATCGGGGATGTGACACAACCTTTGGCTCCGGCGATTGTGGAGGCTTTACACAAGGCGGTGGATGAAATGGGGAAAGCGGAGACTTTCCATGGCTATGCGCCGGATTTGGGGTATGAGTTCTTAAGAAATGCCATTGTGGAAAATGATTATAAGGCCCGCGGTTGTGATATCTCCGCCGATGAAATCTTTGTTTCCGACGGGGCAAAGAGTGATTCGGCCAATATTCAGGAGATTTTTGGGCTGGACAATCGAATTGCGGTGTGTGATCCGGTGTATCCGGTCTATGTGGATTCTAATGTGATGGCGGGCAGAACAGGTACTTATGATAAGGAAAAGGAAACCTGGAGCGATGTGATTTATATGCCCTGTACGGCGGAAAATGACTTTGCACCCAGACTGCCGGAAAAAGAGCCGGATCTGATTTATCTGTGCTTCCCCAATAATCCCACAGGTTCCGCAATTACAAAGGAACGTCTGCAGGAGTGGGTGGATTATGCCAATAAGGTAGGTGCGGTAATTTTATATGACGCCGCATATGAGGCGTATATTTCCCAGTCGGATGTGCCCCATAGTATTTATGAATGTAAGGGGGCAAGGACTTGTGCCATTGAACTTCGTTCTTTTTCTAAAAATGCCGGATTTACAGGTGTGCGGTTAGGGTTTACTGTGATTCCTAAGGAATTAAAATGCGGTGACACAATGCTGCACTCCCTGTGGGCAAGGCGCCATGGAACCAAATATAACGGAGCGCCGTATATTGTGCAGCGGGCAGGAGAAGCGGTTTATTCCAAAGAAGGAAGGGAACAACTGAAAGCCCAGGTGGCCTACTACATGAAAAACGCAAGCTATATCTATCAGGGGTTGAAAGAAGCCGGTTATACGGTTTCGGGCGGTGTCAATGCGCCTTATATCTGGCTGAAAACGCCGAAGGGCATGACAAGCTGGGAATTTTTCGATTATTTGTTGGAGCAGGCAAATGTGGTGGGAACGCCTGGTTCTGGTTTTGGCCCCAGCGGAGAAGGATATTTTAGACTGACTGCGTTTGGAACTTATGAGAATACCATAGAGGCGGTGGATCGGATTAAGAAATTATAGATAGTGGTAAATGATTGGCTGTGAAAAGATTGGGAGTTTGAAACGAAGGAAGTTGGCCGCGTGTGATGTTGTCGGACGGAGGTATTGCAGGTGAAGGGTGAGAAGCGTACAGGAATGTGGATTGTGACAGGAATCCTGACTTTGGTGTCCATGGTTGTAATGTATATGGTCCATAAGGCGGTTGTATTTACCATGGATGATAACTGGTATGCTACCATGCTTTATAATGATACGCCCATTACGTCCATATGGGATATCATACAGAGCCAAATTTGGCATTATTATCATTGGGGGGGCAGGAGCATTGCCCATGGGATATTGCAGATGACCCTTCTGGCGGGGGAACGGGCGGCAGATATTTTGAACCTGTTAGTGACGGCGCTGCTGGGGGGGATGGTCTGCATTGTCTCGGAAAATCGCAGATTTCCGGCATTTTTTGCGGCTGTATCAATGACGTTAGGTTTAAATGCCAACTGGCATCTAAGCATGTTCTGGCAGTCGGGAGCGGCAAATTATTTATACATGACTGTATTTATTCTTGCTTTTATCCATTGCTATCTGCGGGAATTGCCAGAGGATGACCAGGGAACCGTAAGGGGAAAGCTGCCGGGAATCACGCTGTGGATTATTCCCCTGGGGATTGCGGCGGGATGGAGTAATGAGAATATGGGGACGGCCGTATGGCTTTTAAGCATGGCGGTAATTTTCCTTGTGTTGAAAGAAACACGAAAGATTAGACTGTGGATGGTGCTGGGGAGTGTTTCATGTCTGGGCGGCAGTATTATGTGTATTGTGGCGCCGGGTAATTTTGTCCGCCTGCAGGAAGTCAATGAAGATCAGTATGGGATTTTATGGCGGTTTTTTCTTAGATGTTATAGGGAAAGTAAGGCAGCGCTGGACTATTTATTTCCTACACTGCTTGTGTTAGGCTTTCTGTGGATTGTGAGCAAGTATGTTCTGAAGCAGAAAGTATGCGTAAAGGAGGTGCTTCTTCTTCTCTGTGCATTGTTATCCTGGGGAGCTATGGTGTTATCCCCCCATTATCCTGATAGGGCATCCTTTGGCACTATGCTGCTGTGTATCTGTGAAATACTCATATTGGCGAGAAAAATACTGCGGCAGCGAAGCGACCTTGCATGGCCCTTATGGTTTGGGGCCGTGCTGATTTGGCTGAGGGGCATGTATTACTGCGGCGAGTATCTGGCAGTTTTATGGGGATGGATTAGAGAGTAGGGCAAGGCGCGGGTGATGGATTTGCCGTATACAGAAGATATGATTGTTCTGACAGTCAAGAATTGGAACGAATCAAAAGGGAAAATGGAGACATAAATGGAATGACAGAGGTTAAATTTTATGAGAGCATAGAGGATGAACTGCTTAAATTTGCTGTAATAATATCTAAAACACAGGGTAAATACATCTTTTGCAAACATAAGGATAGAGAGACATGGGAAATCCCCGGAGGTCATCGGGAACAAGGGGAAAATATGATTGATACGGCAAAGCGGGAACTGTATGAGGAAACAGGCGCTTTGGAATTTAATGTCAAGCCTATTTGTGTATATTCTGTTACGGCGCCGGATAATTTGAATCATGGAGAAGAATCTTTTGGAATGTTGTTCTTTGCCGATGTCAAAAGCTTTGAAGCGCAGTTACATAGTGAAATTGAGAAAATCGCAATCATGGACAGTCTGCCGGAAAAATGGACATACCCTCATATTCAGCCTTATTTGATAACAGAAGCAAAGAAACGAGGATATCTATAGGGATATCTATAGAATTGAAATAATTGATAATGTGGTGAGAAAAAATTCTTGCAAAATAGAAAAAAGTGTGGTAGCATAAGTTCCATATTAAAAATGCTATGAAGGAGACTCCTTTCAGGAAAGGCAACAGGGAGGCGGCGTCACCGACTGAGAGCGCGGCCGGCGGGAACTGATATGGGGAACACTCCGAAGCAGGTTGTCTGAACAAAGGGAGCAGAAATAGGATTCTTTTGCTAGGGCAGCACGTTGCGCGCGTTAAGTGTCAAAGGGGAACAGCCGAGGATATCTTTGATGGAAGATACGGATGTTCAATGCGGGTGGTACCGCGGATAATAGTTTTGTTATTATTCGTCCCGGAATACAGGAAACTGTGTTCCGGGATATTTTTGTGCGCAGATCTGTGCAGAAGAAATGTACCGCTGAGACGGCGTATAAACTGCGCGGCTGAAAATGTAAAAGCAAGTATGGTTGATTGATTTTGCAGGATGCGGAAAGGGAGGGAAGAATCATGGAAATGAAAAACTGTTACAGGAATATTACGATGAAAGAAATCAGTGAACAACATATCGGGCAGACACTTCGGGTAGCGGGGTGGATTGAGAATATCAGGGACCATGGCGGAGTATCATTTCTTGATTTGCGGGATATGTACGGAGTGCTGCAGGTGGTGATCCGAAAGGACAGTTTGTTAAAGGGACTGGTAAAGGAGACTTGCGTCACCATAGAAGGGTGTGTGGAGAAGCGTGATGAGGACACCTATAACCCGAAACTTCCCACAGGAACGATTGAACTGGACGCAAAAGAAATCACTGTACTTGGTAAGGTATATAAACGGCTGCCCTTTGAAGTGATGACTTCTAAGGAAACCAGGGAGGAAGTGCGTCTGATTTATCGTTATCTGGATTTAAGAAATGCAAAGGTACGAGACAATATTCTATTTCGGTCCCGTGTCATTGCCTTTCTGCGGCAGAAGATGACAGAAATGGGGTTTGTGGAGATTCAGACGCCGATTCTCTCCGCCTCTTCCCCGGAAGGCGCAAGGGACTATATTGTACCCTCCCGTAAATTCAAGGGGAAATTTTATGCGCTGCCCCAGGCGCCCCAACAATATAAGCAGCTATTGATGGCCTCAGGAATAGACAAATATTTTCAGATTGCGCCTTGTTTTCGTGATGAAGATGCCCGTGCGGACCGTTCTCCGGGAGAATTTTACCAGTTGGATTTTGAAATGAGTTTTGCGACCCAGGAAGATGTATTTCGGGTAGGGGAGGAAGTGTTGTCTGCCACGTTTGAAAAGTTTGCGCCGGAGGGTGCGGCCATTACCAAAGCGCCGTTTCCTGTTTTCAGCTACAAGCAGGCCATGCTGGAATTTGGATGTGATAAACCGGATTTGCGCAATCCGTTACGGATTCTTGATGTGACGGAATTTTTCCAGAAATGTTCCTTTCAGCCTTTTTTAGGCAGAACGGTGCGTGCAATCAAAGTCCATGAGAACATGAGCAAAGGGTTTCATGAGAAATTGCTGCAATTTGCCCTGTCTCTCGGAATGAGAGGGTTAGGGTATCTGGAGGTGGCGGAGGATTTCAGTTATAAAGGGCCGATTGATAAGTTTATCCCGGCGGAATTGAAAGCCGTTCTCAGGGACCAGGTGGGACTTGCTGTGGGAGA
This sequence comes from Lachnospiraceae bacterium, assembly GCA_022793065.1. Lineage (GTDB taxonomy): Bacteria > Bacillota > Clostridia > Lachnospirales > Lachnospiraceae > Acetatifactor. The sequence goes on from JAAWCE010000008.1 coordinate 34,131, forward strand.
TACGATTTTTTTCATTGCGGATCAGGAGGAAAGAGCTTGTTATTATGGGGCGAAAATCAGGAATGAATTGGGTGAGAAGCTGGGGCTGACAGAGAAAAATGCGTTCAGGTTTTGTTATGTAAATGATTTTCCCATGTATGAAATAGATTCTGATACAAAGCAGCTTACATTTACTCACAACCCTTTTTCTATGCCCCAGGGCGGCATGGAAGCATTGGAACAAAAGGACCCTTTGGAGATTCTTGCGTACCAGTATGATATTGTCTGCAACGGCGTTGAATTGTCCTCCGGAGCGGTGCGGAATCATGATAAAGATATTATGGTAAAAGCGTTTGCACTGGCAGGCTATGAGGAAGAAGTTCTGAAAAAGAAGTTCGGCGCTTTGTATCAGGCATTTCAGTTCGGCCCACCGCCCCATGGGGGAATGGCGCCCGGTGTGGACAGAATGTTGATGCTGCTTCGGGGAGAAGAGAACATCAGGGAAGTAATCGCTTTTCCCATGAGCGGTTCGGCGCAGGATCTTCTCTGCGGGGCACCGGGGGATGTGACAGAACAACAGCTGCGGGAAGCACACATTAAGGTGCGGGAGTAAAAGATGCAGTTCAAATGAAAGTTATAAACCGGGGCGGATGATATGAGATAGAAAGGGCAGGTTATGGCGGAGAGAATTGACGACGAGACAATTGCATATGTAAGTATTCTGGCCAAGCTGGAGCTTTCTTCCGAAGAGAAGGAGCAGGCGAAAAAAGATATGGGCAGGATGCTGGATTATATTGACAAGTTAAATGAACTGGATACAGAAGGGGTGGAACCCATGTCCCATGTATTCCCGGCGCAGAATGTTTTTCGGGAAGATGTTGTGACAAACGGCGACGGCAGTGAGAGTACATTGATGAATGTACCCGCCCGAAAAGATAATATGTTCGTAGTGCCAAAGACGTTTGAATGATGTTTGGAATAAAATAATGAAGCGAGGAAATAAAGCGATGGAACTTTTATCCCTTTCGGCTGTGGAACTGGGCGCAGCCATCAGAGAGGGCAGGACAACGGCAGTGGAAGCAGTGGAGGCCGTGTTTGCCCGGATAGAAAAATTGGAAGGCACGCTGCACTGTTATATTACGCTGGATAAAAAAAGGGCGTTGGACAATGCAGTCCGGGTGCAGAAGAAAATTGAGGCAAAAGAGTTGCAGGGACCTCTTGCGGGCGTACCTGTGGCCATGAAGGATAATTTGTCCACAGAGGGAATGTTGACCACCTGTGCTTCAAAAATATTGAAAAATTATATTCCGTCTTACTCGGCCCAGGCTGTACTTCAATTGGAAAAAGCCGGTGCCATTCTTATCGGCAAAACCAATATGGATGAATTTGCTATGGGGTCTACCACGGAGACATCCGCTTATGGCGTCACACGCAATCCCCATAATCCGGAACATGTGCCCGGCGGCTCATCCGGGGGCTCGGCAGCGGCAGTGGCGGCGGGAGAGTGTTTTTTTGCGCTGGGTTCCGATACTGGGGGATCTGTCCGACAGCCGGCATCATATTGCGGTGTGGTGGGCATGAAGCCTACTTATGGTACTGTTTCCCGTTATGGGTTGGTGGCGTATGGGTCTTCTCTGGATCAAATCGGGCCTTTGTGTAAGAATGTGGAGGACTGTGCAGCGGTTATGGAGATCATTGCTGCATTTGATGAGAAGGACTCCACACAGATTGCAAGAAAGGATACAGATTTTACATCGGCCCTGATACGGGATGTGAAAGGGATGAGAATTGGTATCCCAAGGGCTTATATGGGAGAAAATCCTCAGGCTCGTATGGGAAAAAATCCTGAAATTTACAGGGAGAAAAGTGCTCAGGGGCTTGACACGGAAGTACGGGATGCCGTATGGAAAGCGGCGGAGCTATTGAGATCTCAAGGTGCGGTGGTGGAAGAATTTGACCTGGACCTTGTGGAATATGCAATTCCGGCATATTATACCATTGCCTCCGCAGAGGCAAGTTCCAATTTGGAGCGTTTTGACGGCGTCAAATATGGTTTGAGGGCTCAGGCCCAGGGATTGCACCAAATGTATAAAAAAACCCGTTCTCAGGGATTTGGGCCGGAGGTAAAGCGCCGTATTATGTTAGGCAGTTATGTGCTCAGTTCAGGCTATTATGATGCTTATTACCTGAAAGCTCTTCGTGTGAAGGCAATGCTCAAACAGGCTTTTGACCGTGCCTTTGCTGCATATGATTGTATTCTCGGACCGGTTGCGCCTTCCACTGCGCCCAAACTGGGTGAAAGTCTTTCCGACCCTATCAAAATGTATCTGGGGGATATCTATACGATTGCAGTAAATTTAGCCGGCTTACCAGGAATCAGTATTCCTTGCGGTATGGACGGCAAAGGGCTTCCGATTGGTTTACAACTGATAGGAGATTGCTTTCAGGAGAAGAAACTGCTTCGGGCGGCATACACATATGAACAGAGAAGAAACGAACTTTTAGTAGGAGAGGGTTAAGATGGCGAGAGAATATGAAACTGTGATTGGATTGGAAGTCCATGTGGAGCTTGCCACAAAAACCAAAATTTTCTGTGGCTGTTCCACGGCGTTTGGAGGGAGACCCAATTCCCATACCTGTCCTGTGTGTACGGGGATGCCGGGAGCGCTTCCTGTATTGAACAAAAAGGTTCTGGAATACGCGGTGGCGGTAGGGCTTGCCACCAACTGCAATATTACCAGATATTGTAAATTCGACAGAAAAAATTATTTTTATCCGGATAATCCCCAGAACTATCAGATATCCCAACTCTATCTTCCGATTTGCCGGGAGGGATTTGTGGAGATTGAAGTGGGCAATGGGGAAACAAAGTATGTGAAAAAAATTGGCGTTCATGAAATCCATATGGAAGAGGATGCGGGGAAACTGTTCCATGACCAGTGGGAGGATTGTACTTTGGTGGATTACAATCGTTCCGGTGTGCCTTTGATAGAAATTGTGTCCGAGCCTGATATGCGCAGTGCCGAAGAGGTGATTGCCTATCTGGAGAAGTTACGCCTGATAATACAATACCTGGGAGCCAGCGACTGCAAATTACAGGAAGGGTCCATGCGGGCAGATGTGAATTTGTCCGTCCGTGAAGTGGGGGCAAAGGAGTTTGGAACAAGGACGGAAATGAAAAATTTAAGTTCCTTTCGGGCAATTACAAAAGCCATTGAAGGGGAAAGGAACCGCCAGATAGAGTTGCTGGAAGAGGGAAAGACGATAGTACAGGAGACAAGGCGTTGGGATGAAGCAAAAGAGACGTCCTATGCTATGCGCTCAAAGGAGGATGCCCAAGATTATTGCTATTTTCCGGACCCTGATCTTGTTCCCATAGCGGTCAGCGATGAATTTTTGGATGAAATTCGTTCTGCACAGCCGGAATTTCGCATGGAAAAAATGAAACGTTATCGCAAGGAATACGATATTCCGCAGTATGATATAGAAATTATCACAAATTCTAAGCATATGGCGGACATTTTTGAAGCAACGGTGGATTTGGGGAGCCAACCGAAGAAGGTATCCAATTGGTTAATGGTAGAAACATTACGGCTGCTCAAAGAAAAGGAGATGGACCCGGAAGATATTCGATTTTCACCGGAAAATTTGGCAAAGCTCATTGAACTGACAGAAAAAAAGACAATTAATTCCACAGTGGCGAAGGAAGTATTTGAAGTAATGTTTGCAGAGGATGTGGATCCGGAGCGCTATGTGGCGGAAAAGGGGCTGGTAATGATAAATGATGACGATGCCCTGAAAAAAGTGATAGAAGAGGTAATTGCGTCAAATCCTCAGTCCGTACAGGATTATCATAATGGTAAGGACAGAGCAATCGGTTTTCTGGTGGGACAGACCATGAAGGCAATGAAGGGAAAGGCTGACCCCGCCAGTGTAAATCGACTGTTAAGAGAATTATTATAAAGCCAAAAAAGTTTTGGGAATTGATTGAAAAAATTTTCATATGAGGGTGGTAATAGGGCAAACTATTCCAGGATATAATCCAGGAACATGGAAGTGGTCTCGGACCGCTCCGTATTGCCTGCCACTCCTACAATGACGTCACCCTGGGCATAATAATAGTAATTTCTCAGATTGGAGGCGTCATGCAGATAGATGCCTACGGGAATGGGTTCCTGCATGGTTTCCGGCTTCCTGGGGTCCGGATATTGCGGCACATAAGTGTTATCCAGGTCGTTGTAACGGGCGTTTTTCTCGTCTACCACGGCCTGGTCAATGTAATAAAGGCGCGACTGGTATCTGGAGAATTGTTCTTCCGATAAAAAATCCCTTAAATCAAGAAAAGTATCGTTGTTGGCGTGGTTTTCCATCACGGCGGCGTCGGCAATCATCACATCCACATTTTTTGCGGCAATGTTAGCCATCAGCTTTTGGCTGGAACTGAGTGTGACAGGGTCAATACCCTCCAGGTTAATGCGCATGGTGGCATCCAGTACAATATCGAATTTTTCCAGGTCGATTCCAGCGTATTCTCCAAAATTCCCGATATATTCTTCCGTGGAGGTCAATTCAATGGCATTGACCAGGGCCGCGTAGAAAGCGGTATCCTTCCGGGTGAGCATCTGATACCCAAGGGAGATCATAAAGAAAATCACTGCAATGACGGCAATTACATGCCATTTGTAATAGTAAAAGAAATAGCTTATTTTTTTCTTTAAAGGAGCATTTTTTAACGCTTCTCTCTCTTCTTTGAATTCGTCCATTACCGGCATGATCGTTCCACCTTTCAATTCATTTGTTTTTTATTATGATACGAGCATGTGGTTAGGTTGTCAAGGGAGCGAATCTAACCTGATTCTAAAAAAAGGATAAATACGGAGAACCAAAAACATATATGGAAAATCATTGGAGAACAACTTGCAAGTTGAAAAAAGATAGGGTATGATAGTTACAACAGATTTACAGAAAATTAAGAAAAGGAGAAGGTATGTGAGATGAGTGATACTTATGTGGAGTGTCTGGTAAAGGCGAAGCCTTCCATGATAGGCAAATTTTTCAAGGTATTCTTAATTGTGCTGACAGTAATATTTTCGCTTGCTTTTATAGTGGTGGGAACATTGCTGCCTTTTATCATTATTGCCCCGGTACTTACGGGAGTGGGCGCTTATTTCGTCAATATGTTTACGGACCTGGAGTACGAATACCTCTATCTGGACAGGGAGCTGGTGGTGGATAAGGTGATGGCTAAGTCGAAGAGAAAACGTGTGGCTACATACAGTCTTGACCGGATGGAGATCCTGGCGCCCATTAAGAGTTATCATTTGGATAATTTTAAAAATCGCAGCGCCAAAGAGATTGATTATAGTATTGGTGAAGAATTGCAGCCGGACAAGCGGTTTGTTATGTATTATGAGGGCGGTCAGAAAATTATTTTAAGCCCCTCGGAGGAATTGGTAAAGGTTATGAGGAATATGGCGCCCAGGAAAGTGTTTGCAGAGTAAATTATGTATTGACATATTTCTTAAATTTTGGTAAACTCATGAAAATTAAGGTGCGAGTTTAAAACAGTGTCGTAGGACGAAGCCCGCAGTGAAGAGACAGTACTGGAATAGGAGGATAAGAAATGGGTCAGATTATCGGTGAGGGCATTACTTTTGATGATGTGTTACTGGTTCCGTCATACTCACAGGTTGTTCCTAATCAGGTTGATTTGACAACCTGGCTGACAAAAAAGATTAAATTGAATATTCCCATGATGAGTGCAGGAATGGACACCGTAACCGAGCATCGAATGGCGATTGCGATGGCACGGCAGGGCGGTATCGGCATCATTCATAAGAATATGTCCATTGAGGCGCAGGCAGAGGAAGTGGACAAGGTAAAGCGTTCTGAAAACGGGGTGATAACAGACCCATTTTCTTTGACGCCGGAACATACGCTGGCGGATGCGGACGCACTGATGGGGAAATTTCGTATTTCTGGCGTACCTATTACGGAAGGACGTAAACTGGTAGGGATTATTACCAATCGTGACCTGAAGTTTGAGACGGATTTTACCAAGAAAATTAAGGAATCCATGACCAGTGAAGGGTTAATTACCGCCCAGGAAGGCATTACTTTAGAGGAAGCAAAGAAGATTTTAGGTCAGGCCAGGAAGGAAAAGCTTCCCATTGTGGACAAGGACTACAATTTGAAGGGTCTGATTACCATTAAAGATATTGAGAAGACCATTCGTTATCCTTTGGCTGCCAAAGATGAACAGGGCAGATTGTTGTGCGGCGCAGGCGTTGGTATTACTGCGAATGTGCTGGAGCGTGTGGCTGCGCTTGTAGATGCGAAAGTGGATATCATTGTGTTGGACAGTGCTCATGGTCATTCTCAAAATGTTTTAAACTGCTTAAAGATGATTAAAGAAAAATATCCGGATTTGCAGGTGGTGGCAGGAAACGTAGCAACCGGCCAGGCCACAAAGGATTTGATTGAAAATGGCGCGGATGCCGTGAAGGTGGGCATTGGTCCCGGTTCAATCTGTACTACCCGTGTGGTGGCGGGGATTGGCGTGCCCCAGATTTCGGCTATTATGGATTGCTATGAAGTGGCAAAGAAATATGATATTCCTATTATTGCCGACGGTGGTATCAAGTATTCCGGAGACATTACCAAAGCCATTGCGGCGGGCGGAAATGTATGTATGATGGGAAGTATGTTTGCCGGATGTGAGGAAAGCCCTGGGGATTATGAATTGTTCCAGGGAAGAAAATATAAAGTGTATCGGGGGATGGGGTCTATCTCCGCGATGGAAAACGGAAGTAAAGATCGCTATTTTCAGGAAAATGCTAAGAAGTTAGTGCCGGAAGGCGTGGAAGGTCGTGTGGCATACAAGGGAGATTTGGAGGATACAGTATTTCAGTTGTTGGGGGGGCTGCGTTCCGGTATGGGATATTGCGGAGCCAATAATATCCAGGAGCTGAAGGAGAATGGCAGATTTGTCAAAATTTCTGCGGCTTCTCTGAGGGAAAGTCATCCTCATGATATCCATATTACAAAGGAAGCACCAAATTACAGTGTGGATGAATGACATAAAATCTTGAAATGTTCAGGGCGTATATTTTATACTATGCGCCCTTTTTGCATGAGGAGCTGAGATGAAAAAATTTTGGAAAGAAAAAAATTTTTGCAATATCATTCATTTTTTCTGTGTTTTGATGTTTATTGTCCTATTTCATTATTGTCTGTCCTTAACCGGTGAGAACAAAGGGCCGGCGGGGGACGAACATATTTATTTTAAGCGGGATTTGGTTCTGATGAACGGCGTATGGATAGTATTGTCATTGTTCATACTATATCTGGTGGGTAAAATATCGGAAAAACTGACACTGAAAAGCCGTAATATCATTTTGGGATGTGCATGTATCCTTTCAGGGATGATAAGCTTATATTGGGTTATGGCGAGTAAGGTGGAACCCATTGCGGACCAGGGGCTAATCTGTCAGTATGCGGACGCCTTTAATATGGGAGATTTTAATGGACTTCTGACAGGACGTTATGTGGCCAGGTACCCGCAGCAGCTTGGCATGGTTACGCTGCTCAGAGGGCTTTTTAAGATTTTTGGCTCCACACAATACAAATCATTCCAGTATATGAACGCTTTGCTGGTTCCGCTGCTTGTATTATCAGGGTGCAAGATTGTAAGACTACTTTCGGACAATAATGCCAGAACGGAATTTTATTATCTTATCTTTTCGCTTTGTTGTTTCCCCATGTACGCTTATACGACTTTCGTTTATGGAGATCTGATATCTATTATTACAGGAATGTTTGGGGTGTGGATGTACCTGGATTGCCTGAGACGTTTTACCTGGTGGAAAGCGTTGATTTTTGGATTATCCATGGGTATTACCATATGTCTTAGGATGAATTTTTTGATTTTGGTGATAGCGTTAGTAATTGTGATGTTGATTAAACTTTGTTTTGACAGGAGCCGGAAGCACTTGATAGTATTGGCTGCGCTTTTGCTGGGGTGCGGCGTGACACAGTTGGCGCTGTGGGGCATGTACCGCCAGGTTAGAACAGAAGATGCGCCGGCGATCCCGTCCATACTTTTTATTGTCATGGGACTGAATGATGATTATCAGTATGCCGGTTGGCATAATCAATATGAATATGTGATTTTTGCCGAAGCAAATGATAATGTGGCGCTGGCGAAGGAAAGAGGCTATGAAGATTTGCGCATGTACATGGAAATTTTTAAAAATGATCCCGACTACATGGTGGATTTTTTTGTCAGAAAGATGAATTCACAATGGAATGCGCCCATGTATCAAAGTATTGCAATGAATGAAAGTGTGGGCGGAGAGCAGCTTCCTGTGGTGAGGGAACTATTTGCCAGGGGCAGACTTGCGGAGATGCTTGCGTTGTGGATGAAGATATTTCAGCTTCTCATGTATGGCGGAATATTGTTTTTATTGCTTTACCGGCGGGATAAATTTATGCCTATGGAGTGGTATTTATTGTTGATTGCAGTGTTTGGAGGGTTCCTGTTTTCTCTGATGTGGGAAGCCAAAACCAGATATATACTGCCGTATCTGTTTATGCAGATTCCTTATATGGCTATGGGAATCAATGAAATCATAACTGTCATGGAACAGAAGATTGAACGGAAAAAAGGTTGAATCCATTAGTTTTATCAAATGACTGTTGCAAACTTTTCGTAAATTGGTTAAAATAAGAAAGATGAAAAGAGATTCTATGATGACAAATGATGGATTGACAGTCCGCCAATGGCGGATAGGAGTATTGGGATGAAAAAAATATTGACAGAGAAGACATTTTGTTATATTTTTAATTTCATTTGTATTTTGCTTTTTTTCGTGTTGTTTCAGCGCTGCCTTTCCATGACGGGGGAAAATATTGGCCCACCATGGGACGAACATATCTTTTTCAGATCGGATTCTATTTTGTGCAATAGCGTACTGATTTTTTTGGCTTTGATAAGTCTTTCTTTTGTTGGGAAAATATTAGAAAAGTTGATGCGAAAGAATCGCAATATTTTGCTGTGCGCTGCCTGCGTGGTATCCGCAGTTCTGGGTGTATATTGGGTATGGGCCGGTAAAATACAGCCTGACTGGGACCAGCTTGCCATATGCCACTATGCGGATGCTTTCAACAGGGGTGATTTTGAGGGGCTTATGAAAGGAAATTATTTGGCCAGATATCCTCAGCAAATCGGCATGGTTACATTACTGAGGGGAATCTTCAAGATTTTTGGGGAGACGGAGTATCAGGCGTTTCAATATCTGTCGGCTTTATTGGTTCCTTTGCTTGTATTGTCAGGCTGTAACATTCTTAGAATTCTTTCAGATAATAATATAAAAGCGGAGATTTATTATCTGTTTTTTGCAGTGATGTGTTTTCCCATGTATGCGTATACCACCTTTGTATATGGAGATTTAATATCAAGTATTGTGGGAATGTTCAGCGTTTGGATGTATCTGAGCAGTTTGAAAAGGTTTACCTGGTGGAAAGGGGTGGCTTTTGGACTCTCCATAGGTGTTGCTGTGTGTCTCAGGAAAAATTTGTTAATTCTTGCGATTGCATTGATAATTGTGATGGTGATAAAATTAATATTTCAATATAATAGGAAGAATCTGGTTTTGTTGGCGGCTCTTATTCTGGGATGGGGCGGGATACAAATGGCGGTATGGGGAATATATGCCAATGTGAAAGACGCGGATGCACGGGCAATTCCAGGGTTGCTTTTTATTGTTATGGGATTGAATGATGATTATGAGTTCGCGGGATGGAATAATGATTATGAGTATGCTGTTTTTTCTGAGTTGAATGATGATGTGGAACTTGCAAAGGAAAGGGCTTACGAAAATTTGCATATGTATCTGGAAATTTATAAAAAGGCGCCAGGTTACATGGTGGATTTTTTTGTGAGAAAAATGAATGCCCAATGGAACGCGCCCATGTATCAGAGTTTGGCAATGAATGGGCGTGTGCGGGACCAGCAGCTTCCTGTGGTAAGAGAGATATTTGCCGGGGGCAGATTGACAAATTGTATTGAGATGGGCATGAAAATATTTCAGCTGCTTATGTATGGCGGGATATTGTATTTAGTAGTTTGTCAGAGGAAAAGGTTTGTACACATAGAAACATATGTATTGCTGATTGCTGTTTTCGGCGGGTTTTTGTTTTCGCTCATGTGGGAGGCAAAAACCAGATATGTATTGCCGTATTTGTTTATGCAGATCCCTTATATGGCAATGGGCGTAGGAGAAATCATAGGTTTTGTGGAAAAAAGAATATGGAAAACCAAAGATAAGACCCTGAACTGCGCTGAACTGTAACACTAATTTTCAAATTTTGTCAGATAGATATTGCAAACTTTTCGTAAAGTGGGTAAAATAGAAATGATATTTGTAAAAACGGAAGCGAAGGAAACGGGGCAGGGAGGCTTATTATGAAAATTATTATGTTAGGTGCGCCTGGTGCTGGTAAAGGGACCCAGGCTAAGATGATTGCGGAAAAATTCGGTATTCCCCATATTTCTACGGGGGATATTTTTCGGAGCAACATCAAAGAGGGAACACAACTGGGAACGGAAGCGAAGAAATATATGGATCAGGGGCTTTTGGTTCCGGATGAGCTGACGGTGAAGATATTGCTGGACAGGGTGGCAAAGGAAGACTGCGCGGGCGGATATGTATTGGATGGTTTTCCAAGAACGATTCCCCAGGCGGAGGTGTTGGACGAGGCTTTGGAGAAGCTGAATGAGAAGATTGATTACGCCGTAAATGTGGATGTTCCGGATGACAATATAGTAAAGAGAATGTCCGGCAGACGCGCATGTCTCAAATGTGGGGCGACTTTTCATATGGAACATATTCCGCCCAAACAAGAGGGGATATGTGATAGTTGCGGAGGGGAACTGGTTCTCAGGGACGATGACAAACAGGAAACGGTTCAGAATCGTTTGAAGGTGTATCATGATCAAACCCAGCCGCTGATTGATTACTATACGAAGAAGGGTGTGCTGAAATCTGTGGACGGCACTATGGAAATGAAAGCGGTATTTCAGTTGATTTCGGAAATCATAAAAGAGGAAAAGTAATTTCCTGGGAAGTTGTGTGGTTATGGCGATTATAATTAAGACAGAAGAACAGATTAAACTGATCAGGGAATCCTGCAGGCGGTTGGCAATCGTACATAAGGAATTGGAAGAGATGATACGTCCCGGCGTCTCTACCAGAGAGATAGACATCAAAGGAGACAGCTTGATTCGTAAAATGGGTGGGATTCCCAACTTTCTTCATTATAACGGATATCCGGCAAGCATTTGTGTGTCCGTAAACGATGAGGTGGTACATGGGATTCCCAATAAACGCCGGATTTTACAGGAGGGCGACATTGTCAGTCTGGATGCGGGGATGATTTATAAAGGATATCATTCCGACGAAGCGAGGACATATGGGGTAGGGCGTATCAGTCCTGAGGCACAGAAACTAATGGATGTAACCAGGGAAAGTTTCTATGCCGGTATAAAAATGGCAAAAGCCGGCAATCATTTGTTTGATATCTCCAATGCCATTGCTGCGTATGTAAAGCCTTATGGGTACGGGATTGTGCGGGATTTGGTGGGACATGGCGTGGGGACTAAGCTCCATGAGGATCCCCAGGTGCCAAACTATGCACAGATAAAAAGAGGGCCGAAGCTTCGCCAGGGTATGACGCTTGCGATAGAACCCATGATTAACATGGGAAGGGCGGATGTGGAATGGCTGGACGATAATTGGACGGTGGTAACGGAAGACGGCTCCATATCGGCACATTATGAAAATACTATTCTGATTACAGATGGAGAACCTGAGATTCTGACGGTCTGCTGAGCATGATTTGGCAGAATCAGGAGCCGGACGGGAATGAGATTGGAGGAATATGATCGGACAGCTGGTTACTTCAAGGGCCGGGCATGATAAGGGAGGACTTTATGTGGTCGTGGCGGAGGAAGGGGATTTTGTCTTTCTGTGTGACGGGCGTTTGAAGCCGCCTGATAAGCCGAAAAAAAAGCGGAGGAAGCATATACAGCAAATCAATCAAAGGGTTGAAGGGGAATTGCTTCAAAAACTGCAAAAAGGTGAGAAGGTGTATGCGGAGGAAATACTGTATGCGCTGAAAAAATACACAATGACCCAAACGGGTTGTGACAATGATTAAGGATGGAGGAAGTGTATGTCTAAAAGTGATGTAATTGAAATTGAAGGGACTGTTGTGGAGAAGCTGCCCAATACGATGTTTCAGGTGGAGTTAGAAAACGGACATCGGGTGCTGGCCCATATCAGCGGTAAGCTTCGGCAGAATTTTATTCGTATCTTGCCGGGGGACAGGGTGACGCTTGAACTTTCACCCTATGATTTGAGCAAAGGAAGAATTATCTGGAGAGATAAGTAAATGAATTCTGGTTTTGGACGTTTCATGAAGCATGTGATAGCTTTGATGCTTGGAAGCGCAGCGGTGGGGACACTGTTACTGGTATTGGTATTTTTGCTGCCGGAAGAACCTATTTTGGAACATGTGGCTGAAGATGTAAGTGAGATGATTCGTCAGGAGGAGCAGATACCGGAAAGTGGTCTGGAAAACTATATCTGGACGAAGAAAGAAACCTATACCGATACCATTATGGTACAGAATGCCATGGAAAAGATAGAAGGAAAGACTGCCTATGAGCATGCTATGTGGGTGTATCATAATGATGTGGCGGAAGAAATTTGGGAACCGGAGGCGTCTCTTTCTGCGATATGTGCAAAGGCGGATACTTCTGGGATGTATCTTCACACCTATGCAAGATATTGGCATGGATATCTGATATATCTGAAACCGTTGTTAATGTTTCTGAGTTGGAAGCAGGTCATTTGTTTGGGTATTCTGGTGCAACTGGCGCTTATGGCGGCAGTGGTATTTGTTGTGCTCCGAAAGTGGTCGTGGGAGATGGCGGTGGTATTGGCAGCGGGACTTTTTTTTATGAAACCTTTGCTGGTTCATATATCGCTTACCATGTCGGTTTGTTGGATCATAACATTGGCGGCATTGCTTTTTATGCTTCTGCGCCATGATTGGCTGGAGCAAAAGAAGTGCTATCCGGAGTTTTTTTTGGCGGTGGGAATTGCCACGGCATATTTTGATTTTTTGACATATCCCGTAGTAACATTGGGATTCCCTTTATGTATGTGTTTTCTGATGCGGCGGGAAAAGTCAGCGAAGGAACATATATTGAGCTTCATGTGCAACTGTGTGGGTTGGGGATTGGGCTATGGAGGAATGTGGGCCATGAAATGGGTGATTGCAGATTTGACGCTGCACACAGGCACCATAAAAGACGCATTATGGTCCATCATAGGCCGGACCGAATCCATTGGAGGCAGACCCCGTTTTAACGGAGGTTTTTATGTCATAGGCTTGAATTTAAAGGAATATGATATGGTTATTTATACCGTTGCTGCAGTATTGGTGGTTGTGGCGGCACTTTTGGCAACGGTGGCTGCGGCCAGAACAGCGGGCGTTAAATATGTGATTGGTCAGTTGGCACCGTTTGGGCTTATATTTTGTATTCCCTTTGTATGGATTATCCTGGTACAGCATCATTCCGCACTTCATGCAAGGTTCACTTTCAGAATTCTGTCGGTGGCCATATTGGCACTGAGCTGTATGGGGGCAAAAGGAGTTTATATAATAAGGAAAAAATAATTTCCTGGAAAAAGTAATTTGTTGGGAAAATAGTGTAAAAAAGGGTTGCCAACCGGCAGCCCTTGTGTTATAATACGAACTGGTCTTTTTTGAAAGGAGGGTTTAACGTGAAGGTTAGATCATCAGTAAAACCGATTTGCGAGAAATGCAAAATCATTAAGAGAAAGGGACGCATCAGAGTTATCTGTGAAAATCCGAAACACAAACAAAGACAGGGATAATCACCGCTTGCAAGGGTGTCCGAAGGACAGCCACAAGTTAAGTGAGTTCTTGTCCGGGTTCTATGTGCGGCTGTAACAATGTATCAGGCATTGATTATCATAAAACTGGGATAGAGCTTACGGAGATTACTTCTTGATACCGGGACTTTTTATAGGCCGGGCGTCTTGCCCATCCCCAAATAGAATTTCTATTTCAGGGAATTGGGTTCACGACTGGGAACATATAATTGGCCCGGAAAAATCGGATGGAAGCAGAATGTGTCCGATTGGGTGAAAACCCCAATCAATTAGTAAAAAGTGCGTACATTGACAGACCAAAAGTACGCAAAGTGTCATCCCCTAAAGGGGAACACAATGGATTCATAGAGAAGAATCCATCAAGAAATGGAGGAAATGTAAATGGCTCGTATCGCAGGTGTTGACTTACCTAGAGAAAAACGAATTGAAATCGGATTGACCTATGTTTATGGAATCGGCAGGCCGACCTCTAACAAGATTTTAAAGGAGGCGGGTGTAAATCCCGATACCAGAGTCAGAGATGTTACCGATGATGAGGTGAAGAAGATTACGGAAGCTATTGAAAGGCTTGGCGTGACGGTAGAAGGTGACTTGAGGCGTGAGATTGCCCTGAATATCAAGCGGCTTCAGGAAATTGGATGCTATCGTGGAATCCGTCATCGTAAGGGGCTGCCTGTTCGTGGTCAGAATACCAAGAACAATGCAAGAACCCGTAAGGGACCTAAGAGAACTGTGGCAAATAAGAAGAAATAATGTCGGAAAGAAGTAATTATCAGCTTGATTCCGAATAGTGAGAAAGTAGGTTAGTTTAAAATGGCAAAACAAGTTGCGAAAAAAGTAACAAAAAAGCGTGTCAGAAAAAACGTTGAACGCGGACAGGCACATATCCAGTCTTCTTTTAACAATACAATTGTTACGCTGACTGATACGGAAGGCAATGCGCTCAGCTGGGCAAGTGCCGGCGGTCTGGGATTTAAAGGTTCAAGGAAATCTACTCCATATGCTGCTCAGATGGCAGCAGAAACAGCTACAAAGGCTGCTTTGATACATGGGTTGAAATCCGTTGATGTATTTGTAAAAGGACCCGGTTCAGGGCGCGAGGCTGCAATTAGGGCACTTTCCGCATGCGGTCTGGAAGTAATCAGTATCCGCGACGTGACTCCGGTGCCTCATAACGGATGCCGTCCTCCGAAACGGCGTCGTGTATAAGACCATAGACACACGTTTTTTGTGTCGTAGAAAATGCCATCGGCCTCCGAAATGGTAAATGAATAGGAACAAATTGTTGGAGGAAGGTATTTATAGCAGGCAGCTACAATAAATACTGTAAACAGACAAGAAAGTTGAGGAAAACAGAAAATGGCAGTAAATCGTGTTCCCGTATTAAAGAGATGCAGGGCTTTGGGATTGGAACCCTCTTATCTGGGGTATGACAAGAAGTCCAAAAGACAGAATGCAAGGGCAGGCAAGAAGGTAAGTGAATATGGTTTGCAACTGCGCGAGAAGCAGAAGGCGAAATTCATTTATGGCGTTCTGGAGAAGCCGTTCAGGAATTATTATGAAAAGGCTGACAGAATGAAAGGAATGACAGGTGAAAACCTGATGATTATGTTGGAACGCAGATTGGATAATATCGTGTTCCGTATGGGATTTGCCAGGACCAGACGTGAAGCAAGACAGATTGTGGACCACAAGCATATATTGGTAAACGGTAAGGTAGTGAACATTCCTTCTTACCTGATTAAAGCCGGTGATGTGATTGAAGTCAAGGAAAGTGCGAAATCCATGCAGAGATACAAGGATATCCTTGAAGTAACCGGCGGCAGACTGACACCTGAGTGGATGGATGTTGACATTGAAGGTTTAAAAGGTACAATCAAGAATCTTCCAACCAGAGAAATGATTGATGTTCCTGTTAATGAAATGCTTATTGTGGAGTTGTACTCTAAATAATCATAATTACTGTTCGCAGACTGTCAGGATATTTGGCAGAACTCTTTGCAAAATATGTATTTTGTACTTTGATTTGTTTCTGCACAATATGGTGGAATATAAGTTGAAATATGGAATAAATGAGAGATTTGTGAACAGTAATAAGCCCTGCTGGCCTCTGAGGCCATATCATTGCTATATTGTTAGCAGGATATGGCTTTAGAGTGCTTGTGTATTTGAATAACATTAAAAAGGAGGGTTATTCGAGTGTTTGATTTTGAGAGACCTAATATTGAGGTTGCTGAAATTTCAGAAGACAAGAAGTATGGCAAGTTCGTAGTCGAACCTTTGGAAAGAGGTTATGGCATTACACTTGGCAATTCTCTGCGAAGGATTATGCTTTCTTCCCTTCCCGGCGCAGCAGTAAGCCAGATTAAAATTGAAGGCGTGCTGCATGAGTTCAGTTCTATTGCCGGTGTGAAGGAGGATGTGGCTGAGATTATTATGAACATCAAGAGTCTTGCAATCAGAAACAACAGTGAGACCAATGAAGCCAAGACTGCTTACATTGAATTTGAAGGCGAAGGCGTCGTACACGCTTCTGATATTCAGACTGATCAGGATATTGAAATCCTGAACCCGGATTTGGTGATTGCTACATTAAGCGGCAGAGATGCTAAATTTTATATGGAGCTTACCATTACCAGAGGCCGCGGCTATGTAAGTGCCGATAAGAACAAACACGAAGATTTACCCATCGGTGTAATTGCGATTGATTCCATATATACGCCGGTGGAAAGAGTCAACATACGGATTGAGAATACCCGTGTGGGCCAGATTACCGATTACGACAAGCTCACACTTGATGTGTTCACAAACGGGACTTTGGTTCCTGACGAGGCAATCAGTCTTGCCGCAAAAGTTTTAAGTGAACATTTGTGTCTTTTTATCGATTTGTCCGAGAATGCCAAGACCGCAGAGGTTATGGTGGAAAAGGAAGATGACGAGAGAGAAAAAGTACTTGAAATGAGCATTGATGAACTGGAACTTTCCGTGCGTTCTTATAATTGTCTCAAGAGAGCCGGAATCAATACAGTGGAAGAATTGTGCAACAAGACTTCCGAGGATATGATGAAAGTACGTAATTTGGGAAGAAAATCATTGGAAGAAGTATTGTCAAAATTGAAAGAATTGGGATTGCAGCTAAATCCCAGTGAAGAATAAAGGTCGGGAAATTTCTGACGCGGGAGCAGGATAACCACAGGCGGTAAATCCAAGGGTTCGCAGGCGGTTCATCTCAGAATGGAGCATATTATACATTCGGTAAGTAAGTCCAAAAGGCGTAGCCGGATGTACCATGAATGGAGAAAGGAAAATATTATGGCAAAATACAGAAAATTAGGCAGAACATCCTCTCAGAGGAAGGCTTTACTTAGAAATCAGGTGACGGCGCTGCTCAATCACGGCAAAATTGTTACTACCGAGGCAAGGGCTAAGGAAGTGAAGAAGATTGCGGAAGGTCTGATTGCAATGGCTGTCAGGGAAAAGGATAATTTCGAGAATGTAACCGTTCAGGCGAAGGTTCCGGTAAAGGATAAGGACGGCAAACGTGTAAAAGAAGTTGTGGATGGCAAGAAAGTTACCAAGTATGAGACTGTTGACAAGGAAATTAAGAAAGATTTACCCAGCAGGTCTCACGCAAGACGTCAGATGCTCAGAGTATTGTATCCGGTTGTTGAAGTTCCTGTGGAAAATGCGGGCAAGAAGAGAAATACGAAAGAAGTAAATCTGGTTGAAAAACTTTTTGATGAATATGCACCTAAGTATGTGGACCGGAAGGGCGGTTATACCAGAATCGTTAAAATTGGCCCTCGTAAGGGTGATGCAGCGATGGAAGTTATTCTGGAACTGGTATAATATGACAGGAATTGCATGAATTGGTGTCTATAGAGAAGGGAACTGATGTGGTAAGCATTGGTTCCCCTTTTGACATATAAGTATGGAGGCACGCTAAGGGGTATCATGATGAAACTATTACGGTACAATAGGGACGATATCAGGAAAACTATGAATATGGCGTGGCCGGCAATGCTGGAATCTTTTTTTACGGCATTTGCAGGGCTGGTGGATTCTCTGATGGTAAGCTCCATGGGGTCATATGCGGTTGCGGCAGTGGGATTGACCACCCAGCCCAAATTCCTGGGATTGTCATTGTTTGTAGCTGCAAATGTGGCCATATCGGCATTGGTTGCCAGACGTAAAGGGGAAGGAAAACGAGAGGAAGCCAATGAGATTTTCTCCACGTTTCTTGTATTCATTCTTGTGATGTCAGTATTTATGAGCATTTTAATGGTAATATTGGCAGATCCCATTATTCGGCTATGTGGTTCAGAAGAATTGACTCATGACAGCGCCGCATTGTATTTTAAAATAATAATGGGCGGGATGATATTTAATGTGCTTCAGATGGGAATTAACGCTGCCCAGAGAGGTGCTGGAAATACGCGCATTACCATGCGAACCAATTTGGTGTCCAGCACGGTAAATATTATATTTAATTATCTGCTCATTCAGGGGCACTTTGGATTTCCGGCGATGGGAATCCGGGGAGCAGCGTTGGCCACAGTCTTAGGAACCGTCGTTTCCAGTATAATGAGTGTGATATCTGTGTGGAAAAGTAATAATTTTGTCAGTATTCCGTATATTATAATAGAGAAAATCAAACCATCCTTTGACGCGCTGAAAAATATTGTTAAGGTAGGATATAGTGTATTTGCAGAACAGGTTTTAATGCGTATTGGGTTTATGCTGACGGCCATTATGGCAGCCGACCAGGGAACGGCCGCTATGGCAGCGCATCAGGTGGGAATGAATATTATGGGATTGTCCTTTTCCTTCGGGGATGGTCTGCAGGCTACTGCGGTGGCACTGATTGGATATAGTCTGGGAGCAAAACAACCTGACAGGGCTAAGGAATATGGCAGGACCTGCCGCATGATTGGAGGCGTGGTTTCCATCATACTTGCCATTACATATTTCTTTGGAGCGGGTCCCTTGATGGGGTTGTTTTTCAAAGAACAGGAAATTGTTGAAATCGGTGTCAGCATCATGCACGTGATTATCTTTGTTGTCATTTTGCAGATTGCACAGGTTATCTACATGGGATGTCTGCGAGGGGCTGGGGACACCTTATATACAGCCATTGCTTCTACGGTCAGCGTTACCATTGTGAGAACCTTTGGTTCTTATGTCTTTGGCTATGGGCTGGCAATGGGGATTACAGGGATTTGGTTTGGAGTCATTGCGGACCAGCTTTCAAGATTTATTTTTGCCAGTATTCGATTCCGACAGGGAAAATGGACAGAGATTCAAATATAGGAAAAACGTGCAAAGAATATGTGTAAAAAATTTCCGGCACTGACAGATTGATTTTAAATTAATCTGTCAGTGCCGGAGATTTTTGAAAATGTTGATAGTCTTTGCTGTTATTCCAATTTCCGCCCCAGGTAAAGCCATGCTGCACAAATAATTTGTAACAAAGGTCTTCCGTATCTATTTTGTAAGGAAAACTGGCGGAACGGTCGGCATAGGGCTGGGCGGACACCGGAGCGATGTTCTCTCGTCCGTTCCCCGTGTAGGTAATATAAGGGTTGTACATTGGATTAATATCTACGGCTAACCCATAAGCGTGTTTGGATAAGTTATTGCTGTCTCCTATGGTTCGGTAGTTAAAACAGGAGGTATTGTTGTCTTCCATGGAAGCGTCATCATCGCCATTATATTCGTCAATCAGCAATACTTTTTCCAATTGATATTCATTGCGGTATAGTTCATAAAATATTTCTGCCAAATCATCGGCAATGGATTCATTGCAGATCAATTCGCCCTCTGTGGATTCGCCGTCAAAGTTATAGTGCAGAATGTGTAAATAGCGAAGTTCCTCAAAAGTAATTTCCGGAGATGCGCCGCTATCTTCTGGGGCGGGATAAGATACGCCAGTCATATAACGGCAAAGTTTATCGGAAATAGGCTCATAATAGAAACCTTCGGCCAATTCAATACGCTGCTTTATTTGGGAGACGCCGTTAAGAGATGCGCCGGTAAGCGTAGAGGGAAGAGAGGTGGGAACGGGTGAAGGCGCAGTACTGGGGGAAGGGACGGGTGAAACGGGCGGTTGCTGCGGGGGTGCTGACGAATCTGAAGTTGCCGGCAGTTGGCTGGGAAGAGCGGCGTCCGGTGAGGAAGCTGCGTTTGATTCCATATATTCTGTCAGAGTCATGGAGTCGTGGGTGGCAACTCTGGTCAGACTGCTGGCAATCACTACAATGGCAGCTAAGATGGCAACCATGGTCAATAATTTATTCTTGTTCATACAATACTCCTTTTTGGCGCATACAATACTCTTTTCCTATCATAACATAGAGTAGAATTTTTGTAAATTGTCCCTTCTAATGTTGCATTGTTGGCAATCATGCACATTTGTAACTCTTTGTTGACTTGTCCCAACTGTTGCGAGGAACTGGATAATTTGCGGATGGAATCATTAAACTTCTGTTGCTTTATGGGAATAACAACGGTATCTGGTGGTTACTTTTAATGGCCGTAATCATAAAAACAGTTGTATTTTGGGCAGGAATTTTATATAATGTGAAGCGAGTGCAGCGACGCCGGAAGGGACAGGGGGAATGGACTGTAAAGTGAATGTTTTGGCATTGTAAATGAGGGATCGGGCGTCAGAAGATGTGTGTAGCAATGGGAATGAGAATTCAGAGGATGCGGATAGAAAATGGGAATTGTTAAGACGAAAGATTTGGTTTATGAGTATATCAGACGTGACGAGGAAGGCAATGTGGAGGGAATTACCAAAGCCATAGACCAGGTGGATTTAGATATTGCACAGGGAGAGTTTATTGCTATCCTGGGCCATAATGGGTCAGGAAAATCCACACTTGCCAAACATATTAACGCCATTCTAAATCCTACAGAAGGCAGTGTGTGGGTGGATGGAATGGATACTTCACAGGAAGAGAAGGTATGGGAGATACGTCAGACCGCCGGAATGGTATTTCAAAATCCTGATAATCAGATTATCGGACAGGTTGTAGAGGAAGATGTGGGATTTGGTCCGGAAAATATGGGGATTCCCACAAAGGAAATATGGGAACGGGTGGAGGAAAGTCTCAGGGCGGTAGGAATGTATGAATTCCGCAAACATTCACCCAATAAGCTGTCAGGCGGGCAAAAGCAAAGGGTATCCATTGCGGGTGTTCTTGCAATGCATCCCAAATGTATTATTTTGGATGAACCCACCGCTATGTTAGACCCAAGCGGACGCAGGGAAGTTATACGGGCAGCACGGGCGTTAAATCAAGTGGAAGAAGTGACCATTATTCTGATTACCCATTACATGGAAGAAATTATTCATGCCGATCGGGTATTTGTTATGGACAGTGGAAAGATTGCAATGGAGGGCACCCCAAGAGATATTTTTTCACAGGTGGAGAGGCTGAAAGAACTCAGGCTGGATGTGCCTCAGGTGACGCTGCTTTCCTATGAGCTGCAGAAAAGAGGCGTTAGGCTGCCAAATGGGATTTTAACGATAGAGGAGCTGACAAAAGAGTTAGAGCAATTGAGAAAGTCATAAAAGGATCCTCCGGGAAGAAGCGGAGGAGAGTAAGTTTTCTCATGGAAACGAGGTAGGGAATGTCAATTATTTTAGACCATATTAATTATGTATATGGAGGGGATACGCCGCTGGCGGTCAATGCTTTGGACGATATCTGTCTGCAGATACCGGAGGGGCAGTTTGTGGGAATTATCGGACATACCGGGTCAGGAAAGTCTACGTTGGTACAACATATGAACGGATTGCTGAAAGCATCATCAGGACATATTTATTTTCATGGCGAGGATATTTATGACAAGGACTATGATTTGAAAAAATTGCGCAGCAAAGTAGGGTTGGTATTTCAATATCCGGAACATCAGTTGTTTGAGATAGATGTATTTACAGATGTATGTTTTGGGCCTAAAAATCTGGGGCTGGATAAAAAGGAGACGGAACTGAGAGCTTTTGATGCGCTGCGCAAGGTGGGATTGCCCATGGACCTGTATTATCAGTCTCCGTTTGAACTGTCCGGCGGACAGAAACGGCGGGTGGCCATTGCAGGGGTATTGGCGATGAAACCGGAGGTATTGATATTGGATGAACCCACTGCAGGATTGGACCCCAAAGGTCGGGATGAAATTTTAAAACAGATTAAAGCGCTGCAGGTGGAGACAGGAATGACTATTTTGCTGGTATCCCATAGTATGGAGGATGTGGCGGAATATGTGGACAGGATAATTGTAATGAACAGAGGACAGGTTATGTATGACGATGAGCCTAAAGTTGTTTTTTCACATTACAGGGAATTGGAAGAGGTGGGATTGGCCGCTCCACAGGTTACTTATATTCTTCATAAGCTAAGAGAGAAGGGACTGGATGTGGATGTGAGCGCTACTACGATCGGAGAGGCCGCGGATACCATACAAAAGGCAATGGGAGTTGATAGGAAATCATATGCTTAGAGATATTACATTAGGACAATATTATCAGACGGAATCAGTGATACACAGACTTGACCCACGAGTAAAACTGGGAGGAACATTATTATATATTATCTCGTTATTTTTCTTCAAAAACATTTGGGGATATGTGGCGGCGGCAATATTTTTGGCAATTGTCATTAAACTATCCCATGTGCCGTTTCGCTTTATGGTGAAAGGAATGAAGGCCATTCTGTTTTTGCTGTTGATTACAGTGGTTTTTAATCTGTTTCTGACGCCGGGAACAGCGTTGGTGTCCTTTTGGAAGATTACCATAACGTTAGAAGGACTTAAAATGGCAGTTACTATGGCGATTAGACTGACAATGCTGATTATCGGTTCTTCCATTATGACCTTGACCACCACACCGAATAATTTGACGGATGGAATGGAAAAAATGATGAAGCCCTTGAAACTATTCCATGTGCCCGTTCATGAGGTGGCAATGATGATGTCGATTGCGCTGCGATTTATACCGATTTTATTGGAAGAGACTGATAAAATTATGAAAGCACAGATTGCAAGAGGCGCTGACTTTGAGAGCGGAAATGTAGTCAAAAGAGCAAAGGCGCTGGTGCCTTTGCTGGTGCCCTTATTCATATCCGCATTTCGCAGGGCAAATGACCTGGCAATGGCAATGGAAGCCAGATGTTATCGCGGCGGGGAAGGCAGAACCAAGATGAAGCCGCTGGTATACCGGAAACAGGACGGAATCGGCTATGTGTGCGTGGCGGTCTATTTGGTGGCGGGAATTGCCATTGGGAGATTGTAAAGGGACTGTTTTTAAATTTGCGGGAGAATGGAACATATGGCAGAGAAATGGGAATGGGAAACGCAGCGGGAAAAAAAGAGGGTGCGTATGGTGGTGGCCTATGACGGAACCAAGTATCATGGGTGGCAGTTGCAGGACAATGGAATCACCATTGAATCAGAGTTGAACAGATGTCTTTCGGCATTGTTGGGAGAAGAGATTCGGGTCATTGGCGCCAGCCGTACTGATTCCGGCGTTCATGCTTTGGGAAATGTGGCGGTGTTTGATATGGCGAGCAGAATACCGCCGGAGAAAATATCTTATGCGCTGAATCAGAGGCTGCCGGAGGACATTCGTATTCAAAAATCGGACGAAGTATCTCTTGATTGGCATCCAAGGTATTGTCAGAGCCGCAAGACTTATGAATATCGAATCTACAGAGGGGAATTTCCCATGCCTGTCAAGAGACTGTATTCCTATTTTACATATCATGTCCTTCAGGTGGAGAAAATGAGGCAGGCTGCGGGATATCTGGAGGGGGAACATGACTTTAAGAGTTTTTGCCAAACGGGAGCACAGGTAGAGAGTACGGTGCGGACGATTTATAAAATTCAGGTGGAAGAGCAGGGAGCGGATTTGGTAATCCGTGTATGCGGAAACGGATTTCTCTATAATATGGTCAGAATTATTGCAGGGACTTTAATTGAAGTAGGACAGGGAAAAAGGACGCCGGATTCCATGGGACAGATTTTGGAAGCCAAGAACCGCAGTGCTGCCGGCCCTACGGCTCCGGCACACGGGCTGACTTTGGTGAAATATGAGTTTGACATATGAAAGACTGTTTAGAAGTGAAATTGCGTTGAAGAGGGAAGCGAAATATGTATTTTTCAGGAAATAATAGTTGACAGACTATTGTGAGTATAGTAAAATAAAAAACTGTGATAACGATTCAAGATGCTGTGCCAAAGCCCCGGTACAGCATTTAGAAGATAGAAGATAATCGTTT
The DNA here is from genome assembly GCA_022793065.1 of Lachnospiraceae bacterium. Classification (GTDB taxonomy): domain Bacteria; phylum Bacillota; class Clostridia; order Lachnospirales; family Lachnospiraceae; genus Acetatifactor. The sequence continues at coordinate 58,372 of JAAWCE010000008.1, forward strand.
CGGAAAAGTATAGGAAACAGCCGGACATCTGTGGAATATACCATATTCGGAATAATAAATGTAAAAAGAGTAATCATGGAGGAAGCATAATGAAGACATTTATGGCAAGTCCAGCTACCATTGATAGAAAGTGGTATGTAGTTGACGCTACGGATATGACTTTGGGACGCCTTGCATCAGAGGTTGCCAGCATATTGAGAGGAAAGAATAAGCCTATTTTTACGCCCCATATAGATACAGGGGATTATGTAATTGTGATTAATGCAGAGAAGATTAAAGTGACAGGAAAGAAACTGGATCAGAAGGTATATTATCATCATTCTGATTATGTGGGCGGCATGAAAGAAACCACTCTGCGCGAGAAGCTGGCAAAGAAACCTGTAGAGGTTGTGGAGCTGGCAGTGAAAGGGATGCTTCCCAAGGGACCTTTAGGAAGACAGATGTACACGAAGCTTTATGTATATGCGGGACCTGAGCATAATCACGCAGCTCAGAAACCGGAAGTGCTGACATTCTAAAGGATAGGAGGATAAGAAAATCATGGCGAAGACAGAAAAGTACTATGGTACAGGCAGAAGAAAGAAATCCATCGCACGTGTATATTTGGTACCCGGCAAAGGCGATGTTAAGATTAATAAGAGAGATATGGAAGAATATTTTGGAATGGAGACCTTGAAGGTTATCGTGCGCCAGCCGTTGGTTGCAACAGGTACGGTTGATAAGTTTGACGTACTGGTGAATGTGCGCGGCGGTGGCTTTACCGGCCAGGCAGGCGCTATCAGGCATGGTATTGCAAGAGCGCTGCTCCAGGCAGATGCAGATTACAGGCCCGTTTTGAAGAAGGCTGGTTATCTTACAAGAGATCCTCGTATGAAGGAAAGAAAGAAGTATGGTTTGAAGGCAGCTCGCCGCGCTCCGCAGTTCTCCAAGAGATAATATTGGAGATATTCTTATCACATCTAAGAGAGACTTACAGCCTCTGGAACTTTGTGTTTCGGGGGTTTTTCTCTGCCCTCCGGTTGGCAAAAAGCCGGCTCGGATTTGGTGGGATTTGGTGGGTAAGCAGCGTACAATAAGCGGGCAATAAGCAAAAATGTCATATCCGGATAAAATTAGACCCCTGGGAAAGTGGAACCCCAGGGGTGTTTTATATCTTATTGATGGCCTCTACAAGAACCTGTATGTCAAGGTGCGTATAGACACGTTCGGTCACGGTCATTGCTCCGGAGTGACCGACAATCTTTTTTATGGTGGTGGCATCAACGCCAGCCTCGGCCAACATGGAAATGCAGGTATGGCGGCAACAGTGCGGAGTGTGGTTGATACCCAGTTGTTCCATGAGAGGCATGAAATAGCTGTCGTAATAGTTCCGGTAGAGAAAATGCTTTCCATCGCTGGTGTGCAGGAGATATTTGCTTTCCGGGCAGGAGTCGTACCATGCCTGGTAGAATGGGAGGACCTTATCGGCAATAGGGACTTTCCGCAGTCCGTTTTCGGTTTTGCTTTTTATGACGTCGAAATATTGTTCCTCCAGATGAACGTGTTCCTTTTTCAAATCAAGGAACTCGGAAATCCTGGTACCATTATACAGCAGCATGAGGACAATCTGGTAATAGGGATCGTCTTTCTGCTCCCAGATACGGTCAATCTCAGAACGCTCGAATTTGTTGCGGTCATATTTGTTGGGGTTGCGATCCTTGTATTGTGCTATATCCACAAAAGAGGAATAGTCCTTGTTACAGATTTCATTCTTTAGTGCAAACTGATACATCTGATTGAAAAGTATTTTGACTTTTTTTAGTGTGGGGTAATTCTTCCCACAGCTGTCTATGACATTCTGCAGATCAGCCAGCTTTAGGTCTTTGAAAATACGGTTATAGAGCAGGCCGCAGGCTTTGTAGCTTGCGGTGTAGCCTTTTACGTTGGAATCTGATATAGTAGGATATTTCCGTTTAGACCATTCCTCGTAAACATCAGAAAAGGTCATTTTTGCCGCTCTGGTGTCAAAGGGATTTTCGTTATATTCAGCAAGCATACGGAGCCCTTCAGCCTTTGTTTTGGAATATCCGATGATAATATAGTCCTGTACCTGCTTATCCTTTTCGGCGTCATAATGCCATCCGGCAGTTTTACGCACCATCCAGGGGTTTCTACGTTTCCCAGACATTTTTATAACGCTCCCATATCCGTTTGGCAGCCTCATAGTATCACTTCCTTTATAGTTTGATAGATTCGATTACTGCGCCAAGTCCGGCATAGTCTGTCTTTACCGGCTCCAGTTTAAGGAGAGAGGAAAGGGAGATCCCCTTCTGGTCCGGTACCTTTTCGTCCAGAACGGATGTAGGCAGTACATAAAAATCCCAATAGTCTAGGTCGAGCAGGGAGACATCCTTTGTCTTGGCAGTAAATAGGCAGAATACATACAGATCGCAGTTGCGCTTTGCGACAGTGGCAGAAGTGGCGGTAGCGTTATCCCAGGCCAGCTTTTTTCCAATGTCAAAACGAATCTGAGCAAATATGTTTTCAGGGGTCCAGGCTTGAATGTAAGCGGCAGATTTTACTTCAATCCTGCGTCCGGATGGACTCGTTACGTCAAAAGGGAGCCAGTTTTCTCGCGTTTGCGTATCTGGAAGGGGAGTAATTCGATTTAGTGATGAATAAACGAGGAACTCTGCCATTACCCCACGCTGGGTATTGTCGATTAAATCCGAAAACGCCCAGCGCCAGAAATCCAAAATGGTGATTCCGGCGCTTTTGCCATGAAGGGTAAATTCCTCATTTCCTGTTAGTTGATGTTCCATGTAATTCCTCCGTTTTGCTATCCATAGGCACGGTAAGCCAGGACGGCCTTAATCCCGGTAACGCAGCCGTAAATGGAATAGGATAATAGTTTCTGGCACTCCGTATCTGAAAGAGGCCCATAGGAATGTACCAAAGAAAGGAGCTGCAGGTCGGAAAGGTAAAGCTGGTTCTGTAGGCTCCGGATTTTGGCGACAGTGCCGCAGGGATAATCTCCAGATGCAGAGTTAAAGCTGTCACAGAAAGAGGAAAGGTAGAAAAGCAAGGCGGCGCACTCGTTGCCGCTGGTTTCCTCAGCTTGTGCCAGCTCGAAGTATCGGGCAGCATTTGCCATAGGTGTCCTCCTGTCTTTAGTACCGGCCATATTTCCGGTACCATTCTAAACTGATAATCTTTTTTCTTCATCGAGGTACTTCTGAGACTCCGTATAGGCTTTCAGAAATCCTTTGAGTTCCCCGATAAATTCATATTTCTTTGGCTCCGGCAGGGAACGGAACAGGTCGAGCAGATCATCCTCTTCCTGGGTGGTGTTTTTGCGGACCGGAGCCTCCTGGCCCGTAAGCAGATAATCCAGCGATACGCCGAGGAAATCAGCAATGGTTTTCATATACTTTGCAGGCGGGTCGTTGGTGCGGGCTTTCCAGGTTGACATTGTGGAAGTCCGGATAGAGAGTTTTTCGCAAAGTTCATAAGCACGCTTGTCTTTTTCATCCAGCAGTTGGTAGATTCTTTCAATTATTTCCATTTCATACCTCCGTATCAAAATAAATTCATAAATGAGAGTGCAACTATTTACAAACTCGCAGATGCGTGGTATAATATATACATGAAATACAAATTAATTCAAAGTTGCGAGCAGAGAACAAAATGTATTTCTAAGTGCGTTTGCGAGCCTGTAAATAGGATATTTCCATTATAGCACGCAAACATGCAAAAATAAATAACAAATATTAAGCAAATGCGAGAAAGGAGTGATACTCAAATGGGAAAGGAAACATCACAATGGGGTAAGGATGTCCGGAAAGCCGCTATTGACAAGGATATGACATTAAAGCAGCTGGCGGAAAGAATCGGTTACAGCTATGCGACAGTTTCCTCAGTTATCAATGGCCGCTACTCAAACGCAAGCGTCCAGACAATCGCTGATAAAATCAACGGAGTGCTTGGCACAAAAGGGATGCCAGAACGGATTGATACACCTTCAGACGAATGGTGCCAGTGCGTGAAGATTGAGCTTGTGAAAAAGAAACTGAGCGTCAATCAGCTGGCGGAGAAACTGAACGTCTCCAGAGATCGGCTGTCACTGGTTATTAACGGCAGGATGATGAATGAAAAAATCGTGGATGCCGTGAGCAATCTGCTGAACATCAAAATCTCGGCTGTACCCTCTGGTGATAGTTAAATTATAGCGGAAGGGTAGGTAACACGGAATGGGAAAAGGTCCTATAAACGAGAACAACAATGTATATTTCAAAGCTAGGAAAAGAGCCGCAGCATACAATGAGAGGCTATATAGCCGGGAGGGAGCATCAGAGCTTTTAGGGATTTCGGTATCAACGCTGGCTGATTATGAGCTTGGAAATACGAAAGTTGTGCCGGTGGATAAGGTCGTCCTCATGGCCGACTTATATAACGCCCCGGAACTGATTACAGGGTATTGCATGGGAGAATGTCCGGTGCATGGTTTTCTTCCGCTGGCTACAGAGGAAAAGAGCATACAGGGAATTACCCTGCGTCTTTTGCGAGGTTTCAACGAGGACGGATTAAGGGCTATGAAGGAGGATTTAATCGAGATAACAGAGGACGGAATCATCAGCAAAGAGGAACTTCCGAAACTGAAAGCAATTCTGGAAAAGCTGGAGAAGATTGCGGAGATCATAAGCGAAATGAAGATTGCCGGAGAGAAGTACATCAAGGGAGAGTAATTGACTGAGGACAGGAAAGGAGATCTGATTGTGAGTAGAAAAAGCAGGCGAAAGCTATTGTTTGGGATAAAGGTCCTGGCGATATGCGGAGCTGCTGTATTTACGGTTAAAGGTATTGATAATTTGTTTGCGAGTGCCGGAGACAGCACCGGCAAGAAGGAGGATGCAGATAGGACAATAGAAGTTTGTGAAATCATTACCACGGATATAGCGGCAGAAACGCAGCCGGAGGAAAAGGAAGAGATTAAGGAAATGGATGCACCGGAAGAGAGCAAGGGGATGATATGGAGCATGGATTGGGATTCTGAGGACGCATACCTGTTGGCAAAAATCGCAATGGCAGAGGCCGAAGGCGAGGATGTTGAAGGAAAAGCGCTGGTAATCCTGGTGGTACTCAACCGTGTATGGAGCGACAAGTTCCCTGACAGCATACCGGAGGTCATATTCCAGAAAAGGCAATTCAGTCCGGTTGGAAATGGTAGGTTTGACAGAGTAGAGCCTAACAGAGAATGTTACGAGGCGCTGGAACTGATCCAGCTGAACAAATGGGATGAAAGCCAGGGAGCCTTATACTTCGAGAGTGAGGGGGAGTCGAGCTGGCACAGGGATAACCTGCACTTCATTTTTCGGCATGGAAACCATTATTTTTATATAGACAAGGAACTGGAAGAATGAGGAAAGTGAAAATGCATGTATCAAGAAACTGGCTATGGATTGTAGTCGGCCTGATTCTGACAGAGGTATTTGTCAAAATGGCATATGCGGAGAGAGGGTATGTTGCCTACGGCGGAGAATGGCTGACCTTACCGTTGGTGCTTATGCTGGTAGAGGTATCAAGGTGCGTGGGTGATGTCGTAAGGTATCTGTTCGGAACGGAGGGCGGTTATGGATCAGACGAAGATTGATGAAATTGTGAGTGAATGGGTAAGGGCGGGAATCCACATATCCCATGAAACGGTAGAGTATCTGATTTGGTTTTGTAACAGGAAGATGGATGTATGCGGGATTGAGAACAGGGAGGAATATCTGCCGTTGCTGTTCAAGGACGAGCTGAAAAATCATCTGTTCAGAGAATATGTGAATGCTACAACGCTATTGAGGATGCGGGAAGGGGAGTGCGAAGGATGTGTGGCATTTGTTTGAACGCAGGAGAATTTATAGAGCTGATTGGAGAAACATTCTCCACGGTGGAAAAGGAGGAATGATTATATGGCAGGACAGCAGCCAGCAGTACAACAGCAGGCCGGACAAGGCCAGCAGCAGACTGGCGTAAGCGTGGCGGTGCAGGTAAAGCAGATGGTATCATCGGATGCGGTAAAGAAGAAATTTACGGAAGTATTGGGGCAGAAAGCCCCACAGTTTCTTGCATCAATCACTAATGTAGTGGCCGGGAGCGCACAGTTAAAAAAATGCAGTGCAAACTCTATTATGAGCGCCGCATTTGTGGCAGCAACATACGACTTGCCGATTGACAGCAATCTGGGATTCAGCGCACTCGTTCCCTATAATGAGAGCGTATGGAATCCTCAGACAAAGGAGTATGACAAGATACCGAGAGCGCAATTCCAGATGATGTATAAGGGATTTATCCAGCTGGCAATTCGTTCCGGTTATTACGAGAAGATGAATTATGCGGTTGTGTATGAGGATGAGCTGAAAAAGTACAATCCGATTACCGGAGAAATTGACTTTGTGACGGATTTCTCAGAATGCACACAGCGGGATGCGGGGGATGAAAGTAAGGTAGTAGGCTATTACGCATGGTTCCGTCTAAAGACTGGATTCAGCCAGGAATTGTTTATGTCAAAGGCGGCGGTTGACAACCATGCAAAGAAGTATTCCCAGGCATATCGGTACGACATTAACAAGAATAAGAAGTCAAGCAAGTGGACTACAGATTTCGAGGCTATGGCGTTGAAAACAGTAATCAAGCTGTTACTCAGCAAATGGGGTATCTTATCGGTCGATATGCAGAGAGCCATACAGGACGATCAAAAAGTTTATGACGAGGATGGCAACGGTGGTTATGGTGACAATCAGCCAGATGTCATAGAGGCGCAGGATGCTTTTGAAATGCAGGAAATACAGGAAGAGCAGGATAGCAACCAGATAGGCGGTTTGGAACTGGAAGAAGTATAAGGACAGGAGGAAAGAAGAAATGCAACTGACAGCAGAAAATTATTACAGCCAGGAGGCTAACAGGGAGTACATGAGTGTCTCCCAGTTCAAAGATTTTTCGGGTACATATGGGAGGCTGGCCTGCGAGTTTGCGGCGATGGAAAAGCTGGAAGAGCGGTGGGCGGATGAAGAAACCACGGCTCTTCTGGTTGGCAGCTATGTGGACGCTTACTTTGAGGGAACATTGGAGCAGTTCAAGGCAGAGCATCCGTCATTGTTTAAGAAGGAAGGCGGCTTGAAAGCTGAGTATGTAAAGGCGAATGAGATCATTGCCCGCATTGAGCGTGACAAGTATTTCATGAAATATATGTCCGGACAGAAACAGGTCATTATGACCGGGGAGCTGTTTGGGGCAAAGTGGAAAATCAAGATCGACAGCTACATCCCAAAGGTGGCAATCGTGGATTTGTAGGTCATGGCATCCATTACGGAGCTGAAATGGATAAAGGATTTGGGCTATCTGGATTTCGTCCGGTATTGGGGCTATGACATCCAGGGAGCAGTCTACCAGGAAATCGTAAGACAGAATACCGGGGATAAGCTGCCGTTTTATATTGCGGGTGCGACAAAGGAAAAAGAGCCGGACATCCGCATTATCCATGTGACGGACAATTATCTGCAGGAGGCGCTGCATGTGGTCGAGGTGAATATGCCGAGGATTCTGCGGATCAAGAGCGGAGAGTATCAGCCGGACAGATGCGAGCTGTGCGATTGCTGCAGGCATAACCGGGTTCTGGTAAAGCCGATTTCAATTTTGGATTTGACAGCCGGAATATAGTTACGATGGGCGGTGAACACATGGCGGACAATAGAAAGTATTATTACCTAAAGCTGAAGGAGGGGTTTTTCGAGTCGGAAGAAATCAAAATACTGGAGAGCATGAAGGACGGATATATGTATAGCAATATCCTCTTGAAACTCTATCTGAAAAGTCTGAGGAATGAGGGCCGGCTGATGTATAGGAATGTGATACCGTACACGCCGGAGATACTTGCCACCCTGGTAGGACACCAGGTAGGTACAGTGGAAAAGGCGCTGGAGACATTCCGAAAGCTGGAACTGATTGAGGTTCTGGATAATGGGGCTATCTACATGATGGATATTCAGAACTATATAGGGAAGTCCTCAACGGAGGCGGACCGGCAGAGGGAGTATTACAATCGGGTTAAAAATGAAAAAGCGCTTTTGGGAGAGCCTGGGGAAAACACCTCTGCTCTTCCGGAGGATCAAAGTCCGGAGCCGAAGTCGAGAAAGGCAATCAGTAATTATTCAACGGATTTTGAAGAGTTCTGGAGCGTTTACCCCAGGAAAGCAGACAAGGCGCAGGCATACAAGAAATACAAGGCGAGGCTGGAGGATGGATTCTCTCATGAACAGCTGTTAGAGGCGGCTCAAAATTATGCGGATCAGTGCAGAAAAGACAGGACGGAAGAGAAGTATATCAAGCACGGAAAGACCTTTTTAGGGGAGGCAACACCATTTCTTGATTATCTTCCTAAGAACGCTCCACAGGCCAGAATGGACGTCACAGACGACGAGAATCCGTTTCGGAAGGGGTGATATATATGATTGGTGAGCCGGTAAAGTTGTCAGAGGTAGTAAAACTTCCGCAGGACATCGTAGAGGTACAGGCTGATGAAGGCGACTACATAGGCGAAGATGGACTTCTGTATTGCGGAAAGTGCAGAGGCAAAAAGCAGACCAGACTCCCGGCATCAGATTTTACATATGGAAAGGAAATAGTGGTAAGATGCCTCTGCAAATGCCAGGTTGAGGAAAATAAGCGCAGGGAAGAGGCAGAGGAACGGCGAAAGGCTATGGAACGCATAGAGCGTCTGAAAAACAGCAGCTTGATAGATGATAAATTGCGGGAAGTGCGACTGCGCTCATTCCAGAAAGACCAGGATAACCAGAAAGTGTATGCACTGGCAGAGAAGTATGTGGAACGGTTCGAGGAAATGTATGAGAAGAGGCAGGGCATATTGCTGTGGGGAACGGTTGGAACCGGAAAGAGTTTTACAGCTGCCTGCATAGCCAATGAGCTTATGGACCGGATGGTTCCGGTAATCATGACATCATTCGTGAAAATCCTGCAGAACATCCAGGGGAATCCGGAAGAAGAAAAGATTTTTATGAACCGGCTGAATGATGCCCGCCTGCTGATAATTGATGATTTGGGTACCGAGAGAAATACAGACTATGCTCTGGAAAAAGTCTATAACATCATTGATAGCAGGTATCGGGCGGGAAAGCCACTGATCCTTACCACGAATATGACAATTAAAGAAATGCAGGAGAATACGGACATCCGGTATAAGCGGATTTACGACAGGATATTTGAAATGTGTTTCCCGGTGAGGGTGCCTGGTAGGTCGTGGAGAGAGAAAGAGGCGGCAAAGCGGTTTGATGAAATGAAAAAGTTAATGGAGGAATGACAATATGGCATTGGAAAAAGTGGCGGAACTCAGTATCAATAAGCTGGAGGACAGAAAGACGGTTACGGCAATTCTGCATGAGAATGGATATACCGTGGGACCGGGCAAGAGAAAGGCGACGCCGACCGGAAAACAGATGGATTATTACTTGAAGATTTATCGTGATACCGAGGTAAGCAATACCGCTTGCGGGGAATAGGAGGCAGTATGGATAACATTACGGAGGATGATACTATGTGGCAGATTAAGTTCTCAGTACCGGGCCAGCCATTCGGAAAGCAGAGGCCGAAGTTCTCCAGAGCAGGTCAGTATGTAAAGACCTATACCCCGGATGAAACGGTAAGCTATGAAAATTTAGTCAAGCTGATGTATCAGCAGGCTGCGAAAGGGAAAATGTTCAGCGAGGATGCAGCACTGGACGTGAGGATTATTGCATACTATGAAGTCCCGAAGTCCATCAGCAAGAAAAAGCGTAAGGCTATGCTGGAGCATAAAATACGGCCAACGAAAAAGCCAGATTGGGATAATATCGGGAAGATTATCTGCGACAGCTTGAATAAGGTGGCATACCGTGATGATTCGGCGGTTGTGGATGCACAGGTAAGGAAGTTCTATTCGGAGAATCCGAGAGTGGATGTATCAATCCGGGCAATAGGAGCAGATCAAATATAGGAGGCAGAGTATGTGGAGAAGCCAAAATTGGGCGGAAGGGCATTATATTGATATTCATACAAAATATAGCTGCCTGGATTGCGGAAAAGACTTTATTGTAGGTGAGAAACTTCTGGAGAATTGCCAGCATGGTTATCCGGTTTGTCCATATTGCGGTAGCAAGTATGTGGAGGATGTGGTGGGAACAGAAGAAGATCAGCTGGAAGAGCTTGCGGATTTTATGGGATGCTTAGGAATTTATGTTGATTTAGACGAAGAATAGGAGGTAGACAGATGGCAGGAAGAAAGAAGGCGGCACCGGAAACGGTGGAGGCAGAGGTTGTGAACGAGGTAGCGGTGACACAGCCGGAAAAGATGGAGTTCCGGTTAATCAATCCTACGGAGGATGGTTTTCTACGGGTAATTAAGTGGAACAAGGAAGAGCTGGAGGCAGCTGTAAGGCATAAGATAGCCGCATACCAGAATGTTGTCTACACAGAGGACAATATGAAACAGGCAAAGGCGGATCGGGCAGAGCTGAATAAGCTGACAAAGGCCATTGAGGAACGCCGGAAGATGGTTAAGAAAATAATCAATGAGCCGTATGAAGTGTTCGAGGCGGAGCTGAAAGAGATTCTGGCACTGATCCAGGAGCCGGTAGGCATCATTGACAGGCAGGTAAAGGCGTTTGAGGACCAGCAGAAAGAGGAAAAGAAAAAGAACATCCAGAAATCCTATGATGAAGTAATCGGGGATCTGGTGGAGGTTCTGTCTTTTGAGAGGGTGTTTGATAACCGTTATCTCAACCAGACCTATAAGCTGGCTACGGCACAGGCCGAGGTAAAGGCAAAGGTTGAAAAGGTCCGAACTGACCTGGAGACAATCGACAGCTTGGAGAGTAAGTATAAGCTGAACGCAAAGGATGTCTACATAAAGACACTGGACCTCAGCAAAGCACTGGCAGAGAATAAGCGGCTGTCTGATTTGGAAGAAAAGCTGGAGGCTGAGAAGAGGCGCAAGGTGGAGGAAGAGGCTGAAAGGAAACGTCTGGCAGAGGAACGCCGTAAGGTAGCAGAGGAAAAGGCCAAAGCCGAGGAAGAGCAGAGAAAAGTGCAGGAGGCTCAGAAGAGGGCAGCAGAGGAATCTGTAAATAAACAGCCAGGAATCGTGACCGAACAGGCAGAAAACGTGATTGAAAGCCAGGAAAATGTAACGGAACCGGCTCAAAACGTATCAGGTGAGGCAGAGGGCGGAACGCTACCGTGGGAAAGCGGATTAGAGCCTTTAACTGTGAGGGCTATCCAGAGCGCCGGGCAGCAGGCATCTGTGGCGGTTGATCCGTTTGAACCTAAGCAGGAAGAGAAGAGGTACCGCATAAAATTCTGTGCAGTGGGTACTAAGGAGCAGCTACAGAAATTGGTTGATTTTATGAAAGAGAACAATATCGAATACGGGAGGATTAAGCAATGAGCGAAGATTTTGAAAAGAGGCTGGATTTTGACAGCGATACCTTTGAGGAAATGAAAAGGGATATGAATTTCGTCCTGCAGAGGCTTATCGGGAATATGCAGGAGAAGGGTACCAGTGAGGGCAGCATGACATTGAAAATTGATGTCACTATGGTAAAGGAGTTTATCCCGAACTATGATCCGGATATCAAGGGTGAATCGAGGGAAATCAGCAAGCCCCAGTTCAAGCATAAGGTGACATCGGCTGTAAAAATCAATGACGAGAAATCAGGTTCTTTCAACAATGAAATGGAGCTGGTGATGGATGCAGATACAGGGATATTTAAGCTGGTGCCGATTGCAAACACTTCACAGCGAAGTATCTTTGATGCTGATTTCCAGCAGGATAAGGGCGGGGAAAGCGAGAGCAATCCGGAATCTGAGCCTGGAGAGGGGTTAGAGGACATCACGGATGAACTCCTGGGTGAAGAAGAGTCGGAAAATGGAGAGGACGATGGCTACAGCTACGAAGAGCCGGAGGACGATTCAGAGGAATAGGAGGAAATCATGGCATTTGGGAAAGAGCGTATGAGTAGTTATGTGGATCGGGGAAACAAGTTGATTGCCAGCGGTAAAACGCAGGAGGCTATGAAGTTGGTGGAAAGAGGTCTACAGCACTATTCGGAAAAGATCATCAATGCCATATCTCCATACGCAAAGGCAGACGCAGGGCTGATTGTATTGGTCCTGCGCCACCTGGCGGATGAAGTGGAGAGAGGCAATCCGGGAGCGAAAGAATTATATGAGGGTATGAAGAAATGCGTTAATGCCCCTGCGCTCGCAGAGATCGAAAAGGTCAGAAAGGCGAACAGGAGGTAGTGCATGAAGAAAAATATATCAGGAATATTGCTGGTACTGATTATATTGGCTACGCTGAGTGCGTGCGGCGCAGTACCGCAAACAACAGGAGAAACACAGATAAACGGGGTGTTGGAATGTATAAATGGAAATGACATTTGCTCTGAATGGAGAGATACGGAAACAGGGGTACATTATTTCTTCTGCTATGCAGGCGGTCTTGAAGTAAGACTGAATGCAGATGGAACACTATATACGGATTAGGGGGGCGATACAGTGGCACGGAATTACATGTATGTGTATGAGAGGATATACAAAGAGCAGAATGCCATGCAGGCAGAGTTCCGGAAAATCCCTATTAAGGGAAAGAAGACATCTGCCGCTGATGTAAAGCGTGTGCGGAGCATAATCAGCGATTCCAATTACCAGGTTGCGCAGGAGTGCCAGGTAATCGTGAGCTATCCTCAGATGTGCATAGCGGGCGCAGAGGTAGTGTTGGGAGAGCCGTTGATAATGCTGCCGGACTGCAGGCTGATAAATATGGAGCAGCTGAAAGATATTGAGTTAGGCAGGAAAAAATAAGGAGGATCAAATGAAGAAAAGGCATGTGAATATGGCCGGGGTGAGGTATGTAATTCTGAAAAGAATGTGGAGGATATGCAGTAACCCTAGATGCAATGATTGGAATGATGAACCAGAACATATTGCTGTACCATATGAGATTTTGGAAGAAAAGGAAACGAGCTATGTCTGTATAAGAGCCGGATGGCATCAGAAGAATATCCTCGCTAAGAGTGAGTTTTTTGAAAGTAAGGAGTTATGCGAGGCAGAAATAAAGAGGAAGATAGGAGGATATGTGAGGTGAATTTAGTGAAATTGAGGTTTTTAAGAGGCGGGGAGCCGCAGGGTAGGGAATATACATACATCAGCAAAGAGAAGGTTGAGGTAGGCGACACTGTAATAGTGCGAAAGCCGGACACCCAGGGAGCAGAGGCACCAAAAGGCATCATAACAATGGTCGATGTGCCGGAAACGGAGGTAGAGAGTTTCAAGGATAGGCTGAAAGAGATTGTCGGAAAGGCTGAGAAAAAGTCGGAGTGATGTATACCAGAAAGTAAAGAAAGTGGTGAAGCGCAATGACATTTGAAGAGGCTCAACTAATCTGTAGGTATTGCCATCCTGGTTATGATGGGAATGGCGGTTTTGAAAATACCTGTAGAAAACCAGATAGAAGGCCGCAGGGGCATAGCTGGGAAAAATGCAGGGAAGATTATTGTCCGTATTTCGGGATAAAAACAAAGGCTAAAAACGCTGAAATTTTCTTAGAAGGGAAATCAGTCGGTACGATTAAAGAATTAACTCTTACCATGCGCAAGAGTACAGTTGGAAAGGAGGAATGAGGAAACCATGAGGTCAGGTAATCCGTTTGGAACGTGTGCATATTGCGGAAAGCAGATTATGTGGATTCGGACAAAGGCAGGTAAGAATATGCCGGTCAATCCGCAGATGATAAACTACCGCAGGCCGGAGGCCGGGAAGAAAGCCGAGGAAAAGCTGGTGACGCCGCAGGGAGAAATAGTGGCGGCGGACAGAACCGATGGCAGAGATGCGGAAGGATTCGGCTATATATCACACTTCGCCACCTGCACCAAAAGACGCAGGTAAAAGGAAAAGCCGCCCCTTTACGGAACGACTCGTGACTGAGTACATTATAACTCGCATACGCGAGAAAGTCAAGGAGGCGACATTATGGCAACGGATAAAAAGATACCATTGTATGTTCTGACGCAGGAGCAGATCAACCAGATTGCTGCCGTAGCAGGGAAAGAGGCGGTGCAGGCATTCAGAGCAGAGCAGGTAAAGGCAGAGAAGAAAAGGGCCAGGGAAGAGAACAAGGTCAAGAAAACCAAAAAGATGCTCAGCTCGTATCGGAGGATGAAAGCTACGCTGTCGGACGAGGCAGAGTTCACGGAGGAAGAGAAATCTGAACTCAGATGGAAATTCATACAGGACCTCATGGGGAGCGCAAGGGAGGCAGTAAGCAAGTCAGAGAGGTTAATCCAGGACGAAGAGAAACGGAGGCAGGAGGATTTATATTGCATCTACCGCATAGAAAAAGCGACTGAAATGTACCGGGAAGAGTGCGAAAGGTCCGGAAGTGAAGAGGCAAAGCGCAGATATAGGGAGCTGAGTATGATGTATCTGGAGGATAGAGAATACTCGGTACAGGAAATTTCGCAGGTAGAAAAAGTAAGCGATAAGACGGTTTATAAGGATTTAGGGATAGCGTGCGGAATAGTGGCTATTTACCTGCTTGGGATATGATTTGAACGCTCCCTGCGGCCATATAAAGCGCAGGTAGAAAAAGAGTAGGTTGCATTTAGAAAATGAATGTGGTGTAATGGTATCAGCCAATCAAATGTCACCCCTAAAAAATAGCCAGTTGTTTTTCTTCCCGGATGCGGGCGGCGGGCCGAAAGGCTTGCCGCAATGCCCGGAGGATATATGAACAATCGGTTAAATAAGGCTATTTAAGTGTACTTAGAACCGTCTGTATAGTATAATTATTATAAGGACAACAGAACAAAAGGAGTGATTTGAAATGGCAATATGGACCAGCAGGTATAGCAATAAAGAGTTATCGGACAACAAGCATTATCCGGTAGGAATCAGCATCGGGCAACCGAGATTCCGGTTAGGGTACCAGATGAGAGAGCAGTGTTACTCCCTGGCGCCGAAAGGATATATGCTGAATATGGATATTGAGGCGTTCAAGAGAGCATATTACGGCAAGCTGGAGGGCATCGGAAAAGACAGAATCATCAGCATGGTAACAAAGCTGGATGAAAAGGCAAGAAGTGAGGGCAAGGAGCTTGTACTTCTCTGCTTTGATGATGTGAGAGTGGAGGGCGATTGGTGCCACAGAACCATCTTCGCAGAATGGTGGGCGGAGAATGTGGGGGAAGTCATAGAAGAGCTGCCCGATCCGACACCGCCGAAAGTAAAGGGAAAGTCAAAGGACGACAGTAAGAAACCTGCCAAAGAG
>JAAWCE010000127.1 GCA_022793065.1 Lachnospiraceae bacterium
CTTTGCAAGAGCCGCTGAAATTTTAAAGATTACCCAGTCTGCCGTTTCCCGGCAGATTCATTCGCTGGAAGATGAACTGGGGACAAAACTTCTTCACCGCACCACCAGGACCGTTACCCTTACCCCTGCTGGAATCAGTTTTCTGGAAGATGCAAAACATATTATGGGAAGACTGAAAATTGCCGAGCAGAAACTGCAACGCCGCCAAAGTACGAATTTGCAGGTCTTAACGATAGGCTGCCAAAGTGAGGCTAATCTGGATCTGCTCTGTAAGATACTGAAATCCTGCAGGGAGCAGATACCAGAACTATATCCCTTTTTGAAAGTGATTCCCCACAGGTCCATTTTAAATCTCTTCTACCAGGAAGAACTGGATCTGCTGTTTGGATTCCAAGATGATATCCCAATAAAGAACGATACAGTCTACAAAGAATTATTCCGGATACCACTGTGCTGTATTGTCCCCGCCGCGCATCCTTATGCGGCCAGATTTGAGCTTGCAAAAGAGGAATTGTATCTGGAGAATATTGTTGTCTGCAATTCCTATGCAATTCCTGCCAAAGTCGCAGAAATGCAGAACCAGATTTCACAGCATATCCTGCCTGAATCCACTTATGTATGTGAAAACCTGCAGGTGCTTCTTACTCTTGTCAGGGCAGGGTATGGCTGTTCTGTACTTCCACAGATGAATTTTATAAATTCGGATATCTGTTCAGTCCCGCTTAATAACAGCGAGCCATTATCCTACGGTCTTTTTTATAAAAAAAGTTCACAAAATCCTTTGCTGAAAACATTTATTTCTATCGTGACGAACATGTCTTATCATTAGCTTTCACAACAAAAAGCGGTATGAATACCAGAAAGCATCCATACCGCTTTTTATTTGATATACAAAATGTCTGTTTAACTGCCGTACAGCCCCATTACCCTTCGATTGCGATATAATTGGTTTTTTCAGGGACTGCTTCCTTCATGTTCTTCGGAACCTGTAGTTTCAAAGTGCCATCCTCAAAACGTGCCTTAATATCTTCCTGCTTCACATCTTCCCCTACATAGAAACTTCTGCTGCAGGTACCAGCATAGCGCTCCCGCCTGATGTATACTCCATCGCTGTTCTTCTCTTCATTCTGAGAAGCAGATGAAGCGCTGATTGTCAGATATCCATCTTTCAGCTCTGCCTTTACATTCTCTTTCTTAATGCCAGGAAGATTCATGGTCATTTCATAAGCATTCCCCAAATCTTTAATATCAGTCCTCATCATCTCAGACACATGGGATTGATAATGGGATCTCTGGTGTGGATAGTCAAAAAACTCATCTAGCAAACTTTCTCCGAAAATACTTGGCAATAACATAGTACATCGCTCCTTTCATAACTGAAAGCCTTCTGCTTTCTTTAGGGCTATTAAAACACACTTTTTCAGAAAAGTGAAGTGAATATTTAGCATTATTAATGATTAAAACGCAATAATTCATTTTTGTTAAACTTGTGAACTACCCATTGTCTAAAGCCAATGGGTAGTTCACCACTGACATGCTCTCATGCTGTTTCCTTAGTAAAAATTAAAACAATTTCAATGCCGCAACAAGTGCCATTTGCAACTTTCATTATCCCACCATGAGCCTCCACAATCTGCCGCACCAGTAGCAGCCCCAACCCATGCCGCAAGTCCAGCCGTTCATCGGTACTCTCCATGTAATGCGGTTTTTCTTCCAGCTCCCGTAGCTTTTCGGCAGACAAACCCACGCCGTTGTCCGAGACTGTGATAGAAATATCTGCCTGCAAACAGTCAAGGGACAGGAAAATATCGCATCTCTGCGGATTGTGGTTAATGCTGTTCTGCACCAAGTTACTGATAGCCCGCAAAATCAACCGGGCGTCACACTCTATAACTGCAGTTTCCGCTTCAGGAGATATTTCAACCTCGATGGAATGTTTCTCACCGATACCTGCGTTGAGCAAATCTGCCGCATAGGAGCGCAACAGTTTAGAGAGGCGTACCGGCTCTTTATGGATCGGCTGCATTTCATATTCCAACTGTGATACTAAATTCAAATCCTGCACCAAGTCTTTGATTTTTGCGCTCTGCATCCGGATGATCTCTGCCTCCTGCTGAATATTCCCACTGGCTCCGTGATCTCCGGCAATCCGCTGGGCATATCCCATAATCATAGAGAGTGGTGTGCGGATGTCATGGGAAACACCACTGATCCAGTTGGCGCGGGCCTGGTTTTGCCTGCTCAACACCTGGGACGCCTGATTGACACTATCCGCAATTTCCGACAACTCGCCTCGAATGGACAAATCAACAGGTTTGCCAGTGGACAGTGTTTTGATAGAGGCCATAATTGGCTCCGTATTTTTTACTATTTTTTGTTTTGAGAAGTAGTAGACCAAAAACAGAAGCAATATGTCAATCGCCAAAATGCCACTTACAAAAAACGGGAAAATCCTAATCGCCCGTATTGGGAAATAATTTCCTGTCAGCTTCATAAAACTGTCTTTTGGATAGCCCAATACCAGCAGGCCATTGTCCATGTTCCGCACAAAGACAGGATAGTCTTGCAGATAGCCTTTTGAGAACACAGCCACATCTTGAATCGTGTACTGTATTGGTATTTCCTCCGGCAAAGATACCTCCCAAATACAGCGCCCGCTTGTATCTAATAGCATAACCCAAATCTGATTACAGTTTAGCGCTTGCAGACTTTCCTCTGATATGCCGGTTGCTGACAAATCAGCAGCCACGGCTTCTAACATATTCGCCGGAGATGCCGAACCGTATTCTCTGGACACGATACCCCCAAAGGTCAGGACAAACGCCAGAATATTGACCAACAGGAGAATGAGAGCAAAGGCAAAAAAGGAAAGAAGATATTTTGAAATATATTTTCCAAATGCTTTCATCGGTTATTTCCTCGCCAGCAGCTTATAGCCCAGCCCTTTGAC
>JAAWCE010000059.1 GCA_022793065.1 Lachnospiraceae bacterium
ACGGAGAAGGAGGGATTTGAACCCTCGCGCCGCTATTAACGACCTGCACCCTTTCCAGGGGGGTCCCTTCAGCCTCTTGGGTACTTCTCCAAAACGGCAGAACCAACGTTTCTATCTATAATTCATCGGAGGTCTTTTCTTTTGCCCTCTGAGCGGAGAGAGTGGGATTCGAACCCACGCGCCCTAATGGACAAACGGTTTTCAAGACCGCCTCGTTATGACCGCTTCGATATCTCTCCAAGTGTGCTGTTGTCTCAACGGCAAGGACTATTCTAGCAAATGAAACGCAAACTGTCAACACTTTTTTTCAATTTTTTTCATTTTTTTTCTAAAAGGTCTACAAATGCCCTATTCATGGGCTTTTACCAGCTCCATCACATAAGTCCAAAATGAAGTTTTGGTCAAAACAATGATACATGCCGGCACTCAATTTCCATCTGTCTTGTTGGACACACCTTTCATTCATTTTACAATTCTATTCGATTCGCAAGCGTTTTTCAACATACAAATATCTATGAGACCATCATAAAACACACTTTCCAATATCCCCGCAAATCTGCCAAATGACTCCTTACAAAAAAGCCTCTGCTATCCGCATATCTTCAGGAGTTGTTACTTTGATATTTTGATAGGACGATTTTACAAGCTTTACAGGAAATTCCAACATACTTTCTACTACCATGGCGTCATCGGTAATCCCTTGACGAAACGCTTCCGGCTGTCTGAACAACTTTTGGTATGCCTCAATAATCAACTGCGCATCAAATACCTGCGGGGTCTGAACAGTCCACACATATTTCCGTTCCGGCGTCCGAACTGCAAAACCATCTTTATCCGCAATTTTTATGGTATCCTTCGCCAAAACAGCAGCCACACAGGCATGATGTTCGCACACCTCCCGATAGGTATCCGCCAATATCTCTTCTGACAGAAAAGGTCTTGCCCCATCGTGTACAAAAATATAGCCGTCCCCATTGGGCACGGACATATCTCCTTCCACAATCCGGCAAAGGGCATGATAAACCGACTCATAACGTTCTCTTCCGCCGGCAATCACATGATCCACCTTGTGAAATCCATATTTTTGCACAATCTCTTCCCGCACATATTCAATATCTTCCGCACCCGTAACTAAAATACAGTCATCTATGATTTCCGACTGCTCAACTGCATGAAGAGAATACCACAATAGGGGCTTCCCCCCCAACAAAAGAAACTGCTTTGGAGTATTACTATTCATCCTCTTTCCGCTGCCCGCGGCTAATATAATCGCCGTACATCTCTTTCCAGTCATACAGCCTCCCCTTCCAGCCCTCACAACAATAAATTGGGCACCGCGTTCAAATCATAACCATGGCGCACTCCCTTTATATATTCATAATAACCCGCCGCGCCTATCATAGCAGCATTGTCCGTACATAACCGGGAGGATGGATGAAAAAAGCGAATGTTCTTTTTCGCACATTCCTCTTCAAATGCGTTCCGCAGATAGGAATTTGACGCCACACCGCCTGCAATGGCAAATTTGTCATACCCAAATTCTTTAACGGCATGGAGCGAATGTTCCACCAGCACATCCACCACTGCCTTTTGAAAAGAAGCCGCCACATCCGCCTGGCAGTAAGAAATCCCTTTCATTTGACAAGAATTCAGGTAGTTCAAAACTGCGGACTTCAATCCACTGAAACTAAAATCATATTCATTTTCAGCAACTTTCGCCCGTGGAAAAGAAATGGCTTCGGGATTGCCCTCTTTTGAAATCTTGTCTATCTTAGGTCCGCCCGGATAACCCAGGCCAATTGCCCTGGCAACTTTGTCGAAAGCTTCCCCCGCCGCATCATCCCTGGTTCTGCCAATCATTTCATATGTTCCGTAGTCCTTCACTATAACAAGATGAGAATGTCCGCCGGAAGCAACCAGGCAGACAAAGGGGGGCTTCAATTCTTTGTACTCAATATAATTAGCACTAATATGTCCGCTGATGTGATGAACTCCCACCAGCGGAATCCCCGTTGCAAAACTAATCGCTTTGGCGGCAGACACCCCCACCAACAGCGCTCCCACCAATCCCGGCCCATATGTGACCGCAATTGCCGTAATATCCTGCAAAGTAATTTTTGCCTGCTCCAGTGCTTCTTCTATCACCTGATTGATTTTTTCGATATGTTTTCTGGACGCAATCTCAGGCACCACACCCCCATAACAAGTGTGCAATGCAATCTGAGTATAAATAACATCCGACAAAATCTCCCTGCCATTCTTCACAACCGCGGCTGCCGTCTCATCACAAGAAGTCTCAATTGCAAGTATCCGTACATCCTGTGAGACATAATTCATATCACTCAAAGTCTCATCATTCTTATTCTTCTCTGCCACGACGCCTGACATCCTCCCGTCTTTATTCGGCTGCACCCGTTGTACTTCCCTGCGTTTCCGTTCCCATGTTTACATTGGCCGCTTTATCCCAACCATAAATCTTCCACTGTCTGTTCTCATCACGACGCATCAAAAAGACTGTATCCTGATAACCGGAACCTCCTTTTTCCGTCACATAATAAGTACAACTGATTCTGGCAAATTCATACCCGTCTTCTTTAAAAGTCTCCACATTATTGCTGGAAGCAATGGAAATTCTGTATATCCGGCGCTTTGCCTCATGAAAAGCATCTACTTCCGCTTTCAATCTCACCAGATATGTGTCCGCTTCATTGTTCTCCTGCAGTTCCTTGTCATATAAAAGCCACGCCTGCATTCCAAGCTGTTCAATCTCTTCCTCCGTACACTCTTCATTGTACAGACATTGCTGCAATTCGGTAAAGTAAGATAGCACCTGCTTCACCGTCGGCGGATAATCCTTCTGTAAATCACGGCTCAACGCAATCTGAACCTTCGTAAGCTTAGCATCCGCCATAGCGTTTCGCTGTCTTGTGGATAAAAAGGCATACAGACAGACCAACCCCACAATCACTACAGATACTGCAATTAAAATTTTAGTGGTATTTTTCTTCATACTCCCCTCCCAACACCCACTTTCCGGTCTTCCCCCGAAAGCTTTTATTTAATCCTCTTCAAACATCAGCTCGACAGTTCTTCCGTCTTTGGCGGCAATGGTATTTGCAAAAATTTTCTTTACACTTCCAAGATATTCCTCCGGACGAATCAGAGACGGACTGTAATGTGTCAGCCACAATTCAGGCACTTGAGCCGATTTTGCAATGGCTGCCGCTTCGTACATGGTCATGTGCCTGTTCTCCTTTGCCTTTACAAGTTTATCAGGCTCCCCATACATGCCCTCCAGAATCAGCAAATCTGCTCCTGCCGCATTGGATGTAATACTTTCCGTGGGTCTGGTATCCGTACAATATGTTACTTTCAATCCCTTTCTCGGCTCTCCCAGCACCATATCCGGCGTATACGTCACACCGTTTTCGGAAATAGTTTCACCCTTCTGGAGCTTACTCCACAGTTTCATGGGAATCTGCTGTTCCTCCGCCCTGGCCTTGTCAAAGCGGCCTTTCCGTTCCACCGTCATGCTATATCCATAGCATACCACACTATGATTCACCTTGAAAGCCTTTATTTGAAATCCGTCAAAAGAAAATATCTCTTCCTCATTGGATATCTCCTGATATTGAATCTCAAAAGGAAGTTCGGGCGCAATCATCCGAAGCGCATTTACCACTCTGGTCAGTCCTTTGGGGCCAATCAGCAGAAGCGGTTCTCTGCGCTCTGCGTTTCCCATGGTCAGCAGCATACCGGGCAAACCGCTGATATGATCCGCGTGATAATGGGTAAAACAAATGATATCTATGGGATTGGGGCTCCACCCCTTTTCCCGCAGTGCAATCTGGGTACCTTCCCCACAATCAATCAATATACTTTTTCCATGATATCGGAGCATCAAAGCAGTGAGCCACCGATACGGCAGCGGCATCATCCCCCCTGTCCCCAACAGGCTTACATCCAGCATGTCTCTTTTTCCTTTTCTATATCCTTTTTTCTGCCTATAGCAGTTCCGCCGCTTCTCCAATCTCCACAGGAATCGAAAACTGCGACGTCAGTTGATCATAACAATCTTCACACAAATCAAAATGATGTTTCGTTCCGTCTTTACGGCTGAAGTACCCGAAAACCGTATCCGCCGAAAAACAAAATTCTCTCAAATATCCCTTCTCAACCTTTAGTTTCCTGCCGCACTGATTACAGACAACCCCCATCAGTATTCTCTCCCGTCCACTCTCGTACTCACGCATACTTTTCTCCTTTCGCACAGTTCCTCTCAACAACCCATGGTGAAAGCCAAATCCCCACTTTATTCGTTTTCAAAACCATTATACTAAAAATATACATAAATACGTTTGGTAATTGTTGCCTTATCATTTTACAGTGTATCCGAAACATCTTCCCGAAGCCACATAATCATAGCATCTTCCAAAGGTTTTTCATAAAATCCCGGCCGAATTCCCACCGACCGAAAACCAAATTTCTCATAAATGTGGATAGCTTTGGCATTGCTGACACGCACTTCCAAAGTAAAAGCTTCCACCCCCGATGCCCGGCCTCTTGTAATCAATTCTCCTATCAGCGCCTGGGCAATCCCCATATTTTCATATGCTGCCGCCACCACCACATTGTCAATGGTGGCCTCATTACAACTGTTGGTATACCCGCAGCAGCCTGCAATACACCCATCCGCCAACGCCACCAGATAAAAGCAATAAGAATGACAAAGCAAATTTTCAAAATCCTGTTTTGACCAGGGCATAGAAAAAGCAGCCGCCTCTATTTCCGCCAGCTCCCCAATATCCTCTGCACATAACTCTCTGATATCAATTTTCATTCTTTTTATCCGTTTCCGACAGTTGGGCTTCTCGTTCCGCCTGGCTTTTGCGCAGATACTCCGGCTTATGCTCCGCAGCCGTCACCGTCCTCCCCAAAGAAAAATAGACAGCCCCCAACGCTGCAATGCTTGCCGCTCTCTGCCGATTGCTGCCCGCCGGTGCAAAGGCGCAGGGCACTTTACAACGCTCCTTTATCACACTGTGGTACACCGGAACTCCGTCTCCTAAAAACAGAACCTTTCTGCCCAGTTCATTCAATTTCTCCAACATTTCCCCAATATCTATGGGCATCTGTGAAAGGATCGTACATAGACGAAAACTTTCTTCCACTGGCACAAATTCATAAGCGGCAGTATATACCTGATTCCTTCTGGCATCCATCAGCGGGCACACCACTCGGTCCGAACCCCAAAGATTCCATGCCAGCCCTTCCAAAGTAGGCACTTCTACGAGAGGTTTCCCCAGCGCCAGTCCCAATCCCTTTGCAGTCGCCGCCCCAATGCGCAGCCCCGTAAAAGAACCTGGACCGGAAGCTATTGCAATGGCGTCCAGGGAATTGAGATCCAAATCCAACCTCTGCCTTAGCTCGTCCATCATGGGAAGCAATGTCTGAGAATGTGTCTTTTTATAATCCAAAGTACTCTCTGCCAAAAGCACATCGTCCTCAATCACTGCCACACTGGCCACAAGGCCGGAACTGTCCAAACCCAATATCTTCATAACCACACCTCCGCATATTATGAACCTGACATCTTGCCACATCAAGTTCGTCTCAGCGGTCACTTACATACTCGAAAATAAGCTTCCGATAATCAAACCCTTTTTCCGGATCTTTGATGATTGTCAACTTCACGTACTGATCCGGCAATATTTCACGGATGAGTTCCGCCCATTCTATCAGACAGACCCCCTCCCCATAAAAACAATCCTCATACCCAATCTCATCCATCTCATCCACATCTGAAATGCGATAAACGTCAAAATGATAAAAGGGCATACGCCCTTCCTCATACACCTGCAAAATCGTAAACGTAGGACTGTTGACCGGTCCGCTAACGCCAACCCCTCTTGCAAATCCCTGAGTAAAAACCGTTTTCCCCACACCCAAATCGCCGTTTAAAGTATACACCTGACCGGCCTTGCACGCTTCGCCCAGCTTTACACCAATTCCATAGGTTTCTTCCGGAGAATTGGTTTCCGCTATGGCCCTGCCTTCCCTGTTTAATTTCGTCAATATCTCTGCCCCAGTCTCCATATGGCGCATAACCTTTCTTTTCTGCTTCTCAAAATATGGACATATATTCCCACATCCAGTTTCTCAAATATCCACGGACATTTCACCACGTCTATGAGCGGATCTTAACCTTTGCCGGAGACATATGAGTGGATATCATCTCAATCACTGCCGTTTTCTGTTCTCCCAACTGGCGCCTGGGAAAAATGGTGGCGTTGACACGGGAAGTGTAAAGGATAATGCTTCTGCCTGTGGAAACTGCCTTGTGCATGTCTTCCCAGGCCATTTTAGCTTCTTCAGTCCCTTGGGAAATGGTCAGCCCTTCCTCATCCAAAGTATATTGTAACGGTTCCTGAAAACTGGAATTGCTCAAAATCTGCCGTCTGCTTCTAATAAACAATGTCCAGGGCAGATACAAAAGCATCACCGCCCCCAGTACCAGAAACATCCATTGTTCCGTTGCAAATGCAAAAATAATCAGTACAGCGCCAAAGGTACTTCCTAAAATACCTGCGGGACTATGATAGGAATGCATTAACATATAGTCATATAAATCGCCCGCTTCTATTTTAATCGTCAAATTAAGCATACTCTAACTCCATCTCATTGCATATTGCGTCCAAATCATAATTATTTATTTTACTCTAATCAGACAGAAAATGCAAGAGATAATCATTCCCTCTTTCCTCTATTCGTGACGCAATGCCTCAATAGGGCTTAACCTTGCTGCTTTCTTTGCGGGATAAATACCAAAGAATATCCCCACTGCGGAAGAAAAAAGGCTGGCTCCCAACACCGTACCCAGACTGACCCTTGCCGTAAATCCTGCCAACGAACATATTCCGGAAGCCCCTGCCACACCCAGGATAATACCTATCACGCCGCCCAGAAGGGTAATAATGGCCGACTCGGACAAAAATTGCAGCAAAATGGAACCGGTTCTTGCGCCCAAAGACTTCCGTATACCAATTTCTCTGGTTCGTTCAGTAACGGAAACCAACATAATATTCATAACGCCTATTCCGCCTACCAAAAGGGAAATCGCTGCCACAAACACCACAAATAAAGTTACATAGCTGAGAATCTGATCTATCTGTCCCAAATAATCATTAAAATTTTCTACCTGAATGGCATTTTTCCCCCGCACATTATGTCTGTTCTCCATTAAACGCACAGTATCCGCCGCCACCTGGGAAGCATATTCAGAACCTTCACTGATAATCAGCAGCGCATCATTGGAAATATAAAAACCATAAACGGAGGAAATAACCGACAATGGCATTTCCAAAGCCGCACTTTGTACCGTAACAATTCCAGAAAGCATGGACGCATTATCCTTGCGAATACCAATAATGGTAAAATCCTGCGCCACACCATAGAGTGAAAATTCCACGGTCATACCCACCACATTCGTATTGCCAAAAAGCAGTTTTGCACTACTTTCCGACATGATACATACTTTACTTCCTGAATAGTAATCACTTTCATTAAAATAACGTCCCTGAATGATTGGGTCATTGCTGGCATATTCCAATCCCGGCATCCCCATACTTGCTATGGCAGTAAACACACCTTTTCTGCCGGTTGCGGTTCCCTGTACACTCCAGTTGGGCGTAACCGCCTTTACATGGGGAACCTTTTCCATGATAGCCGTGATATCTTCATCCGTAAATTCAATACTGATTCCATCATCATTGTTTCCCTGTGAATATATGTATATCTGCCCTCCTGCAATGGCATTTAATTCACTGTTAATACCGCCCTTGAGACCATTGCCTATGGATATAATCATAATGACGGATGAAATTCCTATGATAATTCCCAGCATAGTCAGTATGGACCGGCCTTTATTACTCCTGATATTCATCAGGGCTATTTTGATATATTCCCATATCTGTGCCATATTGTTCTCCCTGCCCTGCTTCTCTAGTATACTGACATATTTCGCTAATTGAATTTGTCGGTACACTAGGACATGTTTGAAAAATCATTCCCATCCTCTGCGCCGCCGGCCATAAACCATCATTGCAGCGGCGCCGTCTGTTGTGTGGGAAGCACCGTAACCGCCATGCCCTCTTCCAGATTAGACATGGACGTAAGAACAATTACATCCTCTTCTGTCAATCCTTCTTTCACTTCGGCGTAAATATCGGAAGAAATACCGCAGACAATGGCTCTTCTCACCACAACTCCATTTTCTACCACATAAAGGAAATCCCCGTCTCTGTCCGCATTGATGGCCTCTACCGGAACCAAAATTGCATTTTCCACTTTTTTTGTATATATGGTCAGCTTTGCATCCATGCCCAGAATAATCTGGTCGTCCCCGTCAGTCAGATGAATTTCCACACCCACCATGGGCGTATTGGTGGCATTGCGTACTGCCATACGGTTAATTTTGCTCACCTCTCCCTGATAGGTTCTTCCTGAAATCACAATATCCGCTTTCTGTCCCAATTCCAGTTTTTCCAAATCATATTTGGTAGCTTCAAAGGATACTTTCAGATTCCGGCTATCTTCCAATGTGAGAAGCTGCATTCCGCTGTTTACCCCCGCACCGGGCACCGCGCTACATTCTGTTACAATGGCGTCAAACTCTGCCACAATTCCCTTTTTGGCTATGTAATACTCTTCCTCCGTTTCCTGATAGGACAGATTTGCCAATTCATTGTCCGCATCCTGTTGCGTCTTATCATAAGAGTTCATCACCGCAGCCTCGCTGGAAGTCTTCTGGGACTCCATACGCGCCTTATATTCTTCATAACCAGCAATACGCTCCTGTACATCCGCTATTTCCTGCTGCATTTGCGCCACATAATCGGAAGCGCCCGCCACTTGCTGCAGATAGCTGTTTCGCGCTATCTGATTGGATATTTCATTATATTCCTCCGTTCCCGGCGTCAATTCACGCAGCCTCTCCTGCAATTCATAACTTTCCTCCGCCAGGGCATTGCTGGTGTCACGCTGACTCTGTGCAAGATCATCCTGCAATTTTTTCAGATAGGTTTTATTGTCTTCAATCTGTCGGTTCAACACATCCAAATTGGTGCTGGCTTCCCTCAAATCTGCCTGATTATCCGAATCTCTTGCAACGGCATTGTCATAAACCGCCACACTTTTTTCCAACTGCAATGCGGACTGACGCAATATCCTTTCCATTTTGTCCATGTCATAACTGATTAGTTGTTCCCCAGCTTTCACCGCACTGCCCGCTTCTACATTTACTTCCGCCAATGTACCGCTGACCGGGGCAAATATCACCTTTACTTCTTCGCTCAACACCGTACCGCTGGTACTGATACTCTCCTGTAAATCCCCCCGCACCGCCGAAGTGGTCGTCACAAATGCCCCCACCGGAGCCGCGCCCATACTTCCAACCACACGAATCCCCATAAAAACCACTGCCAAAACGGCAATGATGATGGGTAACTTTTTATGTTTTTTCCGCTGCTTTTTCTTTTTTGTCTCTGCTTTTTCTCCCGCCATTTGAATGTCGTCTCCTTCTTTGCTCTTTTCCATAATTATTTTCTTCTGCCTATACACTTTTTTCCACGCCTATTTCTGCGCCCTGTTTTCTTTCAAACAACTTTTTACGGTAAACGCTCCGGCTGTTTGGTCTCACATTCTTTTGAAGCTTTTTGTTCCGTCCCTGCCTGCCCCGGCGGCGCCTGGCGGGAAGAATCAGATTCAATATGTCCGTCTTTGATTTTGATCACTCGCTTTGCCTGTGCGGCAATTTCATTATCATGTGTGATTAAAATAACCGTCCTGCCCTCTGCATGCAGCTCTTTCAAAATTCCCATAATTTCCTGGGTGGAACGGGAATCCAGATTACCAGTAGGTTCGTCTGCCAAAATTACAGGCGGCGCCTGTGCTATGGCTCTGGCAATCGCCACTCTCTGCTGCTGCCCTCCTGACATCTCTGAGGGCTTATGATCCATACGATGTCCCAATCCTACCTTTTCCAACGCTATCTTGGATAATTCCTTGCGTTTTCCTTTTCCAACCCCTCTGTATATCAAAGGCAATTCAACATTTTCCAGCGCCGTAAGATTGGGAATCAAATTAAAACCCTGAAAAATAAAGCCTATCTCTCTATTTCTGATATCCGAAAGTTCATCGTCATCCAACTCTGATACATCCTGCCCATGAAGCCGATATAATCCGCTGCTGGGCACATCCAGGCACCCCAGCATATTCATCAATGTAGATTTGCCGCTGCCCGACTGACCAATGATTGCAACAAATTCCCCTTCATTTATCAGAACGTTTACATGATCCAATGCCCTGACTTCGTTTTCTCCAGGATTATAAACTTTACATACATCCCGGATTTCAACCAACGCATCCATATCCCTACCTCATCTTTCTTCATGTAGTATACAAATTCCCATAACCAATTACATCCATTTGTTCCTTGATGTTTTCATACATTGCCTGCTGTCACGCCTTTACAAACTCTACTTGCTAAAACTCTTTTTGTAATACATTGTATCACTGTATCATTTGCATAATACAACAATTTGATTTTCCTGTCAATATAGACATACGAAAGAATTTCTAAATATATTCCCAATACATTACTTTTTAAGACTAACATATAATAGTTCTATATCATTTAAAGCTTTATTATGTATACTTTCTCAACTTGCTCCTTGGATAACAGTATCCTTACCGCGCTGCTTCAGATTCAATTAAATTTGAACGTCGAAAAACAGTAACAACAGGTTTATATAAAAGCATTGTTATTGCGCCATTCAATCCCCCTTTGATTAAATTAAATGGCAAAAACGCCGGAAGCAGTAATTCCACGATAGCTTCTCTTGGATAGCCCATATAGATTGGAGCAATCAAATAGTTCCAAAACATCATTACTGCAGCTTGACACCCACAACCACACAAAAGCCCCATCCAAATATTCCCGTTTCACTCATCGTAAGCATTTCCACCACAGAGACAATCACTGTCATAGTAAATGAAGTAAGCGGTCCGAACATGAATCCACCGATTACTATAATGACATCTTTAGGGTCATACTTCAAAAAAAGCACCAGTGGGATGCGCCCCACGACCATTGCAATATAAGCAAGCGCGCATAGCATACCGATTGTTGTAAGTTTCTTTGTTCTGCTGATATTCATTTGAATACCTCCTTAAAAAAAATTAACACTTGAAAGTATCCGTATGCCTTTCAGGTGTTAATTTTTAAGGTGTATTGATAATGTCATCAGCGCAATTTGACAAAAAAGAGTATGAAGATTATAGTCAGATTTATTCTGATAATCTCAATACACCTTCTTTAATCCGGACTATACCGTCGGTTTTGGAATTTCACCAAACCCTGCGCTCACGCGCCCGCGGACTATCACCGCCGATCGGGAATTTCACCCTGCCCTGAAGACATCACTGCTATTCAATTGTCGAAAGGATTATAGCATACTGCAAGAAAAATGTCAATTTTGTCAACAAAATTTGACGGCACAACAATGCGTGAAGAAAATCTGCCCCACAGACTTAGAAATTCTTCTCAAATCTCATACTCTGTGACCGGTTTTGATAATAGGGCTTAACGGCTTATAAATAAGCAGCGTGACAATGGATATGGCGGTGCCCTTGATTAAATTCATGGGTGCCACGCAAGCTATTACAAAGCTGACGATGTCCCCTTCTTTCGCCAAAGGGTTTACAGCGCTTCCCATTGCAAGAAGATTCTCAAGAGACATGCCGTAAAGCTCGGCAAACGCGGGCAGTAAGTACACTGCATTGAACGCAGTTCCGAATACCGTTATACATATGGTACCCACAATACAGGCAATTACGGCATTCTTTTTTCCTTTGCGAAACATGTAAAACACAGATGCCGGCAAAATAAAGCTGCATCCAATGACAAAGTTGGCCAAATCCCCCACAAACACCGTGGAAGTACCTTTTATAAATAATTTCAGCATTACCTTGATAAATTCCATCATCACTCCGGCCGCCGGACCAAATGCAAAAGTTCCCACCAAAACAGGCAGCTCACTGAAATCAAGCTTATAAAACTCCGGTGCAAAAGGCAATGGGAAGTCAAAAAGCATTAAAATCATTGCAATGGCAGAAAACATACCTATCATTGCAACCTTTCTCACATGGAAAATCGACTGACTGTCCCCGCTTTTTTTCTGCGCCAGTTTTTCCAACAGCATTGCAATTACAAAAAGAATCACAATAATTGCCAGAAAGCTTAAAACATATAATACATTTTCTCCAACCTTTTGAAATAAATCGTTCATTTTTCCCTCCATTTTCCGGCCTGTGGCCTGTAAATTTTGTAGGAAAATTCTTCTCACGTAAAAATCCCCAAAGCTTTTTCGCTTCGGGGACTTACCTACGCACGTTTATTCAGCCAGATTTACACAGAACTTAACAAACTGTCAAAAATTCTGTGATTCTGCAACATAGCTGATGCGTTCTTCTTTCATCCAGACTTTACTGTTGGTCCCGGAGTTCCACCGAGTCAGCCATGAAAAAACAGCAGCGCCGTCAATGACGCACTGTAACTTTTCACAGGTCGCGGACTATACCGCCAGTAGGGAATTTCACCCTGCCCCGAAGAATTTACCTTTTTTTATCTTTGTTATTATAATACTGTTTTGAGGGAAAATCAAGGGGGTTAAGCACTTACAGAATATTTTTTTCAGGATATATGATCCTCCAAATCAACAAACAATAAATCACCACAAAGCACCTTGACAATTCAATAGACTTTATACTTTGGATGTGATATACTACGCTTAATCAAGTAACAAGAAGAACATGGAGCCAAACAATATGAAAAAAAGTACCGGAAAACGAATGTACCAATATGTAAAAGACTATACTGTATTCGATTTGGAAACCACTGGTCTCAATCCTGAATCAGATCAAATAATAGAGATTTCCGGAATCAAAGTACGAGACGGAAATTCCGCAGAAGAATTTACCACATTGGTAAACCCCCAGCAACCCATCCCCGCTTCCGCCACTAGAATCAACGGCATTACGGATGAAATGGTAAACGGTGCTCCGACGCTGAAACATGCGCTGGAATCCTTTCTTGCCTTTATCGGAAACGATATTCTTGTAGGTCACAATATACATAGCTTTGATTTAAACTTCCTTCAAAACGGCGCATCCAGGGAACTTTCACAGGAAATCACCAACGATTACGTGGACACCTTATTCCTTGCCAAAAGCTGTCTTCCCCATCTGCCCCGCCACCGCCTGACTGATATCGCCGCCCACTTTCACATCGAAACCATAGGCGCCCATCGGGCTCTGAACGACTGTTCCATAAACTTACAATGTTATGAAAAGCTGGGATTGCTTTTAAAAAATACCGCCGCTGACAACACCTCAGGAATTCCTTCCTGCCCCAAATGCGGCGGCATCTTAATCAAACGCAAGGGAAAATTCGGTGAATTTTGGGGCTGCAGCAGTTTCCCTACCTGCAGATATACTCAAAAGGCTTAAAATTTTCCCAATCTTTCTTATCTGCAGCCTCTAAAAAATGCGGATATGAGAATCTCGCTCCGATTCCCATATCCACATTCATTTAAGTAACTGCACTCATAAAATATCTCACTCTTCCCACAAAGGCACAAAACTAATATTTAAATCCACCGCACCGTTAATCCCCTGGACGCTTCCTGACTGGGAATACTGCCAAACCTTATACTCATAGGGATAATACAACTGTTCGCTATATGAGGCAAACCATTTTTCGTATCCTTCCAATGCATCAATCCCCAACATCAAAGCCCCCATTTCCGTATTATAGTATATCATGGGCCGATATCCTGCATCCGCAATCTTTTGACAGAAAATTTCTGTCAGTCTGGTTCTCTCTTCCACGGAAAGCCCGTTCATTCTGCCGCTTGCCTCCGCAACCCTTTCCACATCAAATACCACGGGGCAGTCAATTTGATAAGGGGCAATTTTCTCCAATACCAACTCCGCCTCTTCTATCACTTCCTCTTCGGTAATGGCCTGGCTGTAAAAGTAAACGCCCACCTTGATACCCGCGTCGATTGCTCCCTTAATATTTTCTTCAAACCGATCATCTTCCACCAGTGTACCGTTACTTCCATATCCCCTATAACCCACTCTGATAAAAGCAAATTCCACGCCGTCCTGGGCCACCAGCGGCCAATCTATCTCTCCCTGATGCCTGGAAACGTCAATCCCTTTATGCGAAATCACATTTCCGTCCTGAAGATAACGGAATTCCCCAGATTCAAGAATCTCAAGATTCTCCTGTTTCCACTGATTTTGCTTCAACTGACGGTTAATCGGCACAAAATGATATTTCCCGCTGCTGTATACCACAATTTCTTCAGGATACAGCGGCCGAAGAGTCTCCAATATGGTATCTCCGTCACTAAGCCCTGCGCGGATACTCCCCAGCACATCCGCCGCTGCCTGCTCTCTGGCGCTTGCAACCTGATGATCCAGCTCCGCCTGAGAATAAATTCTTGCATTGTTCATGGCGTCAACCGCCACGTCGCCATTTCCTTCCGAACTGCCATCCCCTTCCGGAGACTGCCCGGCGTTTCCGTC
Source organism: Lachnospiraceae bacterium (assembly GCA_022793065.1). GTDB lineage: Bacteria > Bacillota > Clostridia > Lachnospirales > Lachnospiraceae > Acetatifactor. Next base: position 14,653 of record JAAWCE010000059.1, read on the forward strand.
TGAGCCTAACGCCCCGCCATTGCCGCCGTCCTGGCCCTGACTGCCCGGCGCCCCGCCGCTGCCTGCGGACGAACCTTCTATACCGTTGGCACTTGTCTGCACATTTCTGTCCATCCATACGCACACGGTCACAGTGACATACAATACCGCCACCATTGCCACCAGTCCCCCCAGCATAACCAGAACCGCTTTGTTGCGTTCCCGCCTGCGGCGCTTTGCTCTTCTCTGCTCCGCAAAATCCTCTCTGCCAAAAAAATCTCCTGCTTTATCCTTCATAAACTCTCCTCTAATGTATTTCTAACCACTCATTCCTATTTTATAGTAAACGAATTTGGTTTAGAAGGAAAGAAGATTTCTGCAATTTATAAAAAGTTAAGCAATATGGAATTATCTGGCTTTTTCCCGCAAACCGAGAAGAATTTTTTTCTCTTTACGGCTGACCTGTACCTGACTGATGCCCAAAATGGCGGCAATTTCCACCTGTGTCTTATTTTGGAAGTATCTCATATAAATCAATTCCCTGTCCCCCGGTTCCAGGCTGTCCAAAAGCTGTTTTAACAACATATGATTTAAAAGTTTCTCTTTTTCCGCATCATCGCTGCCACAGCCCCCCACGGCACTGCTGCCCACGGACCCTGTCTCCGCTGAAACCACTTTATCCACCAAATATACTTCACTGCCGTCATCCTGATAAACCGCCGCATAGATGGATTCCACTTCCACAGATGCTTCCAGTGCCAATACCACATCTTCCACAGAAAGTCCCGTTTCATCCGCAAGCTCCTGCAGTGTGGGCTCCTTAGACTGCATTGCCTGCAGTCGCTGTCTGGCCATTTTCACCTTCATTCCGTTTTCTTTAATGGTTCTTGACACCTTAATCAAACCATCATCTCGAAGAAACCTTTTAATTTCCCCGGTTATCATAGGCACTGCATAGGTCGAAAACTGCAATCCCAGCTTTAAGTCAAACTTATCAATCGCCTTCATAAGCCCTATGGTGCCTATTTGAAACAATTCTTCCAAATCATACCCTCTGCCGATAAAACGCTTCACTATATGGCGTACCAGCCCCAGGTTTTTCTCTATCAGTACCTCTCTCGCATCCTTTTCTCCAGCCTGTGATCTGGCAATCAGTACTGACATTTCTTCCATACGCTAACCCTCACAATCAATCCATCCGTCAAGACCCAATTTCTTTACCATACGGACTGTGGTTCCTTTCCCCGGTGCGCTTTCCACCTCCAGATCATCCATAAACGCCTCCATAAACGCAAATCCCATTCCTGAACGCTCCAGCTCCGGCCTGGTGGTGAACAAAGGCTCCATTGCCTTTTCCACATCCTCAATGCCTTTTCCGGTATCTGATATTTCAATATGTAGTATTCCTTTCTTCAAACTACAATGTATCCGCACCTTACCCGGATGCACTTCCTGACCCCCCTGGGTAATCACTCCCCCATAGCCGCGCAGATTTTCATACCCATGTATAATGGAATTTGTCACTGCCTCCGATACGGCTGTTTTAATATCCGCCATTTCCTCCAACGTAGGATTTAAATTGGTAATAAACGCTGCCACGGCAACCCGTGCAAAGCTCTCGTTATCTGAAATTGCATCAAAAATAAGCTCCATTTCATTTTTCATGACTCCAGTACCTCCACAATTTTATTTAAACCGGACAGTTGAAAAATTCTCTGAATCTGCCTGTCCATGTGAATCGCATAAACCTGTCCGCCAAAACAGGATATCTTTCGGTATCTCCCCATGATGATACCAATTCCCGAAGAATCCATAAACTTTGTCTTTTCAAAATCAAACACAACGTTCATCACATCATCCCTCATAAGATACCTGTCCGCATTTTCGCAGATAAAACCCGCCCCATGATGATCCACCTCTTCCGGCATCCGAATCATGAGACAATGTTCAATCACCTGGAAATCCTCCATTGTAATCTGTTCCATACCATCTACACCCTTTCTCTCTTTAAAGTTCCCGTTTACGGGTTCTTCTGTTCCAAAACTCTTTCAAATCCGGCTGCCTGCAATACAGATATTTGATATCCATTTCCTGTCATTCTTAACCGGACTCTTAAGCTTTGTCCTGTGCTTAAAACAACAGAAAAGAACCTATCGTTCCATAGGTTCTTTTCTTCGGTATCTCACAATGATAGTTTTTCTTCAGTTTCCTGCCGCAAGATTCCCCCTGCGTGTCTGGGCATATCCGGCATATTCCGTTCCCGGAAACAGTTCTATCACCTTGTCAAAACAAAGTATCGCATTCTCGCTGTCCCCGCTCTCTTCATAAGTTCGCCCCAGGGTATAGAGACCCCTTACGTGCTCCGGGTCATAATAGACCACTTTGGTAAATAATTCAACTGCTTCGTCATATCTTCCAGCCTTAAAACTGCTATAGCCCTCATTATAAAACTGGGATGCCAGTTCCGGACCAACTTCGCCCAAAATTCTCCCATACAGCGTCTGAAATCCCTCCGACATTTCCTCCAACTGTACTTCTGCGGCAATTTCCTCCAGATTCGCCGCTGCCGCTGCCACATCTTTCGTCTCAACATAGGACGCCGCAGCCAACAATAATTTATCATAAAAGGGCAATGGCCCTTCGTCCGCCTCCAGTTCCTCCATTTGCTGCCGTAAACCCTGCATACTTTCATTTAACCCGGAAATCTGCCCTTCCAGCTCCTGAATCCGCACGGTCTTAGCATCCGCTTCATTGCTGATGGCCGTAATCCTGTCCTGGTCTTCCGTTCTCACCGCCTGCTCCGCCGCCGGCACCAGAAGAAAATAAGTCACCGCCAGACCGATAATAATACCGATGCCCATATTGAGCAGTGTAGACACACCGCTGCGCTTGGGTTCCTTTACATTTAAAGGCTGTATAATAATTTCGTTTTCACTCCGATATCTGACTGCTTCATCCTTTTTGTGTTTTGCAGACTGTCTGGTGGGTTCTTCCGGCGTAAGCATGTCTTCCACCACTTTGAGATAACGTAAGGTCTGTGCATTATTCCTGTCGATTTTCATGCACTTTCGCAGTTCCCGTTCTGCGCGCTCCCACTCTTCCCCGTCAATATACAGCAACGCCAAAAGCTGGTGCGCACGCACGAACCTAGGATTCAGAGACAACACCTTTTTCAACTGAATAACCGCTAAATCCTTGCTGTCCTGATGGCAGTAGACAAGCGCCTGATTATACTTTTTAATACTTTGGTTAATGGATGCTAAACGCCCCACATTGGATTGCACCTTGTCAATATAATCATCTGCAATATTTTTCTCCGGCTGCATATTCTTGCTGAGAACCCATTGGCTGAGCGCGGACATCACTTCCCCCATCTCAAAATACACCAGTCCCAGCAAATTTCTCGCCTCTATATTACTTTTATTAAATTTTAAACTCTGACGCAGACTCTCCGCAGCTCCGGTTAAATCCCGCACAACCGCTTTCTCCAGCCCCTCGTTATAATACATATTGGATACATGTATGATTTTTTTATACAATCGTACATCCGCCCCACAAGCGGTACAGAAATCATGCTTTGATAAAGTGCGTCCACATTCATAACAAAACATTATTGCACCTCTTCTGATTTCTCTTTGGATTTCATCAAAGTCTTAACCAACATATCTGCCAAATCCGTCAAATCCTGGCCATAAATAGCCTCTTCGGCATTTTCTACTTCCAGACTGGGGAAAAATTTCTTCAGTTCTTCCTCAAAATTTATCATAGTCAAGCAGCTCCTTTATCTCGCCAACCAAATACAGGCTTCCCGCCGCATAAATACGCTCCTGGTCCTTCCTGTTTTGCAGCAGCCCCCGGAAAGCGGAAGCAACATTATCATATATTTCATATTTACAATCAGGATATTTCTCAAACATAGTTTTTAATTCTTCCACGGAAACTCCGCGGTTGGTTCTCATATGCGCTAAGGCAACCTTGTCAAACAAACCCGCGCTCACCAGTTCTTCCACCATGCGCCCATAGTCCTTCTCCTTTACCACGCCGAACAACAGACTCCTTCCGCCCCCATGTCCGTCGCCGGCCACCGTCTCCAGAAATACCCTAATGCCATCCTCGTTATGAGCGCCGTCCACATAGACATTCGGCAGCACTTCTTCCATACGCCCCGGCCAAAAACACTCTGCCGCTCCCTTGACAATGTGTTCCAACGTAACGGTCTTTCCTCTGTCAAAGGTCTCAATGGCACGGATTGCAAGGGCGCAGTTTTCCATCTGGTATGGGGCCATTGTATGCAATGAAAGACTAACACATCTATAATACTCAGTACGCAAACAAAAATCAATGGTTTTTCTATTAAAATTTGAAAAAGAATAGTCATTTTCCGACACAAATCGGCAGGATATTCCCAACTCATCCGCATAGTTCTGAAAAACGGATCGGATTTCCGGACTGGTTTCCCAACATATGGCGGGAGCCCCTTTTTGCATAATGCCAGCCTTTTCCCATGCAATCTTTTCCACCGTATCCCCCAGATACTCCACATGGTCTAAGCTGATATGGGTAATGATAGAAACTTCCTTTTGGGATATTGCGTTTGTGGCGTCCAGTCTGCCCCCCAGCCCGGTTTCCAATATACAGAAATCCGGCTTTCGCTCCCCAAAATATACCAGGGCAATCCATAACAAATATTCAAAATAGGTAGGGTGATACGCTTTTTCACTTCCGGCCTCCAACGCCTCCCAGTCAAGCATCTCATACACTTGCAGAAATATCCGAAGAAACGCTTCCTTAGAAATCATCTCTCCTTCCACCACAAAACGCTCCCTGATCTCCACCAGATGAGGGGAAGTAAACAGGGCAACCCTATATCCCGCCGCTTCCAGAATACTGCGCAAATAAGCACAAACGGAACCCTTTCCGTTTGTGCCCGCTACATGAATCATACGCATTTTCCCGTCGGGATTCCCCAGCCTGCGCAGAAACTCTCTGGTGTCTTCCATCTTGTTTTTGGCCGTAAACTTTGGTGTGTCGTTGATATACTGTTCCGCCTCTTCAAAGGTGGATATACTTTGCTTTATCTTCTTCATTTTTACACTTCCCTGTGCGCTTAAAGAGATGGCAGCTTTCACGCCAATCACATCTGACAGCATTGTCATGTGTTTCTCCCTTGCACTGTGCGTCAGGGAATACAACACATGACATCACTGTCGCTTTTCTTCTTATTCGGCCCTAAGCCAGCCAACATCTATGACATACATGTCACAACTTTACTCTTACCTTAACTGCTCCAACCTCTGGGTTACCTGCTCCATCATCTGCGAATACTTCGCAAGCTTTTCCCGTTCTGCCGCAATCTTATCTTCCGGCGCCTTGGACAAGAACCTTTCGTTGGACAACATTCCATTTACCCTGGCAAGCTCGCCTTCCAACCGTTTCCGCTCCTTCTGCAGACGTTCCGTCTCCTGGGCAATGTCCACCAATTCCGCAAAAGGAATATACAAAGTAGCACCGGGAATCACTACCGATACCGCATCCTGAGCAATCCCTGTCTTATCCTGCTGTATGGATACCTCGCTTGCCCTGGCCAGGGATGCAAAAAATAGTTTCCCTTCTGTGAAAGTATTCCGAATCCCTTCCTCTTCACTGACCACATACACCCCTGTCTTACGCCCCGGTGCCACATTCATCTCACTGCGCACATTGCGGATTCCCCGGACCGCCTCCTTAATTATCTCAATAGCCTTTTCTTCTTTGGCAAAACATCTGTCCTCTCTGAACACAGGCCACCTGCTGACCATAATAGATTCTTCTTCACTTTGTAACGTGCAGAAAATTTCTTCCGTGATAAAAGGCATATAGGGATGGAGCAATTTCAGCGCGTCAATCAAAACAGTTTTCAGCGTCCACAGTGCCGCATTCCGGCTGTCGGCCCCGCCTTTCGTATCTTTTCCATAATACAAGCGAGGTTTTACCATCTCAATATACCAATCACAGAATTCATCCCAAATAAAATCATATACCTTCTGCACCGCAATGCCCAGCTCAAAGCTTTCCATATTGTCGGTAACATCTTTTACCAACGTATTCAATTTGGACAAAATCCATTGATCCACAGGCTCTAAATCGGAAACAGCCGGTGTGGTTACCCTCCGGGCAGCCTCTTCCGCCCCGGTTTCTTCGGATGTCCCCTGCTCCATATTCATCATAATAAAACGGGAAGCGTTCCACACTTTATTGGCGAAATTACGACTATTCTCTACACGCTCATAATAAAAACGCATATCATTTCCGGGCGCATTACCGGTAATCAATGTCAATCTCAGCGCATCTGCGCCATATTTCTCAATGATTTCCAAAGGATCAATGCCGTTTCCAAGAGATTTTGACATTTTGCGCCCCTGGCTGTCGCGAATGAGACCATGGAACAATACCGTATGGAAAGGCTTCTCCCCCATATGCTCGAACCCGGAAAAAATCATTCTGATAACCCAGAAGAAAATAATATCATATCCTGTAACCAATACATCCGTGGGATAAAAATATTTTAAATCCTCCGTCTGTTCCGGCCATCCCAACGTTTCAAACGGCCAGAGTGCAGAGGAAAACCATGTGTCCAGCGTATCAGGATCCTGGGTAAAATGCGTATGACCACATTTGGGGCAGACCTTCGGCATCTCTTCCGCAACCACAACCTGCTTACATTCGTCACAATAATAGGCCGGAATTCTGTGTCCCCACCAAAGCTGGCGGCTGATACACCAATCTCTGATATTATCCGTCCAATTGTAATAAATCTTCTCCATACGCTCCGGAACCAACCTGATTTGTCCCTTCTTTACCGCTTCCACCGCCGGTTGAATCAGCTCGTCCATTTTTACAAACCACTGTTCTTTTACCAAAGGCTCAATGGTAGTCTTGCAGCGGTCATGAGTGCCTACATTATGGGAATAGTCCTCAATCTTTACCAGGAGCCCCAAACCGTCCAATTCTTCTACGATTCCCTTTCTGGCCTCGTAACGGTCCATACCCTGATATTTTCCGCCGTTTTCATTGATGGTGGCGTCATCGTTCATAATGTTAATCACAGGAAGATTGTGACGCTTTCCAACCTCAAAGTCATTGGGGTCATGAGCCGGCGTAATCTTTACCACACCGGTACCAAATTCTCTGTCCACATAGGTATCCGTCACCACAGGAATCACTCTGTTCACAATGGGCAGCAGCACACTTTTGCCCACCAAATGAGCATAGCGTTCATCTTCGGGATGAATGGCCACTGCAGTATCCCCCAGCATGGTTTCCGGCCTGGTGGTGGCAAAAGTTAAAAATTCCGTTTCGCTGGGGGTCCCGTCATCGTTCATGACAGGATACTTAATATGCCAGAGATGTCCGGCCTGTTCCTGATATTCCACCTCCGCGTCGGATATAGAAGTATTACATACAGGGCACCAGTTAATCATACGGGCACCCTTGTATATATAACCTTTTTGGTGCATCTTGACAAACACCTGCGTAACCGCCTTATTGCATCCTTCGTCCATGGTAAAGCGTTCCCTCTCCCAGTCACAGGAAGACCCCATCTTCTTCAACTGGGAAACGATGCGTCCGCCATATTCCTTTTTCCATTCCCAGGCACGCTCTAAAAACTTCTCACGCCCCAGGTCATTTTTGTCTATGCCTTCCTCTTTCAGCTTCTCAATAATCTTAACTTCCGTGGCAATGGAGGCATGATCCGTTCCCGGCTGCCACAGGGCGTTATATCCTTGCATCCGCTTAAATCGAATCAGAATATCCTGCATGGTATTATCCAGCGCGTGCCCCATATGAAGCTGTCCTGTAATATTTGGCGGCGGGATGACTATGGTGAAAGGCTTCCTGTCATAATCCACCTCTGCGTGAAAATATTTGTTTTTCTGCCATTTCTCGTACAATCTGTCCTCAATCCCTGCAGGGTCGTAGGTTTTAGCTAATTCTCTGCCCATATTTGCTCCTTTCCAGATTTGCTCACTTTTTCGCCGAAGAACTTTCCCAAAAATCCAGTAGGGGAAGCTCTTTCTCTCCTACTCGCCGCGCCGGGCGCCCGTCAGCTATGCTGACATATTTCATTTGGGTGCCCGTGCGCATAAAAACAGCCCTCTGCCAACTTTCGTCAGCAAAGGGCGTCAGTAACGCGGTACCACCTTTGTTCACAGCCGGATACCCATTTGCCCGGTCTGCCTCATCAACTTCTATCAAAGTCCTATCCTCTAACGGAGATAACCCGTGGAACCTTACTGTCTCTTTCAGGCTCCCGGCTTAGAAGCTACCTTCCGCATCCCTTCCTTCAGGCAGCCTTTCAGCATCCGTTTCCGGATAGCCGCCTTCTCTTTTAAGGGGTAATACGTACTCCTCTTCGTCACAGCTTTTTTCTTTTCATTGCTTAATATAATATATGGTCAGCATTTTGTCAAGGAAAATCTGTCTCTTATCAGTTCCATACCGCAGACAGACATGGCTGTAAGAATGGGCAGAAAAATATAAAGATATCTGGCCCCGGACTCAAACAGCATCAGATAAAACAGTATCCCAATGAGCAGTATGGCAAATACCATGTACGATTGTCTCCTGTTTTTTTCAAGGACAATTCCCGGAATCCCCATCAAAAGAAATATCCAGACCAGCTCCGCCAATGTGTCATACCATGCCTGTCTGGCGCCGCCGGGCATAAATAGTGACCTTAGAAACTCAGCGGCCCTATGATCATGTGTTAGATTCTCAGCAAAAGGTTCATAATACCTTACATCGGTCCACGCAAAAGTACCATCGTTGAAACTTTTTACCAGCTTTTTCAGACAAAAATAAAGTGTTCCTGCAAATCCTCTCTGCCTGATTCTCTCCCAGGCTCTCTCCATGCAAGCCGCATTTCTTTCCTCTTTGCTGAACTGAAATTCACCAAACACAGCGTAATCTTCCATGCTGAAACTTCCCGTTGTGGTTTCGTTGGTGCTGGAAAAAAAGTAATACTGAAGCGATGTCTCCAATTCCTCGTTATATTCAAGCCCCATGGACTTAATGATATGGTTGGTGCATAGATCAGACCCCAAATACAGTATACCGCAAAAAACCAGACTCAGTAACAGTGAAATCGCTGCATTGCCCAGCCCAGTTCCCACGCCGCTTTTCTCAATCTTTTTCTTTTCCTGTATCCATCTGATGAAAGCGGTAAGCAGCTGAATTCCCTCCAATCCCAGCACGGCAAGTATGGCAATATAAGCGCTGGGTTTTATATACCCGCCCACTCCGCCGGACAGGAACGCCGCAAACAATAGAACAATTTTCCATACCATTTTTTTGCAGTCCTGGCTATAAAGATAAAGCAGAAGACAAAGTACCGGAAAAAGTATCCCATAACTGTCTGTATAGGGAATATATTTCCAGGGGCAAACTCCTGCCGTCAACAGATAAAGTCCGAAAGTCATCAGCACTGCAATTGGATTTTTCGTCAGTTTATTTACTATTTCACAACAGCAAAAACCTCCAATCGTAACCGACAGGCACCCCACTATCACCCAAAAATACTCCGGATCATGCCCAAACCATGACCAGCTTCCCGCGAGCCGATAAAACACCGCCAGAATATACGTGATTGGAATATTATTATAATCTATGGAAAATTCAAACCGATACCCCAAAGGAATTCCTTGTGCTACTTCAATGGCCGCTTCACGGACAATTCCCTGATCCACAGACATATCAAAAACTGTCTCCTTAGAAAGCATCAGGCAAAAAAAGAAAAAACCTATAAAAAGCACTCCAAGCCCCAATCTCATAAAAGTGGCGGTGCGGCTGTTCATCCGTATCTTATGTCCCAGCGAAAGCAGCCAAAAAGCAATGCCAAAGGCCGCCAGGGCTATCAGCGTCAGAATCACGTTAGGCACTAAAATATCCGCCTTCACATCGTCAAAATAATCCATTTTATTGCCGATAAACATCACACAGAACAGCACTGGAAGAAAGATTACCAGCATTAGGACATTTACAGCTTTACTTACATTATGAAAAAATTTACTCTGACAACAATCTGCCACGATCTTATCCTCCTATTCCAGTTCCCGCAAGCGGGAACTTGTTCCGGTCTCTGCACTTCGGCGCCCCTTTAGGGGAAGAAAATTTCATCTGCAAAGTACGCAGCTAAAATTTGCTCTCGTGCGCCTTCGCAACCTCACCTGTCCAGCGAAACATTATCCTCTTTCGGCATAACCAGTAAGGAAGCCAATACAGGTAAAGTCACCATAATTGGAAAGAGGTATCTCATTTGTACCACAGGCCCTAAAAGCATGGTGGCCATATACGCCAATGGCAGCAAACAAAATATGGCCTGCTTTTTTTGCCGTAAATACAGGAAACATATAAATAACAGCCAAAGACTCCAAAAATAGAACGCGCCTTTAAATACTATGGATATGATGGGCCATTGAAAAAAGACATTGGCGCTGACAATCTTCTCTAACTGTTCCTCCAGCCAGGGAAATTTGGAAACATGCGCAATTTCTCCATAACCCTCTATTTCTGACGAATTATAGGTATAAATAACCCCCATCCTGCCTTCTGTTCCATATCCCAGACATTCCGCATAGGATTTGTCGTCCCAGAACCAGTAGCCTCGTGTCAGTTCAAGAAAGGCATCTATAAATTCATTGGGGTAACGGCTCCCAATGCGGAACCATTTTTGAAGAAACTGTTTCATATGTCCCTGACCTGAAACATCAAATTCTACCCCGCTGCTTTTTACAGTATCGGCTATGGGAGGATTATAGTCCCCCCAAACCTCAGACCGAATACAAGAATTTAAAAGTGTCCACATTTCCTCATCCAATTCTTGTCCATGGTAGCAGCCCACTCTCGCAAATTGCTGAATGGGCACGCTGTACATTTCCACCTTCGGCGCTTCCAACGTTGTTCCTATAGCGGTTTTTATGGCAATAGACCCACCTTTACCACCCACTATCAACAATACGCAGAGAAAAAAGATATGGAGTTTTTCTTTCCTGGCAGCAAACAATACCCAGAGGATCCCAAACACTGTTATTGCGTAAATGGCATTGTTGCGAAACTGCATCATGAGACAGCCTGTAACCAATATAAGAATATCCCGCAGAATTTTATTTTGACTTTGTTGAAAAAAGAAACGCTCTGCTATCAGCAGTGCAAACAGAAGAAAAAATATACTGAACAGAACATCTTTTGTGGAACATATGACCATTACAGAGTTCAGGGGAAATATGCCAAAAAATGCAACGGCTCCAACCACCGGCCACTTCTTCTTAACAACACGATAAAGAAACGTACATGCGTAAGCGGTCACAAGGGAATAAAGGAACATTTGCAGCAAAGTCATCCCGGCCATTCCGGCTTCCAGATTGCCCCATGCTTGTCCTAATTGAAGGAAAAGCCAGATTACCCATGTATGCGCAATGGGTTGATACGGCCAAAACCATGCAAACCCTTTCGCCGCCTCATTAACCTGTCTGTGAAAATCATAGGACATAATCATGGGATAATAAGCCAGCCATACGGGAATCAGACATACAAAAATTACAAGAGTGCTGACGGCAAACACTGCCATGGGCTTCCACGGCATGCGCTTTTGATGCTGTGGAATTATGTTTTGTTCCTCTGATTTTGCATTGTCTGACAATGGATGCCGGGTAAGCTTTTCAATTCCCTGAAACAAAAGGTTTACCAATGGAAAAATTGCAGCAGAAAGGCAGGCCGCCCGTAGGAGAATCAGCCCCTTTCCCTTTACGCCGCACTCTGTAAGTCCGTTTACCTGTAACTGATATCCCATAATCATTGTAACACAAAAGAGAAAACTTACGATCTCTGCGTACAAACACCTGCGTCTGCGTTGTTTTGGCTCCGATATTTTTATTAGATTTTGTTTGGTTTGAGATAACAATATATACACGACGCTCATGAGCAATATGTTTGAAACGGAAAAAGAAACATTTGATATCCCCATAAGACCGCCGAGATAGCTCATTCCATAGGTTCCCAAAAAAGCAAGCGCGATTTGCACCCATATGGCATTTATGCGAAAGATTTTCAATATTTTCATCTAATCTGCTCCTGGACTTTATTTTACCCCTTCTAATTTTACGCCTGTCAAACTGACAGGATACTTCCCTCTCACTTCTTCTCGGAAATGTACGCATTTGCAATCTTTTTCAACGTACCGTTTAATCCTAAGATGACAAAAACATCTCCCTTCTGCGTAGGATCGTCCGCCGGCGGATTAATGAGCAACACCCCATTGCGCTTAATAGCAATCACATTTACGCCATATTTCTCACGCAATTTCAGCTCCTTTAAATTCTTCCCCGCCCAGCCATTCAGCACCGATACATCTGTAATAGAATATTCCGAAGTCAGTTCAATGGCATCGAACAAATTATTGAAAGCCAAATCATTTGCCAGATGGACCCCCATTTCACGCTCCGGATAGACAATTTTATCCACGCCCATCTTAGTCAATATCTTACCCTGCATGTCATCATAAGCCTTTGCAATAATTTGACCTATCCCCTGTTCTTTCGCCCAGATTGCCGCCAATACCGACGCATCCAGACTATGCCCGATAGAAATCACCGCGCCGTCAAAATTTCTGCCGCCCAATTCCCGCAGCGCGTCCTCATTGGTCACATCCACACGCATTGCCAGCGTCACATATTCTGCAATCTGATTCACCCTTTTTTCATTCCGGTCAATGGCCAGCACCTTACATCCGTTTGCCTCCAACTGTCTAGCTATACTGCTGCCAAACCTTCCCATACCTATGACAATATATTCTTTTTGTGTATTTATCTTCACAATTCATCCCATACCTTTCCATCTCTATTTTTGAACCTATCCCACAATCACCTTACTCTCCGCACAGGTAATATCCCCCGTGGGCTTCTGATAATTAAATGCCAATGCCAGCGTAATAGGTCCAATACGCCCCAGATACATTGTCAGGCACACCAGCAGTTTCCCCACCGGATTCAACGCACTTGTCAATCCCCTGGACAGCCCTACCGTAGCAATGGCCGAGGTCATTTCATACATGGTCTCCAGGAACTCGCTGCCCTGCACCGCCAAAAGCGCCGCCGTCAGCACAAATAGCGCCGTAAAGCTGAAAGTCACAATGGCCACGCACCTGCGGATGGTCTCCTCCGCAATTCTCCTGTGCATGACGATTACATCCTTCCTTCCCTTGATATGCGCGAACAAGGATGCAAATAACAAGATAACCGTGACCGTTTTAACGCCTCCCGCGGTGCCCGCCGGAGAACCGCCTATGAACATCAACACCAGGTAAACCATGCAGGAATCCGGTCTGAAATACTCCTGGGGTATGGTGGCAAACCCTGCAGTACGCAAAGTAACCGACTGAAACAACGCCGCCATTACCTTCCCCGGCCACGCCATCTTCCCCAAAGTATCCGGATTGTCATATTCAAACAGCAGCGTCAGAACCATACCTATGAAAATCAGCGTGACCGTAGCCAAAAGCACTAATTTCAACTGCAGATTCACTTTGCGCGTATCCTGCACACAGCCCCGTTTTAACCGCCTGGAAACAATCCTTGCAATTTCCCAATACACCGGAAACCCAAGTCCGCTGGACACAATCAGGAAAATGGTGGTCATATTCAACATCACATTATCCGCATATGCGCAAAAGCTATTCCCGCCCAAAAGATCAATTCCCGCGTTACAGAATGCGGAAACCGCATGAAAAATACTATACCAAATCCCCCGAACCCCATATTCCGGAATGAAGACAAAAGCATAGCCCACGGCGCCGATTCCCTCCAGGCAAAGGGTCACTTTCATCACCCGCATGGTCAGTTTGACCAGCCCGGATAATGTATCCAAATTATAGGCATTTTGTATCAGCATCCGTTCTGAAAGCGTAATCCTGCGGCGGAAAAGACACAGAACCATTGTGGTAAACGTGACAATCCCCAACCCGCCGAACTGAATCAGAAATAGTATCACCACCTGTCCAAACGCTGAAAACGTCTGCCCTATGTTCACTGTGGACAACCCTGTAACGCAGACGCTGGACACAGCCACAAACAACGCATCCAGCACATTTATCTTCTGCCCCTGCTTTACACTGAACGGCAGCATCAGACATATGGTTCCCAATAGGGCCCCCAGAAAAAACCCCAGCATTATAATGCTTGTGGTGGTAAGTTTTCGCCTTCTCATTCATTATCCCCCGTCATTTCTTTCGTCTAAAACTGTTAAGCGTGGTATCTCTTCCATAGATACCACGCTTCAAATGGCTGAAACAATACTTTCTTCAATGGCCAAAAGCAGTCACTCTTTGAATTCATCAATATCTGTCATATTGACGCCTGCGACTTGAAGTATTGCTTTTAAAGAAAGATATTTCTTTTTCAGTTTGGTATATGTTTTTTCTGCCTTCTCTTCTCTTGCCAGAAACATATACTCTTGAATCTCTTTAAATTCATCAATGGCAGCTTTCATTACCTTAAGACCTGTTGGCATATGATCACCCACTTTCCAGGAGTGTTGTGTTGACAATTACTATCCTTATTATAGCAATCAATGCCCAAAGTGTAAAGCCTCGTTTACGGTTTACCTTTTAAATAATAGAACCCATATGCCGGTATATGAATCTCTCCCCCCTGCCACTCTCTTCCTGAAATCATGTCCTCATATTTTCCTTCAATGGTCCTGGGCGTAACGGTTTTGTCATATTCACTGAAATTAAACAAACCTATCACTTTCTCTCCTTCCGCCTCCCTTCCTATACACAGCACCCCATTATCCCCTGTTTCCACTGTCCAGACATTGGCGCCGGACACAAATGCTTTTTCTGTCTTCCGAATCTGCTCCAGCCGATGCAGTCCCAGGAAAATCTTTCCCGCCACCGTACCTGCATCAGAACTGTTTTCCGCAAGCCTCCAGTCCATTTTTCCTCTGTGAAGATATCTGGAATCGGACACTTTGGCCGGATTCTCCTTATAGGTATAATCATTGACCTGTCCCACTTCATCTCCGCTGTAAAGCACCGGAATCCCCGACTGCATAAACATATATGCGTGCAGCATAATATCCAGCCGAATCGCTTGTTCCATTGCTCCCCCGTCCCGTTCAAATCCCGCCTTTTCTATCCCGCACATGGACGCCGTAGTACCGCAGAATCTGGCGTCCCCTGTCAGAGGGTCCGCATTGTAAAGCTCTCCCCGGCTGTTACTCTCCCCCGTCAATCCCTGAAAATAGTCATTGAGATATTTCTTGTGGGAACACTCTCCGATTCCTTCTTCTCCCAGCGTTTTGTAATCAAGTCCCCAGCCAATATCATCATGACAGCGCAAATAATTCAGAAATACATATTCCTTCGGCAGAGAATTTACAATGTCAAGCTGCTTTTTTAACAGGCGTACATCCCTGGTTGCCACTGTATGCCAGGTAGTTGCCATTGTAGTAACATTATACAGCATATGACATTCCGGTTTCTCCACCGTCCCGAAATAAGGCACTACCTTATCCGGCTCCATTACCACTTCCCCCAACAATAAAACGCCCGGACACACAATTTCTGAAATCATGCGCATCATACGCACAATCCCATGGACCTGCGGCAGATTTCGGCAAGAAGTATTCAGTTCCTTCCAAATATAAGGAACTGCGTCAATGCGGAAAATGTCAATGCCCCGATTTGCCAAATACAAGAAATTGTACATCATTTCATTAAAAACCCTGGGATTCCTATAATTCAAATCCCATTGATAGGGATAGAATGTGGTCATCACATAATGTTTCACATCCTGAAACCATGTAAAAGTCCCCGGCGCGGTGGTGGGAAATACCTGAGGCACCGTCCTCTCGTACTGATTGGGAAGATCCGGGTCTGCGAAAAAAAAATACCGGCTCATATACTCCCCGTCTCCCTGACGGGCTTTCTTCGCCCATTCATGGTCTTCGGAGGTATGATTCATGACAAAATCCATACACACATGAATCCCCTTTTTATGACAGGCGGCAGTGAGATCTTCCAAATCCTCCATGGTTCCTAACTTCTCCTGCACCTTTCTAAAATCCGATATCGCATATCCTCCGTCGGAACGTCCTTCTGTGGTATCCAGAAAAGGCATCAGATGAATATAATTCACATTGCACTTCTCAATATAATTTAACCGCGATTTCACTCCCTGCATGTTTCCGGCAAAATTATCAATATAAAACATCATGCCCAACATATCGTTCTGCTTATACCAGTCTTTCTTTTTTTCCCGCTCCAGGTCCGCAGCTTTCAACACTTCTTTTCTCTCGGCAAAAAAGCTCTCCATCTGAGCACACAATTCCGCAAACATGGAACCGTTATCATACAATTCCATATATAACCACCGAAGCTCATCCAAATGCCTCTCAAACCGCTCCCGGTAAATCTTCCTTTCTTCCCCATTGTCTTCCTTTAACCTTTGTATTTCGTTTTCCATATCCGCCATTTTATCGCTTCCTTTCCCTGATACGCTTTACAAAAGAAAAACCGGGGCGTGTACTGAAATACCCCAAATGAATTGTCAGCCACGCCCCTCTATTTTTAATATCCCTCATCTAAAATAACATTTACTCCCTGCATTGGTGGGACTGTCCGCCATACGCTCCCTTTTCATCCCACGCAAATAGTTTACCCTCTTACTTTCACCAATTCCATCTCATATGCCAAATACTCTCCCTGTTGTACCGGCATCGGTATCCCGGCTTCCATCAATGCGGAACCATAATATCTTTTTCCCGTTTCTACCGCCTCATATATCCCCTCACGCTCCAAACCTTTCAGCCGCACATAACTCACGGCCATATTGGCATGGGCTTCCAACATTACCACATGAAGCAGCACTCTCTCCCCGTCCTCTGCACGAAACTCCCATGCGGCAAAAGGATCTCTGAAAGGATTTGACAGACGATAATAATCTCCCTTGTGAATCAACTCCGCATATTTTTTGTACTGCTTTACTTGTTCCTTTACTTCCTCTTTTTCCCCCGCTGTCAGCTTATCCGGGTCAAGTTCATAACCAAAAGTACCGGCCATTGCCACAACCCCTCTTGTGTGCAGACTTGTACTGCGCCCTGTCTGATGATTGGGCACCGCCGACACATGGGAACCTACTGTGGAGACAGGATACAGGAAAGAAGTCCCATATTGTATCCGTATCCGGTCCACCGCATCCGTATTATCGCTGCACCATATCTGGGGCGTATAATACATCATACCCGCATCAAATCTGCCCCCGCCGCCGCTGCAGCCCTCTATGAGCAAATTCGGATACCTGCAAAGGAGCTTTTCCAGGAAATCATATACACCCGCCACATAGGCATACGCCGCTTTGCCCGGCGCATTTTCCGGAGAATACACTTCCGCAATGCTTCTGTTCATATCCCATTTGACATATTCGATATTGCCCTGATCCAACACACTGCATATCTTTCCAAAGATAAAGTCCCTCACTTCCTCCCTGGAAAAATCCAACACCAACTGGTTTCTGCAGCGCAACGGCTTCCTGTCCGGAATGTGCAAAACCCAGTCGGGATGCTGCCTGTAAAGGTCGCTGTCCTCCGAAATCATCTCCGGCTCAATCCAGATTCCGAATTTAACTCCCATTCCGTTGATTTTCTGAATCATTTCTCCCAAAGTACAGCCCAGCTTTGCCTCATTTACCTGCCAGTCCCCAAGCCCGCTGTTATCATCGTCACGCTTTCCAAACCAGCCGTCATCCATAACCACCATATCGATTCCCAGCTCTGCCGCATCCTGGGCCAATCTGCAAATAGTCTCGCCTGTGAAGTCAAAATACGCTGCCTCCCAGCTATTGATCAGCACTGGCCTGGGTTCATCCCGATACTTCCCCCGGCAGATATGATTCCTAATGCAGCGGTGGAATTGTAAGGACAACTCTCCCAGTCCTCTGTCTGAAAAGCTTAAAATAGTCTCCGGAACCACCAACGCCTCCCCCGGCTCCAGCGGATAGTGAAGAAGGTCGCTGTGCAGTCCCAATATCACTCTGGTCTGCTCAAACTGATCTTTTTCCGCCTCACACATAAAATTCCCACTGTACACGAATACCATACCGTAACAGTTCCCGTAATCCTCCGTGGTGCCCTTACCGGCAAGAATCACCGCCGGATTATACTGATGGCTGGACGTCCCTCTGCGGCTTCCGATCACATGACTCCCATGTACGATTTCCCTGCGCTGGAAATTGCGCTCCATGGCGTGTCTCCCCCAAAAACTGAGCAAGTCATAATCTCCGCTTAAGAAATCAAGACATGTGGAAGCCGCTTTTTCCACCATAATCTCATCCGTGCCTTCATTGGTAATTTCCGCGCTTCTTGTAATCATGTCATCCTGTTCCAGAACGCCGTACAGAAGCCTTACCCTAACCTTACTGACACAATCTTCCAATATAATCTCCAAAGTCTCCGCTTCTTCTTCCGAAGCATACACCGCCGGAAGTCCTTTTAAAGCGTATTTTCCTTTGGATATGGTATGACTGACATAACGTAAATCACTGCCGGCGATTCCGTCTTTATCACGAATAATCAACGCCGTATTCCGAAAATCCCCCATCCCCATAACGGGATATTCCTGGGGCTGCACATCCATGGAATAGGTTCTGTCTCCCCCCACATCATAGGGATTCCCCGAAAAACCTCTGTCGTAACAGGTCAGCAGATAATCCATACTGCCGTCCACGCGCCCTCCATAATACAAGTGAAGCAGAAAACCATAAGAATCCACTTTCATCTGATATGTGCTGTGTTTGGTTTGCAGCGTAAAAACCTTATGTTCCTGATTATAACGAATTGCCATACTTTTAACTCCTATCCTATTTTGTCTTAACGTCCATGTTCTTACCAAAGTATCTCTGAGATAAGTTACAATCCATGACAATTTGTATCACTTTTTACCATCTGTGTCAACAAAATACTTTTATTTCACCGCACCATTGGTAACGCCGTTCAAAATCTGTCTCTGACAAATCATGTAAAAAATCAGAATCGGAATCAGAGATAACAGATAGGACGCAAACGCCAGATTATAGTTGGTTCCGAACTGGGACTGGAAATTTAACTGCGCTAACGGCAAAGTGTTTTCACCGGAACCCGCCATAATAATCAGCGGCGTCATCACATCATTCCAGACAGCCAATGCCGTAATCACCGCCACCGTGGCATGCATGGGTCCCATAATAGGGAAAATGATTTTCCAGTATGTCTTCCATGTGGAAGCTCCGTCCACCCTGGCAGCTTCTTCCAATGCCATAGGTATATTTACAAGATATCCGGAATACAGCATGATATTCATGGGCATATAAAACACAACATACAGAATAATAACCCCTGCCCAGTTGGCCAGTCTAAGCTCTGCGGTCTGTTTTGCCAGCGGCATCATCAGAATGGCAAAGGGCACAAACATACCGCTGACTATAAAGAGATAAATAAAGCCATAAAATTTGCTGTGGGCCTTATTCCTGCCCAGGGCATATCCCATAAGAGAATGAACCACAACGGATAAAACCACCGTCAACACGGAAATCACCAAACTATTCTTTAAAGAATGCCAGAAATCCGTCACCTCCATAGCCTTCCTGAAATTCTCCAGGCTCCAATTCTTAGGCAGGGATAATATTCCACTAATGCTGGTGGTCATTTCCGAAGGCTGTTTGAAAGCGATTACTATGGTCATATACAGCGGAAATATGATTGTGGACAATCCAAGAATCAACAGGACCAATGCAACTCTATTTGATTTACCGATGGTAGATGTATGTTTCATAGCTGCTCCTCCTTTGAACCGGAAAATTTCATTTGTGCAACCGAAATAATGACAATTACAATAAAGAACACAACCGCATTAGCACTTTGAAATCCGAACTGACCGCCCGACATACCATTGTTATAAATCAGATAGGAAATGGATTCCGTACTTTGAGCCGGACCTCCTTTGGTCAACGCCATAATCTGGTCAAAAACCATCAGGAAATTCTTTACACACAATACCATATTAATAGAGAAAAAAGGAATAATCAGCGGAAACGTCAGGTAACGGAACTGTTTCCATCCTGTAGCCCCGTCCAGTCCTCCGGCCTCATATACATCTTCCGGCACGGTCTGCAGACCTGATATATAGATAATCGTATTCATTGCAATGGCCTGCCATGCACATACAATCATCACCCCAATCCAGGCCTTGTCCGGACTGGACAAAATGCTTTTAGACAATGCGGTAATACCGGTCATATCTGCCAACGCCGGAATTATGTAGGTAAAAAAGTAATTGAAAATATAACCTACTACCAAAGACCCCAAAATATTTGGAAGGAAATACGCCCCCCGGAAAAATCCCTTTGCCCTGATTTTACTGTTCAACGCCATTGCAAGAAGCATACTGATCACATTAACTACAATTGTAGTCACCAAAGCCAGCTTAATCGTAAACAAGTAAGATTTTCCCACACGGGCGTCGGTAAATAAATCAATATAATTCCGAAGTCCAACCCAATCGTATTCTCCAAATCCCCGGAAATTCGTAAAACTATATATCACCCCTCTAATGAGAGGAATGGTGTTAAAGCAGACAAACAAAGCAAGAATCGGCACAGTTATCAATAAAAAAGTCCTTTTTCTATCGTTTTTCATCACATACCTCCTATTTTAAGTCGCTGCACGACGGCACTAAAGGGTGATGTTCTTTCGGCGCCCTCACAGGAGAGACAAATTTCATTCCTAAGTAATCTCATGAAATTTGCTCTCGTGCGCCTTCGCAACCTCACCTGTCCAGCTTAACATTTTTTATAAATGGATCGACATTTCTTAGCTGGACTATTCCAGAACCGTCCATTTATTTTCCCTGTTCATAATCCTGTACCATACGTATGATGTCACGGTTATAGCGCTGCCAGTCATTGTCAAACTTTGTAAGGAAGGCGTCCGTATCCTTTTCAATCAGGAAAGTTTGCAATAAAGCGTCCACAGACATTTCCGAGGGATAATAATGGTCCTGATAATCCGTCATATTACCTTCCTCTATATAGGGCAACATTCCGTCCAGCATGGAAGCGAGTTTAAATTCCCCATTTTTACAGGGAACCGCATTTTGTGCGTCAATGTATTTCTGCATGTTCTCGTATTCCAACAGAAAATCCAGAACCTCATACGCCGCTTCTTTATTCTCACATTGGGCCATAACGCAGAAACCCAGATCAATACCCGAATTCAAAGTCAAATCCTCTTTGTTGTCACTTGCGGGCATGACAAAGGAATCAATATTCAAATTGGGGTTTACGGACAAAATCTGTGGCGTTGCATAACTTCCGATGGGATACATTGCCGCTTCTCCTCTGGCAAATGCAGTACATGCGTCATTGTATCCATACGCAAAAGGATCCGTGGGGCCATATGCCAATAAACTTACATATTTCTCCGCTACCTCTCTGTATTCACTGGCAAAGGTAGTCTCTCCCCTGTTTACCTGTTTGGCCGTATCTGCAGGAGATAACTGCACCGCCATGGCATTCCAGGGCGCCAGACAAGTCCATATATCCTTAAACCCAAAATAAAATGGAAGTATCCCCTCCCCTTGAATCTCTTCACACAACTGCGTCAGCTCGCTCCAGGTCTCCGGAATCTGCCAATGATGCTCCGCGAACATATCCTTGTTGTAAAGTATCCCGGCTGCATTTGCCACATAGGGTACTATGTAGGTTCCTTCTGTGGGGATCAGTTCTAACGCCTCCGCTATATCCAGATACCCCTGATTGATGTCCTTTAAGCCTTCGTACTCACTTACATCTGCCAGAATCTTTGCATCCACAAAGTAAGAATAATTGATATCTCCGCCGATTCCAATGATGTCCGGATAATCTTCCCGGATAAACCTGGTCTTCAAAATAGCCATTGCATCATTTGGAGAACTGATTGTGAGATGGATTCTGTCGTTTGCGGCGTTAAATTCTTCTTCCACCGTTTTAAAGTAATTTGCCGCTTCCGGTTTATACTGGACAATCTCGATTTCTATTTTGTCTGATTCCGCACCGCATCCCTGCAGGGAGAATGAGGCGGCCAGACAGCCCAATGCCAAACCGAAGCATTTTAACCTTTTTCCTTTCATGATATTTCTCCTCTCTTTTTGTTATAATCATGATAACATACCATTATGCTATTAATAAATAGCAGTTTTTTGCATATTTTATGCCTTTTTGCTATTTTTTCTTTCTATATTTGAAATCAAGCGGCATTTTGGTATATAATGAATAAAACTTTTAATTTCCACCAGGAGAATCTTATGAGCGAAGTTATCTTTTCTGTATTTCCAAACGAAAATTTTGTAGACCTGGGCCTTTATCAATTTGGCTGGGAGCAATGTGATCCCTCTCACTCCTTTGGCCCGGCTGCCAGAAATCATTACCTGTTCCATTATTGCCTTTCCGGTACGGGCACTCTCTATGCCCAAAATTCCCGCAAGGAATCGGACGTTTTCCAGATTAGAAGCGGTCAGGGATTTATGATTTTCCCCAATCAGGTATGTACTTATATTGCGGATTATGAGCTGCCCTGGGAATATACCTGGCTGGAATTTGACGGGCTGAGAGTCAAAGAAACCATTGAACTGACCGGACTGACGCCGGAACAGCCTGTTTACAGAGCGCGATATAAGGATATTGCCGCTACAATGAAAGATGAAATGCTGTATATCGTAAACCATAAAGAGGAATCTCCCTTTCATCTCATCGGGCATCTCTATCTGTTTATGGACAGCCTGGTCCGTTCCTCCACCGCCGCCCAAATCGGAAAGGGAAACAGTCTGCGTGACTTTTATCTCAAAGAGGCACTTTCCTTTATTGAACAGAACTTTCAAAATGATATTTCCGTGGAGGATATCGCTGCTTTCTGCGGATTAAATCGCAGCTATTTCGGAAAGATATTTCATGAAACCATGGGGAAAACTCCGCAAGAATTCCTAATCTCCTATCGTATGACAAAAGCTGCGGAACTGTTGAAACTCACCGGTCTGTCCATAGGAGATATCGGTAATGGGGTAGGCTATCCCAACCAACTTCATTTTTCCAGGGCTTTTAAAAATGTATATGGAATTTCCCCCAGACAATGGCGGTACGAAAACAAAGATCATTTGCCGCTCTAATATATTTTCATTTATGTCAAAAGAACAGGACCGACACAGAACATCACAAAAAAACCGCCCCACCGGATGAAATTTCCAATCCGGTGCGGCGGTTTTATGAACATCTTTTGTTACTTATCTTTGTAGAAACTCAATCTTCTTTTTTCCTGCGTACTGCAAGTATTCCAAACACGGCTGCGGAAGCTCCGAAGAGAATCGCTGCAAGTACAAAGCCGAACATGGAAGAACGATTGTCTTGTTCTCCTGTGGCTCTCATATTCCCCAATCCATCGGAAGGAAGAATACGCTCAAATCCACTGCCGTCATAGGTCTTAGGACTGGTTGCCTTATCCTGCTCAGGTTCCGTTTCTTCATCGTCGGTTCCGTCGTCCTCGTCTCCATTTACCTCTTCTGAAGCCTTATAAATGATAGTATAAGGACTGAATCCTGTTGCAGTAATCCAGAAGCAGTCGGCCTCTTTCTCTACAGGCACCTGCTCCGTACCATGAAGGACAATAATTTCATCCTTGTCTGAATAACCCGATTCGTATGCAAATTTCAGTTTGACGCTTCCGTTTACAAGTATTACTACATTGTTTGTATCACTCTCATATGCCTTGATATCGTAGTAAATTACTTTTACTTCCTTTGACCCGCTTTCCGCTGTCAACAATCTCACAACATCCTGAATGTCCTGTGAAGGATTAAAATTCACTTCTGCGCGAATGACAATATCTTTGGAAACATCCTGATTGTCTTCCGTTACAAATTTCGTGTTTTCATCCGTCTTCACATCCGTTACCACATCTTTATCACCTCTCACCACAACATCTCCAGGTTCAGGTGACGATGTAGGTTCTCCGGTTGGCTCCGTGGTAGGATCTTCTGTGGGTTCCTCCGTGGGCTCTGTTGTGGGTTCTCCCGTGGGCTCCGTGGTGGGCGCTCCCGTAGGTTCCGTGGTGGGTGCTCCCGTTGGCTCCGTGGTGGGCGCTCCTGTGGGTTCCGTGGTGGGGGCTCCTGTGGGCTCCGTGGTTGGCGCTCCCGTAGGTTCCGTGGTAGGCGCTCCTGTTGGCTCTGTTGTGGGCGCTCCTGTGGGTTCTGTGGTAGGCGCTCCTGTTGGCTCCGTGGTAGGGTCTCCCGTTGGTTCCGTTGTCGGGTCTCCCGTTGGTTCCGTTGTCGGGTGTCCCGTGGGCTCCGTGGTGGGGTCTCCTGTGGGTTCCGTGGTTGGGTCTCCTGTTGGCTCCGTTGTCGGTTCTTCTGTTGGTTCCGTGGTGGGGTCTCCTGTGGGCTCCGTGGTAGGGTCTCCCGTTGGTTCCGTTGTCGGTTCTTCTGTCGGCTCTGTTGTCGGTTCTGACGTGGGCTCCGTTCCTTCTTCCACTTTTTCCACCATCAGGAAGCTAAGTTGAACATCCTTAGTACTGTCCGCATTTTTCGCCACCGTCACCGTCAGAATACCATCTTCGTCCGGTGTAACATCTTCATACACAAGCGTGTCGTTTACACCATCCAAATATTGATATTTTAATGTCACAATCTGTCCGTTTATAGAAACATCCCCATAACGGCTTCCCTTATGACCGCTATACCAGCTCGAAGGGTCAAACATACCTGCATAGACTTTGTAAGTACTGCCGTCCCCAGGCAGCTTAAACTGATAAATAATACTGTTTCCTGCCTCGGCATACCGCATACTCTCATAGATACTTACATTTGTATTGCGTACTTTTCCTGCCTCTCCCGTATAACCAAATCCGGTCTCTTCACTGTAAACACCGTCTCCGGCGCCGCCCTGTTTCAGAGATTCCTGATTTGCCTCCACAATTTTCGTGTAATCCGCACTGTTATCCAATGTAGGGTCGGACATATTTGCAAAGTATATCAGGTTCTTGGGCGCCACAAACACGCCACATTCCACTGTCATATGATTGCAGTCCGGCAAAGTACCCGTAATTGTGGTATTGCCCATATTGACTTTCTCCAGATTCCAGGTCACGGCATAATCCGCTTCGTTCCCCTGAATTGTCACGTTCAGTTCCTCAGGCAGATTGCTGCCGTCCGCATACACTACATCCGGCAATTTGGTATTTATTTTCACCGGTGTCAGTTCATCCAGGCGGTCCACTGTCCAATCGCTCTCTCCCAATATGGAAATCGTATGATCCGAGCCAATTTTAATCGGCATCCAGACAGTACGGCTATCCGTCAGGTTGTTTCCGTTCCAGCGGTCTCCCATGTAAATAAATTTGCCGTTTTCCGCATCCAGAGGCAATACATATGTCACCTGGGTATCAAAACACTTTCCGGTATCATTCTGTGCGGGATTTCCCACCTTCTCCCAGCCTGAGAACATATCCTGGCTGCGATAATAAGTATGAGCCGTACTGTTCCAGCCATCCGTACCGCTGGTAATCAGATAGTACCATCCGTCATACTTCATAATGGCCGGCGCTTCTCTGCTGTCATCGTTTACAATCCTGTAAGCGGCTTCTTTTCCCACTTCCGCCTTATCGCCCGCTGCAATGGGGCCTGTGTACTCACTGTTCAGCAATGACACATATAATTTTGCGTTCATTTCACTGGAATACACCACATACGCATCATCCACATGGTCGCCGTTTTTATCTACACCCTTGTCTACAAAGACCGTCATGTCTCTGGCCTCTCCCAGACGGCTTGCATGTAATGAAGTATCATAGTTCATCCTGGTCATATTCACCAGCTTAAAAGGTCCGAATGGCGTCTCACTCTCAGCAAAGCCTACCATAGCCCTGCTGTAACGGCTGCCGCTGCAGTTGCCCACACATCCTCCTGCTACCCAGTCGTTTAAGTCTTTGTTATTGTACAAAATTCCATCCGCATGAAATACGATAATAAATTTCTTTGTGGACTCGTTATAAATCATCTTAGGTCGTTCTGTAATACAATAGTTGCCGTACAACCCTTCAAATGCAAGCTGCAAAGGCGTGGTCTGTACCGTCCCCTGGGTCTTGCTGTCCGGATACAGGAAACTGGAAGCCGTTATGGGCGTCTCGTCATAAGTCTTAGCCGTCCATGCGGTATCGTAAAGTCCTGTAGGTTCCTTGTCAAATTCCGTCACATAAGCTCTCAGGAACAGTTTCACATTTCCAAACGCTTCTTCCGATACTCCCGCCGGTGCCGTCTCCATTTTTCCCCATGACTTCAGCGTTTCCAAATTGGTCTGTGAAAGTTTCATGGCGTTATATGCCTGTGTTGTTCCTTCACCTGACGCCCCTGGATTGCTGCTGAGATTTGTAATTGCCTTCTGGTCCGATTCCTCCACCGGCAAAATTACATTCTGCAGATACAGCACATTGCCGCGGTCCTTCCAATTATAAAGGTCTGTGGAAGCATAGCAGCGCACACCGTCAACCGGACGTGTGTTATTGGTCTTATTCTCTCCATACCAGAGATAAACCGTCTTGCCTTCCGTAATGATACCATCCCCGTCAAGGTCAAAGTTTACACAATCCTGACCGGTTCCCTCCTTCATAGCTATGGCAGATCCGCCGTGGGCCTGCATGGGAAGTCCCGTGTCCGCAAGGATTACGCTGCCCTTCTGTCCGGGAATACTTACATACGCACCCGGTATCACTCTGAGATTCTCAACTATTTCATTCAGTTGATTCATGCAATCCTTCATTGCATCATTGGTACTATTTTCATCTTGTAAAAGTGCGTCGCCCTGTTTCATTACCAAATCCAGATCTTTCAGGTTATCCTTTGGCGGCGCGCCGGCTCCGGTATATTGTCCCGGCGCTAACGGTTCTTCCGCATAAAGAATCCCCGCGGCTTTATCCTCGTCCAGCTTCCTCTGAATCCGTTCCATCAATGCCTGCAATTCCTTTTTAATAACTTCAGGGTCATTGGGGGAAGGGGGATTCAGTTTCCGCCATCTGCGCCATGCAGTCTCGGCACATGCAGTAGTTTCATCCAAACTGCTTCCCAACACCACAATATTATCATATCGTCCCGTGAGCATGTAGTTGGTATTGAAGGACCTGCCCAACATAGCTTCCGGATTTTCCATCTGGCTCAGTTTAAATCCTACATCCGCAACTTCTCCCACTTTTTGCCCGTTGGCATAGATTACAACGGAACCGTTTTGTCCGTCTTTCTCCTGATATGTCATGGCCACGCTGTTCCAGCCCGATCCTTCTATTCCTTCCAGGCTGATAAAATGATTGCTGACACCGCCATTATCTCCGCCATAACCAAACTTATCAGACAAGGTCAGAAGACGTAAGGCGTTCTCTCCGCTTCCAATGGTCATTGCCACACTCTTGTCATTGACTTCCGATGCGCCGGGCGCCCCTGAACGATTCACATCCAGCAGCACAGTAAATTCTGTCTTGTTAAAATATCCTTTTGCATCTTTCACAAAGGCGTGATTCTGATTCTTATTATCCCATCCGCTGGAAAGGTCCAGTATTTTGCCAAATCCCATTTCAGGCGTCAGTACTGCGCCTGTGGTAAGGCTCAATTTGTCATTGTCTTCCAAAGGTTGGTCATACCCTGCCGGAAGCTGTGCAATCGGGCGTTCCGGTTCCTCTTCCGACGCCCTGGCCATCACTGCAAGCCAACTGATTACGGGCGCCTGGCTTCCCGTAGCTGTCAGAGTATACGTAACCACCCCGTCTTGATCCACAGTAAAATCCGCTCTGTTCACCAGATCGCCGCTGCTTCCGTTCAAATTGATAGTACCTGCATTTCTATCGGTCCCGTCCACATTCAGGGAAGCCGACATGGGCCGATTCATATTCCACCACTCGCTATGGCCGGAATACAGGGTATAATTTCCTGCCGGCAGCGTAAACGCATAGGATAAGGTTTCTCCCGTCTTATTCTGCGCTCCATAGATTCCGGTTGCAGTTTTATCCGTGGTGGACGTAAATCCTTTGGTTCCTGCATCCTGGTCTACAAGCCCCCAGGTATTGTCTGCCGTCTTCAACTGATCATATACCTGGTTCAGCAGCCGATTGCCCACAAGTTCTTTTACTGCCTCAAAACTCTCCGTAGTATCTACTTTGGCATCATCTGCTTTAAAGCCTGTAACCGTATCTATAAAGTAAACGGTATCTTTGGATACCACTTCCACAGGCACAGATACTACCACATCCAATCCGGCAACGTTTTTAGCGCCCTGGACAGTTCCGGTGATTACTGCGCTTTTGAATAACTTATCAGCAAGGGCTTCCTTATCAATGTTCCATACCACATCCAGGTCTTTTTCCTGGCCTCCTACGGTACGCACTTTCACCTGTGCCGGTAATTTCCCTTCGGCGGCCTCCACATCCTCCGCTGCCACAGCAATGCGGGGCAGTTCGGTCACAATTTCCGCTACCGCGTCATTGTCCGCCGCTTCTCTTTCTCCCAATCCATATATAGCGTCAAGGTTGAATGTTCCTTCTTTTACCACTACCCTAACATCATGTTCCTTCATCCCCAAATCGGACATACTGTATGCTTCATAGCGCCTTGGCACCGCAGTCACGGCAACATCCGAATCTTTCAAAGCGCCGTCCACATAAACATCCAGCTTTACGGTGCTGTCATTACTGCCTATGAGTGCAAAACCATCTCCATTTACCTTAAAGCCAAAAGCCGCTCCCTGGCTTCCCTTGGAAACAGTACGGTACCAGTCGTCGGCGCTGCCGCCGCCGGGATTATCAATGGTCCAGTTTCCTTCATAAATTACACTTTCATCCTGTCCGTCTATCATGGACAGCGCATAAGGGATTCCCCCTTTTACTTTCTTTACCACCAGATTATCAAAAGTAACCTGGCTCCATGTGGAACTAAGTTTTACACGGCCTGACAGCATAGGATTTGCATCCTGATATATAGCCACAATCTTACCGTCTACGGCTGCAGTAACAGTATCTCCCAGTCCCATCAAAAACAGCGTATAGCCGCCGTCCGCAGAAGCATCTACACTGCCGTCCGCTACCTTTGTCCCCACACGGTACAATTCCCAGCTTCCGGCACCGTTCATACGCAAGGTATAGCCGCTCTGATTCCAGTTCATACCTGTCTGAGTCCGTATCCCCAGTCCAACCCATGAACTGCTGCCTGCATCCGGTATCTGTGCCTGAATTTCCACGGAATAATCCATCCAGCGAAAATCTCCTACAATGGTTGCCGGATCACCGCCGTTCCACTGGCTTACGCTGCTGTCCAACGCCTGCTTTAAGCGATTGTTCTCCACAATCCACGCGCCATGGGTATCCAGCATATAGCGGGGTTCATTGCCCCTGGCTTTGATATAAGGCACGCTGCTTTCGCCCTGAATCAAACTGTACTGGGGCATGTCAGGCTCATCGGCATAGTCAAAATCATCGGCATATAAAATATCGTCCGTCAAATCCTGCCCTCTTCCGGTTGCGCCTGTGTCCAGCACGGTTCTGTCATCATTGTGTATCCGCTCTTCCGGCGTCTGCACCGGAGCCGCCTCTGCGTCGGTCAATGTGGTAGCCGTGACCACACTGTACGCGGGAATGGATACAATCCAGCTTCCGTCCACACATGCAATCTCTCCCCCATCCTGGAGGTAATTTTTTGTCTCCGTAACCCACTTGTGAAGGGCCTGGTTGGCGTCCACCGCCATATCCTCCGCCTTGATACGAAACGTCTTTGAATTCTGTGTGTTATTCACGAATATCACAGTAAAGTCCTGTTTATCCGGTGACGCCAATGTCAAATATCCTGCCTTGCCGTCGATTCCGGCCGTGGCATGTTCATTGTCCGTACCTGCAAAAGCCCCCTGGGTACTCTGTGGAATGGCTCTCCAAATTCCTTTCGTCTGGTTTTCATCCTCCCAGCCCAGCTTTGCAAATTTTGCAAAATGCTCCAGCATACACAATGCCGGGTCATAATGGATATATCCGCTCCAGGGATCTCTGGCGCTGAGCAACTCTTTATGACCATACTGAATACCTTCATAGAAGGACCCAATGGCCGGCTGGAAAATATAGTGTGTACGTCTGGAAGACGCAAAAGCAGTGATAAAACTGTCCATCAACGCCAAAGGACTCTGATAACCGCCGATGGATTCATAGCCGTATTCTGAGGTCTTGGTTTCCTGTAATTCACTGTATCCAAAAGTAGCGCAGCCCTCGCTGTACCATACTTCTTTATCATCCTCATCTGCCATTCTTACATAATCGTCCGTAGCATTGGTACGGTAATGGAACCCGATGATATCCACAGTATTGTACAAATCCGCATCATTGCGCATCAAAGGTACAATCTTCAGCCCCTTATTTTCGTCCGACGCTATAATACGGATACTCTTATATGCTTCCTGTGCCAACTCATCCATATAATCAGGAAAAGCGTCTTCTCTTAATATTCTTTCCTTATACCATTTTATAAATTTCCCGTCAGGTGAACCCGTCTCATTTTTATCCGGATTTACAAAGTCCACCATATATCCATACTTCTCATAGGCATCGAAAATGGTATCCCGATACCATATGTACATCTCTTCATATCCCGCTTCCGTATCGCTGTTTTCTTTAAACCCTGCATCCTTGACCCAGTTGGGGTATCCCCATCTGAGAATACTTACCTTTACGTCGGGATTGATTTTCTTGGCGTCCGCCGCCATGACAAATCCCGGAGAACGGGAGGCATCCGCTATATCGTCTGCAGAACGCATGGTACAGGCTTCCGCTCCGGTAGAGTTGTTGCCATCGTTTCCCATCTCCATCTTTATATGAGTGAACAATGGATATGGCCCGTCAAAAAGGAAATGCATCATTTCCCAATACTTATCCGGATTTTCCGCCTTGTAGTCCAACAGCAGATTGCTGGTGCTGTTGCCGTTTAACATTCCAAATCCCTTATAGCTTAATCCATTGACTTTGCCCGCTGCCGTATCCACATCGCCGCCTTTTATGACAATTTCTCCAGGCGTTAATGCCTCAAGCACCTTTTTCAGCTTTGCGGCGCCGGCATTAATATCCTCCTGGCTGTCGCTTGTTAAAAGGTCTTTGGCTTCTGCCAATGCGGTTGTCAGCTCATCGGAGGTAATCCCCACCGCAATCAGCGCCTCTGCCTCCTGAATGGCTGTCTCCAATTCCAGGGTATTCATTCCCGGATTCTCTTTCTTCCATTTTCGCCAATAGGTTTCCTGGCAAAGTACGTCGCTTCCTACCACGCTGTCAAATACTATCAAATTATCATAAGTTCCCTGTTGAAGATAATTGGTATTAAATGTTCTGGCAAGCATGGCTTTCAGATCTCCCATGTCGCTGAGCTTGAATCCCACATCCTCAATTACGGCCGCCTGTTTCCCGTTTGCATAGACAGTCACGGCTGTCTTACCGTCGTCCTTCTCTTCGTAGGTCATTGCCAGCGCGTTCCATCCACCCTGTTCCACATAGTCCATATTCACCATATTGTTGCTGACGCCGCCGTTGTCCGCGCCATAACCAAATTTCCCGGACCAGGTCAGCAGATGCAGACTATTGCCCGCATTTCCGATACTCAATGCAACTCTCTGGTCAACACGGTTGGTATCGGCCGTGGGTGCAGTCTGCTCCACATCCAGCAATACTGTGAATGTTTTCTTCTTGAACAGATTCGGCGCTTCTTTTATAGAAGCATGCCCCTGATTCTGGTTATTCCATTGAACGCTCACATTTATCATGTTCTTGAATCCCGTCACCAGAGATATATCGGCTTTTTCCGCCGCTTCTACGCCGTCATTGTCCTCCAACGGCCGGTTATATCCGGCGGGAAGCTGACTGGTAGGGCGCGTAGGTTCCTGCCCAGGATCAAGCTCCTGATAGACTTCGTCCTGTACCACCGCAAGCCAACTGATGGCCGGCGCCTTCTTATCGGCAGCCTTTACGGTAAACTTAACCGTCTGTGCCTTTGTTATCGTAAACTGACCGCTCCAGCTATTTGTCACCGTGTTGGTCCCTACGCTCACCTGTCCGGTGACTAGCTGCGTGCCATTCTCGCCGGTCACGCTCAGCTTCATAGGACGGTTTGGCGTACTGCTGGGCCACCATTCCTTATGAAATGAAGTAAGCGTATATTTACCTGCCGGCAGTGCAAATTCATATGCTATGGTGGAGTCCACCTCATCATTGCCATAAAGTCCGGTGTCGTCTTTATCAGTCGCAGTGGTTTTTCCTTTGACCTTAGCCGCCGCAACCAGCCCCCAGGTATTGTCATCCGACTTCATCTGTTCATAACTGTCATTGAGCAGCCCTTCTCCCACCAGGGCTTTTACCGCTTCATAGGGCTTGCTGCCCGCGCCCGCGCCCATATCATAGGAATCAATGAAGTATACCAGATTTTCAGGTATCACTTCCACCGTATATTCCACATTGGCGTTATCCTTCACCTTAACCGTCTGGAACGCTGTTGCAAAATTATCCGCCGTCACTCCGTCCGCCCATGTTACTCCTTCTATTTCAGGAACCCCCCCCACATAGGTAGCGACATGTTTTTCCGTTTCGGCTATGACAGACGGTACAGCGCTGACTGCTGACATGTTCCCGGAAGGCACAGTTGAAGTCTGTCCTGTTCCCGGCAATGTCTGCGGTGCGTCCGTTCCCTGTACCCCTTCCGGAGATGTCTGTGGTGCATCCGTTCCCTGTACCCCTTCCGGAGATGTCTGCGGTGCATCGTTTCCCTGTACCCCTTCCGGAGATGTCTGCGGTGCATCCGTTCCCTGTACGCCCTCCGGGGATGTCTGCGGCCCGTCCGTTCCCTGCGGTATGTCTGATTCCTTTATATCTTCCGGCAATTCGGTTTTGGTACTTTCATCTTCTGAATTGTCCGGCTCCTGATTTGAATTCCCCGGCTTTGGAGTTGTCACGTCCGGCTCCACATCCAACGTACTTTCTGCACCGTTATCTTCCGGCGGCTGGAGTATTCCGTCGGAATCTCCCCCGATTGAGATTTCAGTCTGGATTTCATTCTCAAAATCTTCCTGATCTTCAGGAGACTGGTTCACAAGATTCTGCTCTGACACCCCCTGCCCGGCAGCATAGGCCGCTTGTGATGGCGCCACTGACGTTGCCAACATAGCGGCTGACAACGCCAGACTCAAGATCTGATGTCTTTTTCTCTTTCTCCTCATCGTTTCTCCTTTCTTTTACTCTATTTTGCCAGCATTTGCATTACACAAAGAAAATTGCTCCCCTTCTTTGACGCAGCAATGGGCCCACTCCACCTAAATAAAATATTCACACTTTAACTATAATCAGAATTTCCTTTGAAATCCATGTAGATACCCCAAATTTCATGTCTTATTTATCCTGTTTTCCAAAAGCAAACCAAATACCATACATATTTTTAAAATACCATGCACAATCTTAAGATTTTGCTTCTGAATACACAGCAAACCGCCGCACCGGCTGAAACACGCAACCCGGTACGGCGGTTTTTCTTATCATTCCCTATGAAAATCATACTTCAGATTTTTACCATAGGTTCCGACCTGACTACCTATTTAATTTATACCAATCAAAATTCTTGGACGTTTACTCTTCTTCCTTTCTGCGTGCTGCAAGAATTCCGAATACCACAGCGGACGATCCACAGAGAATGGCTGCGATTATCAGCCAAATTGTTGATGTGCTGTCTTTCTGCATATCCATTGCAGCTGCCATACTTGCGCTTCCGTCAGAAGGCAGAATACGTTCAAATCCACTGTAATCATATGTTTTAGGACTGGTTGCTTTGTCTTGTCCGGAATCGTCAGATGCAGATTCATCGTCGTCATCTTCATCACCGTCAGCCTCTTCTACAGTTCTGTAGATAATGGTATAAGGGCTGAATCCTGTGGCCGTAATCCAGAAGCAATCTTCTTCCTTTTCTACCGGCACCTGTTCCGTATTGTGAAGAACGATCAATTCATCTTTGCTTGAATGACCTTCGCTATACGCAAATTTCAATTTCACGCTTCCGTTTGCAAGTTTTACAACTCTATTTGTGTCACTCTCATATGCCTTGATATCATAATAAATTACATGAACCTTTGCTGACCCACTCTCCGCAATCAGTCTTTCCACCATATCTTTGACAGCCTGCGACGGGTTGGAAGCAATTTCCGCACGAATGACAATGTCGCTCGAAACATCTTGATTATCCTCTGTGGTAAATTTGGTGTCTCCATCCACCTTCACATCCGTTACTACATTCTTATCTCCATTTACCACAATATCATCTGGCGTAGGCTCTGTACTTGGTTCTGTGGACGGTTCTGTGCTCGGTTCCGTACTGGGTTCTGCAGACGGTTCCGTACTTGGCTCTGTGCTCGGTTCCGTACTGGGTTCTGCAGACGGCTCTGTACTCGGCTCTGTGGACGGTTCCGTACTGGGTTCTGTGGACGGCTCTGTACTCGGTTCCGTACTGGGTTCTGTGGACGGCTCTGTACTCGGTTCCGTACTGGGTTCTGTGGACGGTTCCGTACTTGGCTCTGTGGACGGCTCTGTACTCGGTTCCGGATCTTCAGTTTTTTGTACTACTGCAAGCCAACTGATTACCGGGGCCTGGGTTCCTTCTGCCGTTATTGTATATGTAACCACGCCCTCCTTCTCCACTTTAAAGCTCACTACATTTATCAGATCTCCGCTGCTTCCGCTGAGATTAATGTTGCCTGCCGCCTGTGTCGCGCCATCAACGGTTAAAGACGTTGACATGGGACGAGTCTGACTCCACCATTCTCTATGGGCAGAATACAAAGTATACTCTCCTGCCGGTAACGTAAGATCATAGGACAATGTCTCTCCTTTTTGGTTATAGCAGCCATAAATACCTGTATCCATAGGATCTGCCGTTCCATTTGCCACTCTTGTACCTGCATCTTTGTCCACAAGCCCCCAACTGTTTGTTTCTTCTTTCAGTTGGTCATATG
Organism: Lachnospiraceae bacterium; assembly: GCA_022793065.1. Taxonomy (GTDB): domain Bacteria; phylum Bacillota; class Clostridia; order Lachnospirales; family Lachnospiraceae; genus Acetatifactor. The sequence goes on from JAAWCE010000059.1 coordinate 49,713, forward strand.
CCTGGTTCAAAAGTTTGTCTCCCAGAAGTCCTTTTACAAGTTCAAAACTTTCCGTAGTATCAATCTTAGCATCGCCAGATCCAAATGCTGTTACAGTATCAATATAGTAAACCGTATTCTCCGATACTATCAAGTTCACAGGCACAGATACAATTACATCCAGCCCTGCAGCATTTTTCGCGCCTTCTACAGTACCGGAAATCACAGCACTTCCGAACATATTTTCCACCAGCGCGTTTTTGTCAAGCACCCATTTCACAGGGAATACTTTTTCTTCCCCGCCATAGGTAAGAACCGTTACTTCATCAGGCAATTTATCCATTATCTGTTCTGACTGTTCTGTAGCGATTTCAATAGCGTCCAGTTTGGTAACAACCTGTGCAACCGCATTGGGGTCCGCCGCCTCTCTCTCGCCCAATCCGAACAAAGCATCCAACGTCAATGTGCCTTCCTTTACTACTACTTTAACATTGTGATCCTTTAATCCAAGACCTGACAAAGTATATGCCTCATAACGTTTGGGCACTGCCTTCAGCGCTGCATTTTCAGCCTTTAGTTCGCCATCTACATACACATCCAATTTTACTGAGGAAGAATTACTTCCCATGATGGAAAATCCATCTCCATAAACATCAAAACTGAAAGATGCCCCCTCGCTTCCTTTGGAAATAGTACGATACCAGTCGTCGGCGCTGCCGGCTCCGGGATTGTCAATAACCCATTTTCCCTCATAAGACACAGATTCATCCTGTCCGTCTACCATGGACAGCGCGTAGGGGATTCCCCCTTCCACTTTCTTCACTACAAGATCGTCAAAGTAAACCTGATTCCAGCCGGAACTGAGTTTTACACGGCCGGACAACATGGGATTGGCATCATTGTAAGCAGCTACTACCTGCTCGTTAATCATTGCGGTGACAGTATCCCCAAGTCCCATCAGGAACAAAGTATAACTACCGTCTGCGGAAGCATCTACCTTGCCGTCCGCTACCTTAGTGCCCACCCGGTACAGTTCCCACTTGCCTGCACCGTAGATGCGCAGCGTATAACCGCTGTTGTTCCAGTTCATACCTGTCTGAGAACGAATTCCCAGGCCGGCCCATACATTTTCATCGCCCTCAGGAATTTGCACTTTGATTTCTGCCGAGTAATCCATCCAGCGGAAATCGCCTACAATTGTAGAAGGATCGCCTCCGTTCCACTGGCTTACGCTCCTTCCCAGCTCCTGTTTCAGACGATTGTCTTCCACTACCCAGGCTCCATGGGTATCCAGCATATAACGAGGTTCATTTCCCCTTGCTTCCATATAGGATACTTCTGTTTCCGTTTGGGTCACAGCATTGTACTGTTTCATTTTAGGCTCATCTGCGTAATTAAAATCATCCGCATAGAGTATGTCGTCTGTAGTATCGTTTCCTCTGCCGGTTGCTCCCGTGTCCAGAACGGTACGTTCTTCGTTATGTATCCGCTCCTTTGGCGTTCTTTCGGGAACAGTATCCAACGTGGTAGCGGTAACCACACTGTAAGCCGGAATACTTACCACCCAGCCGCCGTTCTCGTAAGTAATTTCACCGCCATCCTGCAGATAACTATTTGTCTCCGTAACCCATTTGTGAAGGGCTTGACCTTCCGTTATGTCCATATCTTCCGCTTTGATACAGAAGGTCTTCTTGTTCTGGGTATTATTCACAAACACTACGGAGAAATCTTTTTTATCCGGTGACGCCAATGTCAGATAACCAGCATTGCCATCAATTCCGGCTGTTGCATGTTCATTACTTGTTCCTGCAAAGGCACCCTGGGTACTCTGGGAAATCGCTCTCCAGATACCCGTATTATTCTCGTCTTCCCATCCCATTTTCGCAAATTTAGCGAAATGCTCCAACATATACAACGCGGGATCATAATGAATATATCCGCTCCAGGGGTCCCTGGCGCTGAGCAATTCCTTATGGCCGTACTGAATACCTTCATAGAAGGACCCGATAGCCGGCTGGAAAATATAATGAGTACGTCTGGAAGATGCAAAAGCTGTAATAAAGCTGTCCATCAATGCCAGAGGGCTTTGATAGCCGCCGATGGATTCATAGCCGTACTCTGAGGTTTTGGTCTCCTGCAGTTCAGTGTATCCGAAGGTTGCACATCCCTCGCTGTACCAGACTTCCTTGTCATCCACATCCGCCATTGCAACATAGTCATCTGTTGCGTTGGTACGATAATGGAATCCGATAATGTCTACCGCCTCATACAACTCTTCATCTGCGCGCATGTGAGGTACAATATTCAGGCTCTTATTCTCATCCGATGCAATAATTCTGATATTGTGGTACGCATCTTTTGCCGCCTGATCCATATAAGCGGGGAACTGATCTTCTTTTAAAATTCTCTGCTTATACCACTTAATAAATGCGTCGTTGGGATTGCCTGTTTCGTTGGTATCCGGATTTACAAAATCAACCACATAACCATATTTTTCATAGGCGTCAAATATGGTTTCACGATACCACACATACATGGCTTCCCAGCCTTCTTCCGTATTGCTGCCAAAGCCTGCATCTGCGACCCAGCTAGGATATCCCCATCTCAAAATGCTGACTTTTACATTGGGATTGATTTTCTTGGCATCCGCTGCCATAACAAATCCCGGTGAACGGGAAGCGTCTGCTTCTTCGTCTGCGGAACGCATGGTACAAGCTTCCGCACCGGTGGAATTGTTGCCGTCATTTCCCATTTCCATCTTAATATGGGTAAACAAAGGATAGTCTCCGCCAAAGAGGTATTCCATCATCTCCCAATACTGATCGGGCGTTTCTGCCTTATAGTCCAAAAGCAGATTGCTGGTGCTGTTGCCGTTAAGCATGCCGAAGCCCTTATAGGTGAGACCGTTTACATTCTGAGCCGCCGCTTCCACATCACTGCCCTTGATAACTACATTTTCAGGGTTTCTCTCAGCCTTTACTGCTGCAATGACTTTATTCAAGTTTACTGCCTGAGCGTCGATTTCAGACTGTTTTTCACTGTTTAACACATTTTTAGCCGCTTCCAGGGCTGCAGTCAGCTCTTCCGAAGGACCTTCTGCCAAAAGCGCTTCCGCCTCCGCAATGGCCTTTTCCAATACCATCACATTCATGGGTGGATTTTCTTTCTGCCACTTACGCCATAAAGTTTCCGCACAAGCCGTTTCCTCATCCAGAACGCTTCCAAATACAACAACATTGTCATATTGTCCTTTGGGCATATAGCTGGTGTTAAAGGACCTTCCCAGCATGGCTGTCAGACCCTCCATCTCGCTGAGTTTAAATCCAACATCCGCTACTTCTCCGGCCTTCTTACCGTTTGCATAAATGACAACGGAACCGTTTCCGCCATCCTTCTCCTGGTATGTCATGGCCATACAGTTCCAGGCAAACGCCTCGATTCCTGTCAGGTCCACAAGGTTATTGCTGAGACCACCAGCATTTCCGCCATAACCAAACTGGTTGGACAGCGTCAAAAGCCGTAACGCATTTTCTGTCTCGCCCGCTTTGCCAATGGTCAAGACAACTTTCTTTCTGCCGTCCCCATCATCAAAATCTTCTACACGGTTCACATCCACCAGTACCGTAAATTCTGTGGTCTTAAACAGCGTTTCCGCATCATTTATTGTAGCATGATACTGGTTCTGATTATTCCAATCGCTGGTGACATTTATGATATTATCAAATCCTGTGGCCTCTGATATTGTTGTCCCTTCCGCAAGGGTAACTCCATCATTGTCCTCTAAAGGCTGATCATAACCCTGAGGCAATTTATCCGTAGGACGAGTGGGTTCCGTTCCCGGCACATAATCACCGTCGCGTACCACTGCCAACCAGCTAATGACCGGCCCCTGCCCTCCGGTTGCGGTAACCGAAAACGTAACCAGTTGTTCTTCCGGCACCATAAATGTATAGCTCTTATACTGTACTTGTCCGCCGTCCTGTCTGGGCAGAGAAGCATACGTTTTCCCATCTGCATCCCCAATGGTCAGGCTTAAGTCCATGGTCCTGTCCTGTCCGCCCCACCACTCTTTATGAGCTGTGGTAATGGTATACTGACCTGCCGGGAGCGTAAAATTATAAGAAAGTTTATCACCTGCTTCATTGTTTCCATAGAGTCCTGTGGCGTCCTTATCCGCCGCAGTAGTTTCATCACTGCCCTTCACATTAGCTTCTCCCACCAGGCCCCAGGTATTGGCATCTGTTTTCTTCTGGTCATAACTCTCGTTGAGCAGCCCTTCTCCTACCAAAGCCTTTACCGCCTCATAAGGCGCGCTGACAGTACCTTCATCAAAATTAAAGGAATCAATGAAATATACCAGATCCTTCGGTACTACTTCCACCGTATACTCCACATCGGCGCTGTCCTTTACCTTAACGGTCTGATATGCTGTTGCAAAAGTCTCTTCCGTCACTCCTTCCGCCCAGGTAACACCCTCAACCTGTGGGATTTCTCCCACGTATGTAGCAATATGATTTTCCGCTTCGGCTATCACGGAAGGCGCGTCATTTACAGCCGGCACAGACGGCGTACCCTGAACCTGCCCGTCTCCCGGCAACGTCTGAGGTGCATCCGTATTTTGCGCACTGCCAGGGGTTTCCTGGGGTGTCTCTGTGCTCTGTACATCCCCCGGTGTCTCTTGGGGCACATTTGTGTTCTGTACATCTTCCGGCGCATTTGTGTTCTCTCCGTCTGCCGGCGCCTTCGTTTCCTCTTCCGGCTTTACCTCTGTTGAATTCCCCGGCTCTTTGTCCGTGATGTTCTGATCATTGTCCAAAGCGCCATTTGTGCTATTTTCCTCCGGCGGCTGTAACTCTCCGCCGTCAGTTTCCCCCGCTCCGTTTTCCGTCTGGGTTAAGTCACCCAAATTTTCCTCATTTCCGGCTTCCGGGGTCATGAGATTCTGCTCCACATCCGCAACCTCTGCGGCATAAGCCATTCGTGACGGCGCCACGGAAGTCGCCAGCATTGCGGCTGACAGAACCAGACTCAAAATCTGATGTCTTTTTCTCATTCTCCTCTTGTTTCTCCTTTCCATTATTCTATTTTGTGAATTCGCTGCCATTGCAATACAAGTAAATTACACTCTATTACACGGCAGTAAACCCACTCCTACTAATAAAATAATTGACATGTTTACTATAATCGGAATTTCGCTAAGAATCCATGTATTTAACCTAAATATCATGTCTTTTTTATCCAATTTTACAAAAAAAATTTTTAATCAGCATATATATTTTTCCAATCTTATGTAATTTTTTTAGATAATAGAAGAAACTCAAAAAAGAAGGCCGCCGCACTCAAATGCGGCAGCCCTCTTTTACCATTTCTTGCTTTGTGAAGACACTTTTCACTTCATATTACTATTTTACCAATACAGTTCCCATTCCTTATCCATTCTGGTTAATGCTTCCATGTAAAAATAATCTCCCCATAGATTACACTCATCCACTCCGTAATGATTACAAGTGTTATAAGGAGAATGGTTGGAATAGGTACTGTGCAGCACCAGTCCGTTTGAACTCTCCATATCCTTTACCGCATAATGGTCATACAGGGCTTTTACCAATTGACGGGCAATCTTTTTGTAATATCCTTGTTCCTCCGGCTTCAGATACTTTACCATTTCCAGTATACCGCAGGCGGCAATGGACGCAGAAGAAGAATCTCTTGGCTGGTCGTCGCCGTCTGTAAATTCCAAATCCCAGAACGGCACCATATCTTCCGGTAAATGCGTCAGGAAATATTCGGTCACACGTTTAAACAATGTGATATATTCCTCCCGCCCGGTATATTTATAAGCCAATGCCATCCCATATACACCCCATGCCTGACCTCTGGCCCAGGCAGAACCATCCCGATACCCCTGACAGGTAGCCCCATGGTCAGGCGCTCCTGTTTCCATGTCAAAGAAAAAGGTATGCCAGGTGGAAGCATCTTCCCGAATTACATTTGCCACCGCCGTATGAATATGTTTCTCTGCAATTTCCCGGTATTTCGCATCCCCTGTCTCCTCCGATGCCCAGTAGAGTAAGGGTAGATTTAACAAACAGTCGATTATCAGCCGATAATTCTCAGGCGCATCCATAGGCCCCCATGCCTGGATAAACTCTCCTATGGGATGATACCGTCTGATGAGCTGATCCGCCGCCAATATTGCGGCTTTCCTGCCCTCACTGCTGCCAATCAATTTATATCCGGCCACACAGGACGGTGAATACAAAAATCCCATATCATGGTGATCCACCGCAATCTTGTTTTCAATACGTTCAAGAAAACTGTGTATCTGCGTCTCTCCGGCGGCTTTCAGCCTTTCATCCCCTGAAAATTCATAGGCAAGCCAAATTTCCCCCGTCCAAAAACCACAGGTCCAATCGTCATTTTCCACTGGTTGATAAAATCCGCCTTCACTGTACGCCTTTTGAAACTTATCGGTAAACTGAGGCAAATTATTTAAAATCTGCCTGTTACAGAATGTAAGCGCGTCTTTGATTTCTTCCGCATTTATTTCCGGCTTATTTTCAAATGTGATCATAATATTATATTTCTCCTATTTTAAGTCGCTGCGCAACGGCACTAAAGGGTGCGGTTCTTTCAGCTAAACATTTTTTATAAATGGATTGACATTTCTTAGCTGGATTATTCCAGTTCCGCTTCCCATATGTACTCTCTCATTTTATCCTTTCAGACCAGTGGATGCAACCCCTTCCACAAAATATTTTTGCAGACATAGGAACACAATTAACACCGGAATTAACGATAGCACGGACCCAGCCATGATCAGTCCGTAATCTGATGAATACTGACTGATAAACATTTTTAATCCTAACTGAATTGTTTTCTTATCCTGGGATTTTAAATAAATCAAAGGCCCAAGGTAGTCATTCCATGTATTTACAAAAGTGAAAATTGTCAGCGTAGACAATGATGGTTTTGACAACGGCAGCATTATTTTTGCGTAAATTTTATACTCATTCATACCGTCTATTCGAGCCGCCTCACACAGGTCGTCGGGAATACCTTCGTAAAACTGTTTCATCATGAACACGCCGAAAGCCGAAAATGCCTGCAGACAAATGATCGCCAAAAGCTTATCATTTAACCCCATTTTCCTCATCATAATAAACTGAGGCACCATGTATACCTGCCAGGGCATGGCTATGGTGGCAATATATGCCAGGAACAATCCGTTTTTGTGACGGAAATGCAGTTTTGCAAAAGAATATGCGGCAAAACTACTGGTCAAAAGCTGCAAAAATGTTACTACAATGGTCAGATATATGGTGTTGCCAACAAATGTCCCAAAAGGGATTTTCGTCCAGATATTTTGATAATTGCTAAATCTGGGATTTTCGGGAATCCATACGAAAGGGGACATCTGAAACACTTCCCTGTCACTTTTAATAGATGCGGACAACATCCACAAGAAGGGAATAATCATGACAAGGGCTATTATGATCAAAATGATGTACACCATTACTTTTCCCGCAACGGCTTTTTTATGTGCTGATTTCATCCTTTCCTCCTATTCCAGTTCCGTCTCTTCTCTACAGCGCCCTAACCAGGTAAGAAAATTTCATCTGCAAAGTACGCAGCTTAAATTTCCTTCCAGGCGCTTCCGTTCCGAGACTGTTTTTTATTCCAGTTCCGTCTCTTCTTTACAGCGCCCTTTTCAGGGAAGAAAATTTCATCTGCAAAGTACGCAGCTTAAATTTCCTTCCGGGCGCTTCCGTTCCGAGACTGTTTTTTGTATTAAATTATATTTTTATGCTCTTTCTCTCCTCGCCTGTCCGCGGAACTGTATGATTGTAACTATAAGCACCATAAGGAACAGAACCATTGCAACAGCACTGGAATATCCCAGATCCCAATCAATAAATGCTTTCTGGTAGATATAATATACCAATACCGTAGCGGAGGTCGTAAGTTCGCCGCTGCCGCCTCCTGCCAACATAACAGCCACATCATACACCTTGAAACAGTTAATGGTAAGCATAACCACTACGAAAAATGTGGTGGAACTTAACTGGGGCCATGTCACATAACGGAATTTCTGCCAGGTATTGGCGCCGTCCAGGCCGGCCGCCTCATACAACTCCGCATTAATTCCCTGCAGACCTGCCAGGTATATTACCATGTAATATCCCATATATTTCCATACGCTGAATAATATCATGGACAACAATACCAGACTGCCGGTAAACCACTGAGGAAGATTTTCCTGAGGAACATGAAAAACATTATACAAAATATTGTTGATAGGTCCCTTGGAAGGATGGAACAGCATCTTCCAGACTGCCGTAATGGCAACCAAAGACGCTACATATGGGAAAAAGGCAAGTGTTCTGAAAATCCCCCTGCCCACTACTTTCTGATTCAGAACAATGGCAAGCGCCAGAGATGCAATCATTGTAAGCGGCACTGTGCCCACGCAATAAATTATCGTATTTTTTAAGGCAGCCTTAAAAAATACATCATCTGCCAATCTTGTAAAATTACCAATGCCCTCCCACTGAATGGGGTTACTGCCATCCCACTTCATAAACGCCAGGGCAAATGCAAATATAATAGGAATCAATGTAAATACGCAGAAGCCAATGAAATTTGGTGCGATAAAAGAGTATGCCACCAAATCCCTTTTCGTTTCACGGCTCAACAATTTACCCGACTTTAATGTATCTATCTTTCTGTTATATTCTCCGATCTCCGCAATCATTTTGCGCTTCTTCTTGATATCTGCTTCCGTTCTGACGGCTGAGATCAATGCGGTCAGCTCTGTTTGCAGCGAAGCTATTTTTTCCGCCTTTTGGGCTTCATCCATTTTTGCCATGAGGTCTCTCCTTTCTTACGCCCAGCCCCATCGGTAAGCAGCCCCCCATATGGTCCGGGTTCCCCGATACTTACCGAACACAATATGCCGGACAACATATTGCTCTTCTCTTTTTTCCAACCGCCAAAACAAAGGCAGTCAGGAAATGAGGGACCGCATTACACGATCCCTCCGCTTCTGTTATTTTGCTAACACCTTAGAAATTTCCGTATTCATCGCCTCAATGCCTTCATCAATGGACATGGTGCCTTCCATGATGCTGCCATGATAAGAATCAAGAATCGAATTGATTTCGGATACATTAGGTGCATAAGGTACTTCCAGATACAGATTGGATACGTTCAATGCCTCTTTGCTGGCTTCATCCTCAGGGAATCCCTCCAGGCCGGTAATCAAATTCATAACCGTATCTGTCATAATTGCCGGGAAGTTACCGCTGGATGCCATCACTGCCGCGCCTTCTTCTCCGCTGACCCATTTCACGAATTCCCATGCTGCGTCAGGAGTATCGGATGCCTTTGTCACGGACAGACCGGTAATTGTACCCAGTGTAGAACCTGCTTCCACGCCTTCCGCATGAGGATACTTTACAATGCCCCAGTTTCCGCACAGGCTGCTGTCATATTCTCCTGTCTGCAGATTGGTTATCATGGTTGCGATAAACCAGGAACCCATATTCAACATAGCTACGTCGCCGCCGGAAAATGCTGCGGAATAATGCAAACCTTCTGTCTTCAGATCTGTGTACTTTCTTGCAACCCCGTCAGCTTCCTGCTTCAGAATCATTTCATAGTAAGGCTTGAAGAAGGAATACTCACCATCCAGAATAGAATGTTGTCCGTCCAAAACGCCGAACAACTGAACCGCACTTCTCCAGGTATGATAATGTGCGCCGTAAACCTGGCTGCCGAAAGTGGTATCTGTCATCTTCCTTGCCAATGCGTCGTACTCTTCAAATGTCATATCGTTGGTAGGATATTCCACATTCTTTGCATCAAACAAATCCTTATTGTAGAACAACACCCAGAAGTCATTTCTGAAAGGCAGTTCATACAATTTTCCGTCCACCAATACCTGGTCCGTAGCGCCTGCATACTGGCTTAAGTCCACATTGTCATTTTTGATGTAATCATCCAGAGGAATAATCGCATTCTTCTGAACCAATGTTGCATAACCAGGAACATCCTTGATGGTTACCACGTCGAAATCAGAACCGTCGCCGGACAATTCGGTTGCAAGTACCGTCATGTAATCCGTAGACCCAAGGTCAACCATTTCCACTGTCACGCCTTCGTGGGAAGCCTCATATGCCTCCTTAATATCTTTCCAGTACTGTGTGGTCTCCTGATCCCAGATTGCCCACTTCAGAACGGTACCTTCTCCGGATGCGCTGCCCGAAGACTGTGTTGCGCTGCTGCTCTGTGTGGTACTCTGACTGCTGCTCTGAGAACTGCTGCTTTGCTGCGAGCTGCTTCCCTGGCTGTCGCCTGACGCACTGCTGTTTCCCTGAGGCTCGCTGCCGCAGCCTGCAAGCACAGTGGATAACATTGCCGATGCCAGCAATACGCTTAAAACTTTCTTTTTCATTTTCTTATCCTCCATTCCCATTTCGCATCCGCCCTATTCATATCCTTCCGAATATCCTACGGCAGACACCTTTTTCCGTTCAACCATCGTCCTATATGATATTATGTAACAAAACTGGACTATATGCTTGAACTACATATAGTATAACGTCCCAATGCCATTGCATAAATGGAAAAAATTTATATTTTATTTATAATTTGTCTCAATATTTTGATTCCCCTTTCCTGATATGTATTTTTTTATACTAAAATGTATTATCTTATTCTCTTTTCATTTTATCTCCTATCACCGCCAAAAATGTGATAAAATATATGTCGATGACTGCAAAACCAAACGTCAGGAGGTGCATATGAAACGAATACAGCTTTCCGGCAATATCCAAAAGAAAATAATCTTTGTCACTTTATCCTGCATTTTGTGCATGTGCCTGCTGGTCAGCGGCGCCAGCTATTATATTTTTCACAATTATTTGCTGCGGAGCATGATTCATTCAACGGAGACAAATTTACAGCTTTTGTCCGATACCATTGACAATAGCCTGAATGACGTCTATCGCATGGTATTGTTTTGCCAGACCAATTCAGACATTGCTTCCTATATTAAGAATGACACCCCCCCCACTTCTCGTATTGCGGTTAAAACTTACGACAGAATCACTGAAGAATATAACAATAACCCACATAAAATTTATATACCCAGAGTCGCCATCATCACCGACGACCATTTTCTCCAGATTTGTGACGCCGCCTACTCCACTACCGTAAATCTTGCCGAAGAAGTGCCTAAACTTCCTTATTTTGACGCTTTGTTATACAATTCAAATTATGACTTTTCCACAGGAATTATTTCAGACCCTTTCAGAAAGAATAGAGTGATGATTCCAATTATTCGACCGATTACTTACCAATACAGTTCCATTCAAGGCGGTTATCTGTTCATGGAAATTTCAACGGACCTTTTCACAGTTCCTTTGTCCAAATACTCCCACGCGGAAGACAGCAACATTTACCTGTCAATGGGAGAACATAACTATGTGCTGCAGAGTGGAGCCTTTACGGCAACCACCACTCCTTATGAAGTATACGGCAATCTTACCGACGCCGCACTACTCTCCGATACCATTATTCAACAGGTGGCGGATCAGGAGGGCAAATTACATATTATAGTCACCATCCCCTTGAATATGACCGGCTGTTATATCAGCCAGAGTATATCCTATGAAGAACTTCAATTCCACCAATTACTCTATGTGGGAATTCTATGGGGTATCATCATTGGTATCTTTGCCATTGGTATTTTGCTGATGTTTCTTATGAACCGTATGATTCATGTCCCTGTTGCAAAACTCCGCAGCAAGATACAGCAAATTTCAGACGGAGACTTCAGCCGGGATTCTGACATTGAATGGAATCATGAACTGGGAGATATCGGCAGAGGGATCAACAGCCTGTCAGAAAGCGTTATGCTGCTTATGGATAAACGGATGGAAGATGAAAAATTAAAAAGGGATTTGGAATATCAAATGTTACAGAGTCAAATTAATCCACACTTTGTTTACAATACGCTGAATTCCATTAAGTGGATGGCCTCCATCCAGGGCGCCAACGGCATATCCGAAATGGCTACCGCTCTTGCCAGACTTTTGAAAAATATTTCCAAAGGCACGCAGATTTTAGTTCCTGTCCGGGATGAGTTATCTTTTCTGGAGGACTATTTCACCATACAAAATTACCGCTACGGCGGCACAATTACCTTTGAAATCAAAGTGGATACCGCTTCCATCTATGACTGCCCAATCATTAAATTTACTTTACAGCCCTTGGTGGAAAACGCTATCTTTCATGGTATCGAACCAAAAGGGGGCGCGGGACGCATCACCATACATGCCTATCATGAAACGTCCGTTTTTGACGGCGCAAGGGATATTCGCATTGATGTGACCGATAACGGCGTCGGCATCTCCGCCGAGAAAGCCGCACAGATTTTATCCGATAACAGGGATCACAGCGCGGACTTTTTCAAAGAATTAGGCATAAGCAATGTACATAAACGGTTACAATATGAATTTGGAGAGAAATATGGCATAAAAATTGAAAGTGTGGAAGGACAGTTTACCACTATGTCCATCCATATCCCCGGAGAACAGATGACACAGGACCCTATGGAACAGGAGGCTGCAAAGCATGTATAAATTATTGATTGTTGATGATGAACTTTTGGTACAGGTTGGTATTAAATCCATGCTGAATTGGACGGATCTTGGGCTGACCGTATGCGGCACAGCAATGAACGGCAAATCCGCCCTGAGCATTATTGAAGAACAGTCCCCCGATATTGTAATCACAGATATTAAAATGCCTGTAATGGACGGATTAAAACTGGCTAAGATCTGTTGGGAACGTTATGGCAACGCCGGTCCTTATTTTATTATTCTCACCAGTTATGAAGACTTCCACGTAGCAAGAGAAGCTCTGACTTATCAAGTGACCGATTATCTGGTCAAACTGGAGCTGACGCCGGAAAGCCTGGAAGCGGCAATTAACCGCATCCTACAGAAAATCCATTTGACAGAAAACCACAAAAGCGGTACCAGCGTGACTGTTTTTCCTTTTTATGATAAATTTTTTATCAGCCTTCTGCATAACCTGTTTGAATCCGAAGAACAATTTCTTTTGCAGAGTAAAGACCTGAATTTGAATTTTAATTACGCCGGCTATGTGTGCTGCTATGGAGAAATCATCAGCCCCCAGGCAGATATGCTTCCTATGGAAAAACAACTGCCTCTGTTTACCTCTTCACTGCAAATGATTAAAGAATTGGCAGTCAAATATATGCCCTGTTATGCGCTTTCTTTGGACATCCATCATTTTGTACTTATTTTCTGCTATGAAATACGCAACGGGGATAAAGAAATTACCTATCCGAAACAAATTACCGGGATTATGGAGCATATCAGCATTGCGCTGCGAAATTACTACAATGTAACACTCCACTGCGGCATAGGCAGTCTGGTGGATACGGCTCAGGCCATCAGCGATTCCTATCAGTATTCCAGACAGGCTTTCCGTGAAGTCAGCCAGACTTGCATGGTGACTTTTTTTGAACAATGTGTTCCCCCCGAAAGCAGTTCCCATAATTCCTTTAATATCAGCCTGTTCAAAAACGACCTGAGCAAAGCGTTTGAGGAATATGATTCAAAAATTTTAATGAAAACCATAGCCTCTATCTGCGACCTTTTTTCAACCTATCCGCAGTACTATGTACAGGCTTTAGACGCGGCCTGCAATATTCTCTACCTGTCCATTTCCATGCTGCAGGACGGTGAAAATATTGTATCCGAATTTTTCCGCAATACCCCCGATGGCTACCGCTCCATTTACAGGCAAAATTCCGTGGAACAACTCGTAAGCTGGCTGCGCACTTTTGGTGAAAATCTGTCAGAACTTTTTGATTCCAAACGAAAGGACTACAAAAATCATATTGTGATGAACGTCAAAAAATATATTAACGACCATGTATCCGAACACTTATCCTTAAACGAAGTAGCGGCCGTTTTCGGTATCAGTCCTAACTATTTAAGCCAATTATTCGGAAAGTATAACGAGACCGGATTTAGTGAATACATCAATATCTGCAAAGTAAATGCAAGCAAAAAACTATTGGCGGAGGGTACTTATAAAATATATGAAGTAGCGGAATTAATGGGATTTGAGAGTGCGTTCTATTTCAGCAAGGTCTTCAAAAAGGTAGAAGGAATTTCTCCTACAGATTATGTACACGGAAATCATATGTAACTTTCAAACTTTTCTTTTTCCCTATTGACTCTGACATTATGTCATAGTTTATGATACAGGTACACAAGGGAGGTGATGAAAAAAACGATGGATACAACTACTCTGATGACTGTCCATGAAGTGAGTAAATTGGCCGGCATAAGCATACGCGCCCTGCACCATTATGACAAAATCGGACTTCTGCCCCCCGCCCAGGTCACAGAAGCTGGATATCGGCTCTATGACCATAAGTCATTGGAACGCTTGCAATGTATTATGTTGTTCAAAGAACTGCAATTTTCTTTAAAAGAAATCAAAGATATCATAGACAGACCGACTTTTGACCGGAATCTGGCGCTGGACCAGCAAATTACATTGCTTCAACTGAAAAAAGAACATTTGGAGAACCTCATCGACCTGGCCTGTGGAATAAAAATGATAGGAGTGAAGAAATTGGATTTTACAGTATTTGACACAAAAAAAATTGACGAATATGCACGTCAGGCAAAAGAAACCTGGGGCCAAACCCCCGCATATCATGAGTTTGAGCAAAAGGCAGCCGGAAGAAGCCCGGAAGAAGAAAAGCAGCTTGGTATTACGCTTATGAGCATCCTTGCTGCATTCGGCAAAATGCAAGATTCCTCTCCCACTGCCCCGGCGGTACAGGCTCAGGTAAAAAAACTGCAGACCTTTATTACGGAGCATTATTACACCTGTACCAATGAAATCCTGTCCGGCCTGGGCAAAATGTATGCCGGAGGCGGCAGTATGACAGAAAATATCAACAACGCCGGCGGTGACGGAACGGCTGAATTTGCAGCAAAAGCCATTCAGGCGTACTGCGAGACACTTCCCATATAACCGCGCCATATTTTTTACTATCCTCATATCCGTACATGCCTGCAATTAGACAAGTACGGATATGAGACCACACTCTAACGTCTATTCCATGCATCCTGTATCAATAGCATAAAAGAAAAAGGGGTTCTTCTCTTTTTCGCCCTCTCATCACCGGCATAAATAACATTGTATAAAGTCAATATATCATGTATACTATAGCTAAGTCCGTTTCTACAATGCCTAAACCTGAGCAAACAATACCAGGAGGTATATTTATGAACCATAATATTGTGGTTAATTTAGGGGAACAACGCTTTCATAAAATGATTGAAGAAAACAAATTCTACATTGACAAGACAGATTTTATACGAGAATGGTGGGAATATGGCGCAACCGTCACACTGATAACACGACCGCGCAGATTTGGCAAGACCCTTAATATGAGTATGCTTGAATGTTTTTTCTCCAACAAATACGCGGGCAGAGATGACCTGTTTCAGAGATTCTCCATATGGAAAGAAGAAAAATACAGACAACTGCAAGGCACATATCCGGTTATTCCTTTAAGTTTTGCTGCTGTCAAAACCGGAAATATGGACGGCATTAAAACTTGTGTCAAAGAGATGATTGCTAATGTCTACAAAAATTACAAAGATATTATAACATCTGAATTATTTGACGAGGATGACAGAAAGACTTTTGCAGCAGTACAAAGAAAAATGGATGATGATACCGCCTGCATGGCTTTACCTAACCTGTGCACCTATCTATCTAAGTATTACGGCAAAGATGTGATTATAATTCTTGACGAATACGACACCCCCATGCAGGAGGCGTGGCTGGCCGGAAACTGGGACAAAGCTGTGGAATTCTTCCGATTGCTTTTTAACCATACCTTTAAAACAAATCCTCATCTTCATCGCGGTATCCTCACCGGAATTACAAGGATTTCAAAAGAAAGCATTTTTTCAGGGCTGAACAATTTAGATGTTATCACTACAACTTCCGACGAATACGCTGCCGCTTTCGGCTTTACGGAAGAGGAAGTTTTCGCAGCACTTGACGCTGCCGGACTAGGCTGCGAAAAACAGAAAGTGAAGCAATGGTACAATGGTTTCACTTTCGGCAAAGTTACAGATATCTACAATCCCTGGTCGTTAGCGTCTTTTATTGGAAAAAATGGTGAATATAAATCTTATTGGGCTAACACCAGCAGCAATGGATTGGTGAATTCATTAATACAGCGCGGAAATTCCAATATCAAACAAATGATGGAAGACCTCCTCTCCGGAAAAAGTATTGTGACAGAACTGGATGAACAAGTTATCTTCCAACAGCTTAATTATAACACAGAAGCAGTCTGGAGTCTGCTTCTGGCCACAGGATACCTTAAAGTCATAAACCTGGAATTAAGCGGCAGATTCTTAAGGCCCAAATACACTTTGGCGCTCACCAACATGGAAGTGGAAAGCATGTTTGAAAAAATGATTCAGGACTGGTTTGGGGGAGAAACTATGACCACATACAACGATTTCATTTATGCTTTGTTACAAGATAATGTAACCAAAATGAATACTTTTATGAATAAGATGGCGCTGCACACATTTAGCTCCTTTGACAGTGGTAATAAACCATCCAAACAAGCGGAACCTGAGCGCTTCTATCATGGTTTTGTACTGGGGATGGTGGTGAACCTTGCCGACACCTGCAAAATACGCTCTAACCGTGAAAGCGGTTTTGGACGCTACGATGTGATGTTAGTTCCCCACGACAAAAACAGAAAAGCGTTTATCTTCGAGTTCAAAGTGTTGGATCCTGATGAAAATGAAACCACATTGGAAGATACCCTTGCAAACGCTCACGCTCAGATAGAAGAAAAACAATACGAAACAGAATTGATATCAGAAGGCTTTTCCTCAGAAAATATCAGAAAATATGGTTTTGCATTTAAAGGAAAAACCTGTCTGATTGGGTGACGGCAGCTTTTTCAATACCTAATTGCCCCACAGCAGCCGGTAAGGATTGCTGTGGGGCAGTTTTTCTTTTAAGTCAGCGCCATGGGCACAAGCTGTTGAAATCTACTTATTTGAGTTCCTGTGACGTTTTACTGTCACAGCGATGCCAAAGGCTGCCATTGTGAAAACAATAATCCAAATCATAGCTTTATGATTCATATCATCTCCTGTCTTTGGCGCGTCAGCCTTCTCTTCCTCCTGAGCATCCTCTGAATCGTAATCCTGGTTATTATCGCTGTTCTGTTCATTCTCTTCTTCCTCTGTACTTGAAACATCCTGATACCCAATAGCATAGACAGAATACTTATCCGATTTGAATTTCAAAGACCAGCCATTTATCCAGAATATTCCGTTCCGCATATCATGTCTCCCCCACAGAGTTCCGCCGAACTCACGAAAACCGTACCGCCAAATCCTGAATATGTTCTTGCAACACAACATTCGGCGCCATAGCTTTTATGCTATGGCGCCGTCTTCTAATATATTTACTCCAATTCTTCCATTGCAAAGCTTTTAGATTTTAAACTGCAATAATGCCTGCCTTTCATAGCCGTAAATTTCAACACACAATAATCAGGGTCGGTTACGCCCTGGCTGTAATACATAATATCTCCGGCTTGCCATATCTCTTTCTTTATTGCATTGTCCTGCAATACTTCCACCGTACCTGTCAGCATCACACCCTCATATTTAAATCTCCCCTTATTATAAAAGTAAATGCTGGCCTTTGCATTTTTCATAAATTGTTGTGTGCGCATAGAAGACGTATTTGTTGAAAAATAGAAACAATTTCCTTCTATCTTACGAGGCACATACATTGCTTTCATATTTGGAAAGCCCTCTTCATCTACAGACGCGAGTAAGGCCACCTTTTGCGCCTGAATAAAATTCACCAATTCTTGTTTTGTCCTCATAAAATCCTCCTTATCTTATTGATTTGTGCGTAAATTGGTTGTCAATGTTTCCAGTATCCGGACAAGATAACGTTCAAACTGCTTCCGCTCCTCTTCCGTAAATCCCTGATAAAATAATTCATTCATCTGTTGGGATACTGTTTCATACTTCTCCTGTAAGGATTTTGCATATTCCGTCAAAGATACAATCGTTTGACGACGATTCTTTGAATTTATCTTTCGCTCCACAATCCCTTTGTGAACCATCCCATCAATTACAACAGATATTGTGTTTTTTGCAAGGGAAGTTTTCTCACTGATTTCACTGATGGTAAGATGATCCGTTTTCCATAAAATATACAGAATTCGCCCCTGTCCCTCGCTTAACTCAATATCATTTTCAGCCAATAACTTTTCAAAAATCCTTCCCTGCAGTTGCTTTATTTGTGTAATATAAAATCCGCCCTTTGTCTCCAATCAATTACCTCTTTTTTATTCACTATAAATCATATAAGAATATTTCTATATAGAACTATTCAGAATATACCATACCTTCCTGCCAATGTCAACTTAAAATAGAATTTATACGCGCAGACACTAAAATTTGCCTTTTAACATAATCTTATCATTCAATTTCTGTTTACACATACTGAATTTCATGGTAGGATACTTTAAGAATCTATGATTCCATAATTTATACGCGCGGTGGCTAATATTTATCGGCTTACCTGACTCATGAGCGGAAAGTATCATGAATATGCGGTAAATTTGACCGCTCGTGAGTATAACACGAAGCTTTTGACATGGGAAACTACGCATTTGGAGGATAGCTCCCTAAGGTATTGCTCCTGAAAGAGACTTTCCATAAATGGCGGTCAATCATGTTCATCAGCACAGAAACGGAGGAAAAATGTCAAACTTAAAAGGTACGAAAACGGAAAAAAATCTAATGGAAGCTTTTGCCGGAGAATCCATGGCACGCAACAAGTATTCCTACTATGCGTCCAAAGCAAAAAAAGACGGATTTGTGCAGATTGCGGAGCTGTTTGAAGAAACTGCCGCAAATGAAAAAGAACATGCGAAAATCTGGTACAAGTTATTAAACGACGGCATCGGCAGCACAGCGGAAAATCTCAAGGCTGCGGCAGAGGGCGAACATTTTGAATGGACCGATATGTATGCTTCTTTTGCTAAGGATGCCAGAGAAGAAGGCTTTGAACAAATTGCCGCCCTGTTTGAAGCCGTGGGCGCCATTGAAAAAGAACACGAAGCAAGATATCTGAAACTGCTGCAAAATATCGAAAACGGCGTTGTATTCTCTAAAGAAGGCGATACCATCTGGAAATGCAAAAACTGCGGCCATATTTGCATCGGCCCCAAAGCGCCGGAACTTTGTCCTGTCTGCAATCATCCACAGGCATATTTTGAAGTAAAGGCAGAGAATTACTAAATTCATCGGCAATTACCCCTGGTCAATACGACAGATTTGTTCTGCCAGTTTATCACCAATAGGGCAGGTCTTTGCACTTTTTCACTACAGACCTGCCTTGATTCGCATTTCTCATCACTGTCCCCACCCATTTCCCACAAGCTTTCGTTGAAGCGGATTTTACCCATTTCCTCCGCCCGTCAGCCAAACACTTTCTTCAGCACTTCATCTTCCCTTAAAATCTCCTTTGCCAATTCACGATATTTTTCTTCGTGAAGATATGTGTGCCGAGAAGGTTTTATAGACGGCGCCAAATCAATTGCCTGAGCATAATCCTCACGCTTCAACCCTAAAGTGCAGACGTAATCCCAAAAACCAGTATCCGTAAAAATCCTATTTACTCTCATATAACGATGATCCTGCACTCTGCTCATAAGGTATGTGGCAATTCCCACCTGAACGCCATGAAGCTGAGGCTGCTCCAACATTTTATCCAACGCATGAGAAATCAGATGCTCGCTGCCGCTGGTCGGCGCACTGCTCCCTGCAATCTCATTGGCAATGCCGCTCATTGCCAGAGAATCCAACAATTCCCGCAGAAATAAATCGTCTTGGATACTCTCAAAAGGTGTGCGCACAAAGCTGTTCACCGCCTTCTTTGCAATCATCACCGCAAAATCATTTACAACCGCGTATCCGGATCTTTCTTCAAAAATCCAATCATACAATGCTGTAATCTTAGAAACCATATCCCCGATACCGGAATAGAGATATTTTACAGGCGCACTTTTGATAACTTCCGTATCCGCAATAATACCATATGCCAATCGTGCCGACACAGAAGTTCTTCTGCCGTTTACAGTCAGGGAAGCGCTGGCGCTGGAAAACCCATCGCTGGAGGCGGATGTGGGTACGCTCATAAAGGGAAGTTTTCGCAGATAAGCGGCATACTTTGCGGCGTCAATTACTTTTCCTCCGCCTATGCCTACAATGACCTGAGCCTTGGCGTCTATGGCAAAGGCCATTTCCATAATATCTTCTATATTAATAGAATCCATTTCCTTGTATTCCAATACGGTAACATGAGCTTCCTTCAATGATTCCATCACTTGACTTCCAAACATATCAATCAGGCCGTTTCCAAAATAAATAACCGCCCTTTCCATTCCGCCTGCCTGAATATAACTTCCTATATTCTCCAACACACCCTTCCCCACTTTCAGAATGGTTGGAATTGCAATATGACTTCCGCTCAATTCTCTATTCCTCCTATTCCAGTTCCGTCTCTACACTACAGCGCCCCTTTAGGGGAAGAAAATTTCATCTGCAAAGTACGCAGTTAAAATTTCCTTCCGGGCGCCTTCGTTCCGAGACTGTTTTTAAATTTTCTCTTGACATTTCTTAGCTGGACTATATTTTAAGTCGCTACGCGACGGCACTAAAGGGTGAGTCTCTTCGCTGCAGCATACTTATTATTTTTCTACAAAGTAAAATTAAGTACACCAGTAACATTATAAACTTCTGGATTATCCTGCCAGGAAGAATATATTTCATCCTCTTCCATATTTTGCACAAACATGACATATGTCCCGGCCGGAAGGTTCTCGAATGTCCCACTGGCATGACCTCCAACCACTTCCTGCACATACTCCGTGCCATCCGCCGCCCGCAGGCCTAATTTTAATTTAAGCCCGCTGTGAGCATAGTCCACACTAAAGGAAAGGTCCGTTTTATCCTCTGTTAATATGATCTCTTCTGACCTGGAAACTTCTTCTTTTGGGGCAAGGTTTACAAACGTCACGCCTTCCATCCACGTCTCAGGCCGCTTTTCTCCGCAGCCAACCATACTTAAAGATAACGCCAATGTCAATACAGCAATTTTTTTCATCATTCATACCTCCTTAGAAGCCCCCATTCAGGACAATTATCCTTTATAGTTTATAATACATTTCATGTATTTTCAATTATTGCTTTACATTTTTTTCTACTGGATACTATTTCCAAACTGGTATGGTGAAAAAGTTCTATTGTGGCACTTTCTATCAGGCCACTTATGCTATACACTGTCACTAACACAAAGGAGATGACAAACCGAATTCCTTACATTGCATATTTCCCCTATCCCACCGTAAACTATAAGGAGCAGACTGCAATGTATTTTGTCGCCTGTCAATCCCTTGAAAATAAACTCTAAGGAGATTACCGAATGAAAACAGAAAATGCTAAACCTGAAAAAAACAAAAACTATGGATTGCTCATTCTTGGAGCTGTGCTGCTGATTATCGGCATCTTCCTGGCAGTATTTACCTACAATTCCAGCTACCAGGAGTCTGTTGCCATAGGCGCCCAACTGAAAGAAACCAAAAGTCTGCTCAGTGCCGTAAAAGAAGGCGCTGTCTCCGGTGACTTAGACGCTCTGACTGCAGAGGCAGACCGCTTATCCACAGAGAAACTAAGCCTGGAACGCCCTTATTCCTACAGCCTTACTTTAATATTTTTCGCCATTCTGCTCACCGCAAAAGGTATCTACAATGCGCTGATTGGCGTTCCCAAAACCGATAAAGCTGATGTAAAACGTTTGGCACAGGCGGGGCTTTTGGCGGCATTGTGCTACATTGGTTTTGCATTTTTCAAAATTGATATTCCTGTGGGTCCGGAAAAAGCTTCCTTTCATTTTGGCAATGTATTCTGTGTGTTAGCCGCATTGTTGTTAGGCGGTTACTGGGGCGGTCTGGCCGGCGCGGTGGGCATGACCATTGGGGATTTTACCACTTCCTACGTCACCAGCGCTCCCAAAACATTTTTGTTGAAACTCTGTATCGGCCTGATTGTGGGACTGGTAGCCCACATCATTTTCAAAGTCAGCCGTGATCATTCGGCAAAATATGTCACAGGCGTCACATTTTTAGCTTCCGCTTGCGGCATGGGATTCAATGTGATTGCCGACCCATTGGTGGGATATTTCTATAAGACCTACCTATTCGGCATTCCACAGGACATCACCACAGCCCTAGTAAAAATCAGTGCTCTTACCACCAGTGTCAACGCTGTGGTAGCCGTCATTGCAGCTTCTGCAATTTACCTGGCGCTGCGCCCTGCACTGAAGAAATCGGGATTATTTGTGGAACCCTGACTATGAACTGTGACCAACGCTCCCAAAACTGTTTCATGAAAACAATACACGTTCTGCCGGAGCCTGCGGCACATAATAACTTGCTTTGAAGAGAATTCTAACATTGTAAACCGAGGAATGGGAAGATGCAAATAACATCTTCCCATTTTCCCCTTACTCTTCTTTCCTCTCTTCCATCTGAAATTCCACCGCCATAATCTTATCTTCTTCCTCTATATACTGAACCAGACGATATTTACCGCTTTGAAACCGATAAGAATATAAGGACATAGGAAGCATTTCCTTATTTGTTTTACCAGCCCTGCTGATAATCGCAGTGCAAAAATTTATATCTTGATTTCCATCTGGCAATCTGATAGGAACCTTATGCCAGGCCTCCTCATGAAATACTTCCAGATGCCAATCAGACCCATAGGAAAGGTCTTCATCGCTCTGATTCTCCACATAAAAGAATATCTTTTCTTCTTCTGTGGACACTACATCTTCTTCCATATACAACTGATATGTTTCTGAGATTTCCTTTTCGGCATAAGAAGACACTTCTCCAATATAATTTATCTCCCCGCACCCTGTCAGAAGCAAGACTAATAGAATTCCGCATATGATTTGTAAGATATATCTCATCCCTTCTCCTTCTATCTTTTTCAATACCGCAAACAGTTCCATTGTATCATTGTATTCCAAAGCATTTGCATCTCGGAATTTTAATCCATAATGGTCTCAAATCCTGTTGCCCGTATCATCCCATATGGCGTAAATATAATTGAATTATTCATTTCACTGTAGGATGAATGAATTCCACACAACAATCCCCCTGAAAATTTAACCATTGCGCCATACACATAGAATTTCACTATACAAAATATTTGTTTCCTCCTTTCTATTATTTTTCAATTTTTATGAAACTCTATATTTTTATTATATTATATATTTTTAAAATTACAATATTTATTTCAGAAAATTTTATTAATCTTTATCTCATTATAAATATATCAAATATCTTTTACTCCACCATCCATATTATCTCAACAAAAAAGCAGCCGCAAATCTCTGATTTTCCTGTAAATCCCAGATTTGCGGCTATTTATTCATTACATAGTTCTAAAACAGACACTATTGTCACACAGGACATTCTACTCAAAAATTTTTCCTTTGATACAAAAGTATGGCTATCATAAACTACTGACTTCTCACGAACCGTTCATACTCTCAATCCGTAAACCATACTGAGACATTTCCCATGGCACATTCTATTTCCATATCTTTCATTGCTCCATTATTAATGGTTCTCTCCTGTGAAACCCCATAATTCGCCATATTGCCAGTATTCCCTATATCAATGTATCCCATGGCATTTTCCAAATAATAATTAAAATCTTGTTCACTGCCTGACAGCCCTATTTCCACACTGCCCATGGCACATTCCACATCAACATTTCCTGACGCAGTACCACTGGCCCAAAATGCCCCCACACCTACTTCCACATCCAGATTACTTACTATCATATCTTCAATATCTATTGCTCCGGCGCCCACGCTTGCATCCAATTCCTGTACTTTCAGTCCTTCCAGCCAAATACTGCCGGAGCCCACTTCTAACGACGCTTCATGTGCGTTAAGACCACTATAAGAGACGGTTCCCATACCCACTTCTATTTCAGCATCTTCAAAATTAAAATTCTCCGGAACATACAGAATTACCTGGCTCTGATCCCGCCTCACGTCGCTGACAAGTTTTATATAAAGCGTACCATCCTCTACAAAGCTCTGAAATTTGCGTGCACTATACACCTCCACATAAAAGTTCTCATCATCCGATTCCGCTGTATAGAAATTCCCCCCTCCGATTTCAATATCCAGTTCATAGAAATCAGTGCCCAACTTATATTTTTCTACATCACCTTTCAGTATGCTGTAGTCATCGTCAAAAATCTCATCATCACTCTTATAGTCATCAGATTCTATCCAAACACCCTCTTGTTCCTGCCAGGTGCTTTCATACCCCCAATCCTCAATAGCCAATTCCTGAACAATCTTGTCGGGTTTGTTGCAAGTGCCTTCCACCACATCCAACGCTGCCGAACTTGCAATTTCAAAATCTGCTAAATGTCTGCCCAATGATATATTCCATCCCCACCAATTGTTTCCGTTCATCCGAACTCTGCCGTCAGTTACATCCTGAACAACATCCCTTATTGTATCCTGGCCTGCCATAGAACGCCCTGCCAGGCCCAGCGACAACCCCACTGCAATAAGTACAAGCGCCGCAATTCCACAACCTTTCATAAATTTCTTCATTTCTATTTACCCCCTTTGTAGGCTTCTCTCTGATTTTTTAGTCAGACACCGAAATAGGCTTCCTATTCCTCGGAACATTGCCGGTGTAACAATTCCTGCCATTGCCACAGTGGCCATCAGGAATAAAATACCTATACCGCCGCACACCAAACCGCTTCCTATCATCGCCAATCCCACCCATGGATTGGTAAACATACACATAAATCCAACCACCACTAACACTATCACTACCACTAACATACATACAGCTACTACGCCAAAGGCGACTATGACCGCAAACCAGGCGGCAATTACCCCCAGCAATGCTCCCACTACTCCCAATGCCGCGCCTATGAGCCCCAGCCAAACCGGAGATGTAAAAACTACTAACGCCACTATCAATGCAATTTCCCAGCCGGGCATACCGCTCTTCCCTGTTTTACCCGCCTTTCCCTGATCCTGCTGAGACGTTGCCCATACCTGCTGCGAACCATATGTTTCGCTTCCGGCATGATTGCTTTGTGTGGCTACATTTCCAAAACTCCCGTTTCCGGCTGCGGTATTTCCACTGGTCCCGCTTTCCGTTGTTGGATTTCCAAACGCTTCTCCCCCAGCCATAGCGCTTCCAAAGGCTCCTTGAGCCGCTGCATTTTCACCGTTTCCAAAGCCCACATTCCCGGCTGCTGCATCCACACTGCTTTCGCTTATATTACGCTTTGTTTCGTCGTCACTCTGCTCCGAAGTTCCATCCTGTGTCTCTTTTCCATATTCCACCAGCGCCCGGTCCGATGCCAATGCTTTTCGCATGGTTCCTTCTCCATATCCGCTGTTCAGCAAGTCACGCCTGATATTTTCCGCAACTCTGGCCGGATTTCCCAACGCTCCAATCACTTCTTGTTCATTCTCTTTTCCGGCATCATCAAAATAATCATTATAATATTGTAATGCCTCATCCCGCTCCATGGGAGCAATGCTCTGAAGCAGGCTTTCTAATTGCTGCATAAAATCTACTCTGTTCATACTCCAATCCTCCCCTCGAACAAACCTGTCACTTTGTCCGCATATTTTCTCCATTCGCTTTCGTATAGCCGTAGCTGCGCCCAGCCCCTGCTCGTCACCTTATAATAACGTCTGTTTCTGCCTGCACATTCCATGTCATAGACCTCAAGACATTCATCCTTCTGTAGTCTCCGCAACACAGGATACAGCGTAGATTCCGACAATTCGATGACTTGCCGGACTTCCTGAGTAATCTTATACCCATAAGTCCCTTCCGATTCCATGGACACCACGGCCAGCACAATCGCATCCAGTAGTGCCGCACCTGTATTGAATACCATCCAATCGCCCCTTTTTCTGTAATTTTTTACTTTGATAAATTGACTTTGCTCCATATTCTTAATTTCTTTTTATATAATATTATATGATATATAATATTGTTTGATGACAATACTATACAGCATATAATATTACATGTCAATACCTATTTCTAAATAAATGGGAAATGATTTTTATAGAATATATTAAGAAATTTCTAATAAAAAATACTTATAGATCTGGCTTCACTTTCAAACGGCGCACGTTTTTTGCAACATCCATGCGCCGTTCCTAAATAAACTATTTCTTTCTGCGTTGTCCTGTTATGCCTAATTGCCCAAATTTACTTCTAACGCTCCATCTTCCAAAAAAATGCACTGTATGCCGGTAAATTACTTCCCCCGCCGAAATCATGCTTTTCTCCGCTAATCAAATCAACAGCCATACCACAGCCTGCATCAAAATGCGCCGTAAAATCGTTTGCATCCCCATTGATTGCCACCAGAACCCGCTCATTGTCCGTGCGTCTCTCAAAAATACACTGCTTATTTGTCAGCAGCACAGAACGAAAAGCGCCATAGTTTAACGCTTCCGAACCTTTCTTTGCCTCGCTTAACGCGCTGATCCAATTTGTAAGCTCATTCCACTGAGGTTCCTCGAAACTAGGCCGCAGCGCCGGATCTCCCTGGGCTTTTTCCGCCTTTGTCCCCCACTCGCTTCCATAATATACACAGGGAATTCCCGGCATCCCAAAAGACAAGGCATAAATCAACGGCAAATGCTTCTCATTGGTCAGTATACTAGCCACTCTGGTAACATCATGGTTATCCACAAAGGATAATAAATGTTTCCCCCTGTACAGTGTCCAGTTCTCCGGCCCAAACTGCCGAAGCAGAGAATGTACAATCTCAAACATATTCATACTGTTAAAGCTGCTGAAAAGCCCTTTATAACACTCATAATTGGTTGCGGAATGAAGCATACTGTCATTCATCAAACGGTTATAATCCCCATGCAGCATCTCTCCCACCAGGAAAAAGTCCTCTTTTAATCCGCTTGTAAAACTGCGAAGTCTGCGCACAAACCCTTCCTCTAAGCAATATGCCACATCCAGACGCAGACCATCAATGTCAAACTCATCCACCCAGGTCTTTACACTTTCCAGCAGATAATTTACCACATCCTCATTGTGGAGATTTAATTTCACCAGGTCATAATTCCCTTCCCAGCCTTCATACCAAAGCCCGTCATTATAATGAGAATTACCGTCAAACGCAATCCGCTGAAACCAACTTACATACGGCGAACTTTCGCGATTCTGAAGCACATCCTGGAACGGCCCAAAGCCCCTGCCCACATGGTTAAATACACCATCCAATACGACACGAATACCATTTTCATGAAGCGCATCGCAAACTTTTTTAAAATCCTCATTTGTCCCCAACCTTACATCCAGCTTTCGATAATCCCTGGTATTATATCCATGGGTATCCGACTCAAAAAGCGGAGAAAAGTAAATCGCATCCATTCCCAGCTTCTTGATATGGGGGATCCAGTCCAGCACCTTCAAAATGCGGTGTTCCAACACCCCATCATTCTCAAAAGGCGCTCCGCAGAACCCCAACGGATAAATCTGATAAAAAACACTTTCATATGCCCACATATTCATTTCCTCCTGTCAAACTTGTCTTTGTTATTGTGCAGCTCACATGATACGGCTTACTTCCGTTCCGCCTTATGATGCTCCCTCTCTTTCAAGCACCTCACATATATTGACCAATCCGGTACTAAAAAGCCGGTTAAAACCACCTGATTGTGGATAACTTGATTCAACTGTCATTTTTTTAGTGGAAAACCTACACATAATCCACAAAATCCACATATTTATCCACATTTACACATCTGTCATTTTACCATACTTTATCTGTCATTTCCACATTTTCCGTAAATTCTTTTCGATTTTCCCATAAAATTCACCATGATATCCACCTCTCTTACACACTCGTCAAGGGGTCCACTGTCTTATATGGTCAAAAATAGCTGCACCCAAAACCGCATAAACACTTATATTGTAGAATATTGGCAGTATTTGCGCTTTCATGAACTCTTACCAAATGTGGATAAGTATCCTTTAGTTTCGGAAAAACTTCCAAAAAATATTCCCGCACAAAAGATTGTGGATAACATACACTGTGGATAACTCTTATTTATAACCACTCATCCCAAAATCTCTCTACCCTTTTTGCTACATTATTTACAGTCACGGCATCAAATTGCTGCCATTCCAGAGGAAACAGCCTACGATAAGAATATTGCAGAAATCGCTCGTCCAGCAATGCAATGATTCCAACATCCTCTACGGTTCTAATAACTCGTCCCGCCGCCTGCAAAACTTTATTCATTCCAGGATACCGATAGGAATAGTCAAAACCATCCTCTCCATTTGCATCAAAATAAGCTTTCAATATCTCTCTTTCATCACATACCTGCGGCAAACCGGTTCCAATAATGATAACCCCAATCAGACTGTCATTTTTCAAGTCAATTCCTTCGCTAAAAATACCTCCCAAAACGCAAAATCCTATTAAAACCTTATCTTCTCCCATATTTTTCAGCCCGGATTCTTTTGCCGCCTTGGTTTGACCAATGCCATTTCCACTGTCCTTACAATTTGCTTGAAACTTCTCCAGAAACTCTTCTCTGTCCGCCTCACTCATGGATTCATTTTGGAGAATACATTCTCTGTCTTCATGCCCAAAATGCTCCGCATATAAATCATAAATAATGCGAAGAAACGCATACGAAGGGCAAAATACCATGTAATTCCCATGTCGGTTTCTTACAATTTCTTCAATATAACGGGCAATATTATAATACTCTGATTGAGACCTTCTGGTATACTTACTTGTTACGTCGCTTGCAATCAGCAATGCCCGTTTTGCCGGATGAAATACCGACTTGGCATAAACCTCATAATCTTCTTTGTCTCCTCCCAAAAGCTTTTTATAATATTGTATAGGAAGAAAAGTCGCAGAAAAAAGAATGGTACTGCGTGCCCTCATCATACAATTTTTCAGATTTTCCCCCGGATTTACACAGAGTAACTTGACAAAAAAACTTCCGTCCTGACATATTTGTGTATACATGACATAATTGTCATCTAACAAATCATAAATAGAAAGAAAATGATTCACTTCAAAGTAAAAGTTCAGCAATAACTCTCTAACAGAGAGTTCAACCTCTTCCGCTTCGGAAAGATAATCGTCCAAAACTGTCTGGAACCGCAATAAATTCTGCATAAATGCTTCCAAATTTTCTATTATACGATACTGTGAACACTCTCGCTTGAGAAGCAAAAGCTCCTGGTTACATTTTCTCAGGTGATATAACATTTTCTCTCCATATCCCTGCTTCACCAGCACACTCTTCCCTCTATGGTATTTGGCATTTGATTTCCTTATTCCGCCCATTCCTGTTTCTTTTATGTTAATGTTTTCCGTTTCCTCCCCTACATTCCATAAATGGCTGCCTTGCTCCGGCATACCATCTTCCCTGATATCATCTCCACTCTGCTCAAAAAAATCTGACACTTGTATCTTTTCTGACATATACGTCAATTCTACTGTCTTTTTTTCTTCCAAACGAAACATATACTGCCCGGAAACATCCTGTTTCTTACGATAAGTATTTTCTTGTTCCATGTCTGACATTAGTGTCTGTTCTATTTCTTCCGAAAGTTCCACAAACTGTTCCTTCCATAATAAGGCACTATACATTTCCCTGCCACGCTCCAATAAGTTATGCGCCTCATCAATAAGAAAGATATAACTGCCAGGGGCCCCTTTCCCCACAAGTATTTTATTCATGATTTCATCTTTTTTGGCTTCTTCTCTTTTGCTTCCTTCCCTTTTTCCTTCTCCAGCGGACGACTCTCCAAAAAATCTTTTTAAATAAATATGGGGATCAAAGAGATAATTATAGTCACAGATTATGACATCTGCAAACAAACTCATATCCAGGCACATTTCAAAAGGACACACCTGATGTTTTTTAGCATATGCCTCAATCTTCTCTCTGCAAAAGCTTTCCTGTGTGGTTAGTATATCAAATACAGCTTCGTTGACACGGTCATAATGTCCTCTGGCATACGGACAATTCTCCGGATTACAGTCCGTATCCTCCATAAAACAGATTTTTTCTTTTGCAGTCAGAATAACACTTTTCACCCGCAATCCCTTATTGCGAAGAAGATTCAAAGTATCTTCCGCCACCGTTCTCGTGATCGTTTTGGCCGTAAGATAAAATATCTTTTCTCCCATATCCCTGCCCATAGCCTGAATGGCCGGATAAATCGTCGAAATCGTTTTGCCCACACCCGTAGGCGCTTCTAAAAAAAGTTTTTTCTTGTGATAAATGGTTCTATATACATTTGCAACCAGCTCTTTCTGACCTTCACGATATGGAAATGGAAATGCCAAACCTTCAATGGATTCCTGTCTGATTTTACGCCAATTCCATGCGTAATCCGCCCATTTCCTATATGCCGCCGCCAATCCCTGAAACCATTCCTCCAGCTCCGAAAAACTATAGTCCTCATAAAAATACCTCAGTTCTTCCGAATACATATTACAATATGTCATACGTACCCCAATCTCCGCAATACTTTCCCGAACCCCATACATATAAGCATAGCACTTGGCCTGTGCCAAATGCAGAGACTTTGGCTCTCTCATTCTGGCAAGGTCACCATATGTCCCCTTAATCTCATCAATGATTACCCGGCCATTATGATGAATCACTCCATCCGCACGTCCTTCCACAATCAGCAAATACTGCTCCCCAGGCATTGTATACTTCAGCGAAACTTCTGCTTGATACTCCGCCCCCATCCTGCGCTGAATCATACGATGGATTCTGCCTCCTTCCTGCATTGCATTGTCAGGTGAAGCCTGATATCTGTTATCAATATCCCCATGACGCAAAATAAACTCAACCAGCCTTCTTACAGAAATATGTATTTCCCCATAATCCATTCCGTCTGTTCCACCCTGGATATTTTGCTTTTGCTGTATCATTTTTTCCTGCTGCACTTCTTGCTCCTGAATCTTTTCTTGTTCCTGACGCTTTCCCCGCCCCTGGCAATCTTTTTGTTCCTTCTCTGCCATTCTTCTCATGTCCCCTTCTTTCATTTTCCTGATGAAATAATTTATTTCCGCTTTCAAGTTCCATTCCTGCCCATTGACCTCTATACCAAATCACATCCCCTATTGCCGCAATCTCCATCTGATCTTTTGTAACAGCTCAATTACTTGTCCGAACTTTTATTCTATCACTTGAAACAATAAGCACCCTTGCTACTTCATATATCGAGTAGGGGAATGTCCCTCTCCACCACTCTCCGCGCGGCCCGCATGCCGCATTAACGGCAAACTTCCACATGCGGGCCTGCGCATAAAACAATAGAATCCACGCTTTGCGAGGATTCTATTCATGAACAAAACTCCCTATGCAGATTATCTGACATAGGGAGCTATCTTTTCCTTTGAATCACAACAGTCATTTTGAGCCACATGGCAGACCCACCATTTGAACAGCTCACTGATTCCTGACTGCCAAATTTGGAATGCCGATTTATTGCAATATTTCATATATACAATCTTGTTTACAACCGCATTAGTACTTACACACAGCAGCGTAAACCCATCGCCTTCCACATACCTTGGAGAAATTTGGAATTGCATGGAACTGCTTCTCCATCTGCGGAATATTTTGTCAAAGTTATCAATCAGCACGCAACAGCAAATTTATTTAGCAGTTCCTCAAACTCACTATTATATCCGTCATAGGATACTTTTAATGGGCTACGAAAATCCAGCCCATATACACCCAAAAAGGATTTTGCATCAACCACATATCTGTTATAGGAAATGTCGATATCAAAATCACATTTTGATGTTACGTTCACAAAATGCTGAACATCATTCTGAGTCATATGAATTGTCTTAACCATTTCCAACCTTCCTTTCCAATGCTTAAAGCATCATCTACTTTATTGGTCTCTACAATTTACAATTATATCCAAAAAAGATAAAAAGTAAAGCTCTTTTTTAAAACTTAACAATTCTTAAAAAACAGAAAAAATTTCCCTTATGTCGTAAATTCTACCATATATTTCCGAAATCTTAACGGCAGCATATTCCTTTGAAGCAGCATATTCTTCCTTTCTTCTACGGTTATCGTATGGCAAAAATGACGAAACAGTTCTTGATAACGTAATTCATCTTCCGACAATTGCAGCGGTGCCTCCACCTCTTCCCCTCGAAGCAGATACCAGGGGCGGCCTGCCGGATGAATTCCAAACAAATTTCTCAAATCGTCATAAATCATAAAATTTTCTATAGGAAGCCTGTCCGCAAAATGAGGCATTATAAAAGCCAAAATGTCATTTTTAGGACCGATTTTAGAATACAATATTCCATTTTCCAATTCCTGAAAACGAAGAAATTGTTTTATATGTCCAATTTCCGTTGATACTCCTCTTGCCAGCGCAAATGCCCTGTGTACATAATCATCTGCAAGATTGTCAAATAAATGTCCTCTCCCAACCTTTCCCGCCAATCCCTTGACTATAGTGCGGTAAACCGCCTGTGCACAATCTTCATCCTCAGAAGCCAACGCCATACACAACGAAAGATAATTTTCCTGCCCAAAACGCTTATTCAAAGTATTGACTACCTTTTGCGTCTTAAAATTATCCGGTATTACCCTGATATCCTCCGCAAAAAACAAAGGGTCTTCTGTAAGACACAACACAGTATCTTCATGGTCTCTTCTCTCTTCATATGCCTGATAAATTGCAGTAAAAATACTTTCTAAAGATGCCTCACACCTATATACTACCATAAACCACCCCATGCACAATTTTTATGCCTATCTACGACATATACATATTGCTTTATTTGCCTGTCCTTTCATTCCATGATCACAATCTCTGGCCACATTCCCTGAACAATTCACTTACTTATCGCCTTCATCTCTTTCACTCTATCCAATTATTTTTCCTCTATATTACCCCTTTTACCACCTGCATCTGCTCCACATCAGTGACAGGCCGTGTAAAATTACCATCATCAAACAGGGAAAGCTGCCGGTAACTCATTTCGTCACTTCCAAACCGTATCCTGTCTTTCTCCTGGGTCAGTTGCCTTACTATATAATCTTCTTCCAGCTTCACCGGATACATCATTCTGCCATTACAGGTAATAAAGTATATTGCCCGTTTTAATACAACTCCTATCTTCTTCAAGTCAGCAAAAGTCAAACTTCCACTTCTTCTTGCCATTACAATTCTACGCGCACTCTTTACCCCCACTCCCGGCACACGCAAAAGCAAATCCAAAGACGCCCTATTGATTTCCACAGGAAATAATTCCAAATGGCGCACCGCCCAGTCTTCCTTTGGGTCCAGCATCACATTAAAATACGGACGTTTTTCGTCCAACAACTCTTCTGCTCGAAAACCATAAAAACGCAGCAACCAATCTGCCTGATAAAGCCTGTGCTCACGCAAAAGCGGCGGGCCGCCGGGAAGCGCCGGTAAGTTCTTATCTCCTGTTACATTGACAAATGCGGAGTAAAATACCCTTTTCAGTCCAAATTTCTGATAAAGTCCCTCTGCCACATTGATAATATGGTAATCACTCTCAGGCGTAGCTCCAATAATCATCTGTGTGGACTGACCTCCGGCAACAAACTTAGGAGCATTTCGATATAATACCAAATCGTTTTGATTGGCTTGGATTCCATTCTGAATCTGCCTCATGGGTGTGAGAATACTTTTTCGATGTTTATTTGGCGCAAGTACACGCAGCCCCTCTGCGGTGGGCAGCTCCAAATTAACGCTCATCCTGTCTGCCAAAAATCCTGCCTGTTCAATTATTTCCGGTGCCGCACCCGGAATGGCTTTCACATGTACATATCCGTTAAAATGATACCTGTTGCGAAGCAGCCATATGGTACGGCAGATCAACTCCATGGTAAAAGTAGGATTACTGATAATACCGGAGCTTAAAAACAATCCTTCAATATAATTCCTACGATAGAATTCCATCGTCAGCGTGCAAATCTCTTCCGGCGTAAAAGTAGCTCTGGGAATATCGTTGGAACAACGATTGCGGCAATATTTACAGTCATAAATACACTCATTGGTCAATAAAATTTTCAGAAGCGAAATACACCTTCCGTCCGCTGAAAAGCTATGGCAAATTCCTGCAGCGACACAATTACCGATGCTGTGTCCATTTCCTTTACGTTCAACCCCACTTGAAGTACATGCCACATCATATTTTGCCGCATCCGTAAGAACCTTTAGCTTCTCCGTCAAGGATGTGGCGCTCCCCGCCGCCAGATATTCCACCTTAAACACCACCTTTTGCAAATACTGCTGTCAAATCTATAATCTATAACCTACAACCTACAACCTACAACCTACATATCCATATGTTGCACATTTATCTCCAAATGAACACTTGTTCTGAATATAGATTAGCACATTTGTTCTGTTTTTGCAAGCCCAAATTTGCGTAAAATTTCTCTATATATTCTACACAATAGAAAAAGATTTGATACAGATTCCAATGAACACGCAAGATTTCCCTCTGTGAAACCACCTTGAACAACATTCAAAGTAAAATGACATAGTTATCACATTTATATGCTGTCAATTTTCACACAGACTATTTTCTAAAAACTTACAGCAATTTTTACGCCAGGCAGCCAGGCAATTCCCTAACCCTAAAATATATTGCATCGCAGCGCAAAACACGACTCTTGTGTCACATATAAATGACAAGCGTGTCTTTTTCCAGTGCAAAAACGTCCCATACCCCTTTAGCTTTATTTTATCATTTCTGTTTCCTGAAACCGCTAACTCATTATGTTATAGTACTTAAAGTTTTACCGTCCGCCATTGCAGACATATCTCCATATTTTTAAGTCATCTACCTGCGCTTGTATTGTACGTCTTGAATTATCCTGGTGAATTTTGCTCCATGTATTCCAGCCCAGCGCCGACGGCGCATTGCTCTGCGGCAATCTCTTTTTGCACACTATCCCATACAGCGATAAGAAATCCTTACTTATTTTTGATTTCTTCTTCCATGTTTAATAATCCAATCTTGCACCTTACTTTTTCCCATGTTCTCCCATTGTGAAATTATAAAATCTGCTTTCTCAGGAGCGTCTTTGTACAAATCATTGAGATTATTCCCTACACTTTTTTGAACAAATTTTTCCGGATCATCTTTTAACTTTGTCAAAATCACCATATACCTTTCAAATTCATCTAATGCTACCAATAATTTTTGCGACCAGGGGAGCCGTATTCTCACGCCTTCGCTTGCAAGCCGTCTAACATGAACATTTTGATCGCCTGTCCATTTGATTAATTCGTCCATAACTTCTTTCGGATGCTCTCGCAGTAAAGGCCGGATTGCATATTCTCCGGTAAATCTTTTCGTTAATTCTTTCAAAAATGAAAGCGATAATATCCAATTTTCATTTCCTTTTCGTTCCACATATCTGCCAATGGGCCACAGCCACCAGCCAAACTGAAACATTCCCTCCGGCTTTTCCAATTCAGGCCCCAGCAAATTAAAAAATGCTTGAATATTTTTTGAATAATTGTCCGTCATACTTTCTTGCATAGCATCCACAATACAGTCAAGCCTTGCAAATAACTCTTTGTCGTCTAACTTACCGATTAAGAAATGACAGAAGTTTTTTTCATCAAAATCCGGCATCACAAGACGTATCTTCTGTGAAAGAATTAAAATGTAGTCATCATTATAATGGTCTTTATGTTTCATATTCCTCTGCTCCTTGCAAATAATATTAACATGATAACATACAGACTATTGGTACACAACTTGCTTTTAATATTAATATTCCATTATTAGTGCCTTCCCCCATTGCAGAACAAGGCTTTAGCTGCAAATACACACTTCAAAATGAGTGGTAATTTTTTCAATTCTTTCGTATAATATAATTTGATAATACCATTCTCTGTTTGATTGAACATCATTGTATGAGAGAAAGTGGGAAAATTTTCAAATAATTCGTCCCATCAAATACTATCAAAACCACATGAAAAAATAGGGAAAGTGTAACAGAAGCAAGGGATTTTTATGAAAATCAGTTTGCTAAAAAAGAGTACTGCTTTGGGATCTGTCTGAAAGAGGATAATTTCCCCATAGGCTATGTGAAAGTGGACGGGGACGACAGCTATGATTTGGGATATGCGCTCCGAAAAGAATTTTGGCATAGAGGGATTGTCACTGAATCGTGCAAAAATCTTGTGGCATATCTGAAAAAAACCGGAATTCCCTATATTACGGCAACGCATGATAAGAATAATCTCAGAAGCGGCAGCGTAATGCAGCAGATAGGAATGAAATATTGTTATTCCTACAAGGAACAATGGAAGCCAAAAGACTTATTGGTTACGTTTAGAATGTATCAGTTAAATCTTGACGGACAGGAACACAGCGTTTATCAAAAATACCGGAACCTTTATGAGGAACATTTTGTAGAAGAGAATTTATCATTTTTCCTACTTGAGCCTGAAAAGAACTAACATTTTATACCCTAAAGTCGAAATACTTAATTCAAAAATATCACAAAAAACTATTGCAAATTTTCCTTAAAAGCGGTTAAATAAAAAAGTAGCCTTTTATTCTCATACAGGGCAAAACCATGTATGTTTATGACTACTATAAAATCCAAAGGCTGAATACTATGAAAAGAATTCTTTAAAGAAAGCAGGAACATTATGTCAAACATTTCATTACCCCAAAATTACCATTCTGAGCTAAATCTGTATGAGACACAGATTGCCATCAAAAGGGTGAAAGACTTTTTCCAGACACTACTGGCAGAACGGCTGCATCTACTGCGGGTATCCGCTCCCCTTGTGGTGGACCCAAAATCCGGTATGAACGACAATTTAAACGGCGTAGAACGCCCTGTCACCTTTGACATTAAATATCAGGATGGCAGAGAGGCCGAAATTGTGCAATCACTGGCAAAGTGGAAACGCTATGCGCTGAAAAAATACGGTTTTTCCATAGGAGAAGGCCTCTATACGGATATGAGCGCCATCCGACGAGACGAAGATGTGGACAATATCCATTCTATCTATGTGGACCAATGGGATTGGGAGAAAATTATCTCCAAAGAAGACCGCACCATGGACACTTTAAAAGATACGGTTCGCACCGTATATAAAGTTCTGCGCAAGACAGAAAAGTACATGTCCATCCATTACGACTATATTGAAGAAATTTTACCCCATGATATCTTCTTTATCACCACAACGGAATTAGAAGAAATGTTTCCGGACTATACGCCGAAGGAGCGGGAATACTACATAACCAAAGCCAAAGGTGCTGTGTGCATTATGCAGATCGGCGGCGCGCTGGCAAATGGAAAGCCCCATGACGGACGTGCGCCGGATTATGACGATTGGGCCTTAAATGCGGATATCGTAGTCTACTATCCTGTATTGGATATCGCCCTGGAACTGTCCAGTATGGGAATTCGCGTAGATAAGGACGCCTTGCTTTCCCAGTTAGACCAGGCTGGCTGTCCGGAGCGGGCGGAACTTCCTTTCCATCAGGCAGTCATAGGAGAAGAAGTCCCCTTCACCATCGGCGGCGGAATTGGTCAGTCCCGTATCTGTATGTTTTTCCTACGCAAGGCACACATTGGTGAAGTGCAGTGTTCTCTCTGGCCTCAGGAACTAATGCTGGAAGCCGAACAGAAAGGATTGCAGTTATTGTAGTATCAAACTATTACAATAAAAACAAAATACGTTCATAGAAAAATGGCGCTGCAAATTACAATTATTGTAACTTGCAGCGCCATATATCTTTTTCAGCTTCTCTTTCCACCATAGTGCAAAAGACGGCAATACCCATTACAAGCCCCAGAACACACTGCCCACAGGCAATATCACTTTACAAACTGCCCTAACACCTTTATAAACAATTCCACATCAATAGGTTTTGCCAGGTGAGCATTCATACCGTTTTTCAGCGCCGCCTCCTTATCTTCCTCTAAGGCGTTGGCTGTCATAGCGATAATGGGCAATGTCCTCACGTCCTTCCTGGGCAGACTTCTGATAGTTCTGGTAGCTTCATATCCGTTCATAATGGGCATCTGCACATCCATCAGAACCGCATCATAATAATACTCTTCCGCTTCTTTCACCATTGCCACCGCATCTGTTCCATCCGGTGCGGATTCCACCACAAATCCGGCCTCTGTCAATATAACTTCCGCAATTTCACGATTCAGTTCAATATCTTCCACAAGCAAAATACGTTTCCCGCCAAAATCAGCCAAAGTCCAGGCTGCCACATCGTCTTCCCTATCGTTCATATTGTTGGCGGCAAGCAGCGCGGCCTTCAAATCTGACATAAAGAGAGGCTTGGCACAAAATGCGGTTACACCCGCCTCCTTTGCCTCTTCCTCAATATCGGACCAGTCATACGCGGTCAGAATAATAATCGGCGCTTCATTGCCCACCGCACTCCGGATTTTCCTTGCCGTTTCAATTCCGCTGGTCTCCGGCATCTGCCAGTCAATGATATATGTATGGTAAGAATCCCCTTCTTCATAAGCCACCTTTGCCCTATATGCCGCTTCCCTGCCGGACGTGGTCCATTCAGAACGCATCCCGATCTGTTTCAACATCTTACTCACACTGTCGCACACATTAAAGTCATCATCCACCACCAGCGCACGCAGACCGTCAAGTTCCTTAATCTGCGCCGCATTTTTTTCCACATCCTGCAGTTTCAGGGTCAGGCTCACCGTAAAAGTACTGCCTTTGCCAATCTCACTCTCAACTTCAATGGTACCGCTCATCATTTCCACAATGTTTTTGGTAATGGCCATCCCTAATCCTGTGCCCTGGATTCCCGATTGTGTGGCGGTGGTCTCCCTCTCAAAAGGCTCAAAGATGTGTTTTACAAAGTCTTTTGACATACCAATGCCATTATCTCTGATAATAAAAATATAATCTCCATACCCATGACGAAACGTAGTTTTCTGCATAATACGAAAGCTAATCGTCCCCCCTGCCGGCGTATATTTCACCGCATTGCTCAAGAGATTAATAAACACTTGGTTCAACTTCAGCGCGTCTGCTATCACATCCTCATTGGCAACCTCAAAGGTATCTATAAACATTTCCAACTGCTTTGCTTTCACCTGGGGCTGAATAATATTCACCAAATTGTGCATCAACTCGGAAATATTACATTCCTGCTCCTTAATCTGTACCTTTCCGCTTTCAATTCTGCTCATATCCAGAATGTCATTAATCAGACTAAGCAAATGATTACTGGAAGAAAGTACTTTCTGCAGGCAATCTCTCACCTGATCCTTATTATCAATATGGCTCACCGCAATGGTGGTAAACCCTATAATGGCATTCATGGGCGTTCGTATGTCATGGGACATATTAGACAGGAAAGTGGTCTTGGCCCTGTTGGCATGCTGGGCCTGCATCAAGGCATCCTGCAGCGCCTGCGTCTGCTCCTTCTGTTTCAGCACCTGCCCCGTTATCTCCTTAGACACCACCATAACCATAATGTCGCCTGTGTCATCATCCTGTGTCATAATAAACGATTGTCTGACACAGATTTTTTCCGTCTCCGAAACCCCTACCCAATAGTCAATATCCACCTCTGCATCGCCCTGCTGAAAACGTTCTATCAGATGCTCTGCCCTGACCACTGCGGCATATTCTTCCATAGATTCTGCTAATACAAACTGCTTCCATTTTTCAAAAAATTCAGATGCCTTACAGGGCACCCCCAGCCCCACCATCTTAAGCAGTGAACTCTGTTCGTCGCCGCTGGTCTGTACAACATCTTGTTCAATAATGTCCTGTGTAAGGTTAAATTCAAAATTACAAATGGCGCCGGATGCAATGGCAATTCTATACTGCCTTTCCTTACGGTTGGCATGGGCCATTTTCGCCTGAATACGCAATTCTCTTTCTTTCACATCCGTTATATCCTGTCTGATAAACAGTACTTTGCTTGCCCGACCGTCATGCCTCTCCAGACAGATAATATTTACATGCTCCCATTCCGACTTTCCGTTCCGAAGCAAATGACGTTCAAAACGCAGATCATTCTGCTTTGCCATCTCTTTCGTAATGGACGCCGCCGTAATTCTTTCCGCAAATTCCTGCCTTTCCTGTTCCTCTGCCAGAACAGACGCCAAACGCTCCGCCAGCGATTTGTAACTGCCCCTGACCGCCATATCACTCTCTTCCGGTTTCGTGCCAGCCAAATACTGATAGGTATCCGTCTCCAAATCAATCATGACAAAACGGGAAAACAATGTATTAATACCGCTGATAATATATCCCATCTCCCGGTTTTCCTGCTCCAGACGTTTCTTCTCACTGCCTGCACGGACAATCAGCATAATCACATAAATGACAAACAGGCCAATCAGCATAACTTCCAACTGCAGTCCAATCTTGTTCTGTTCCATAATCATATTCTGTGTCACATTCTTCGGAAAAGTCTGAATTAATACAAAACCGTTTTCCGACAGCTTCAGGGCACAGATATTATCCGTCTTACTGTGAACGTCGCATGCAAAAGCTCCCCCGCCTCCGTTTGCAAATACATCATACACATTCTGGGCGGTCTTTTCATCTATCGTCCCCGTTTCCTGCAAGATGTCAAGAATACTTCTGTCATAAGAATTCTCGTCGGAACTGGCAATTACCCTTTCATCCGGCATACAAAGAAACACATCCGCCGGCTCTCCGAAATAAGTGGTGGCAAGCATTTCTTTCAAATACTCTTCCGCCAGATACGCGCCTCGAAGCACCCCGATAATTTCACCCTCGTAATAAACCGGCGCATAAAAGTTTGCCATGGTTTCATCAAAAAACAAAGAATCAAATATAACCTCGATGCCGCTTCCTCCCACAATGCCATCCTGAAAAAAGCTTCTATGCGCCACATTTGCCACACGTCCGTCAGAAGCATAATCCGTCCCGTCTCTATCCGTATATATCACCGCGTCAAATGAAGATTTTGCCTCTATTTCTTTCAACATCTGTACGGTAACCATAGGCTCGTTAAGACTTTCTCCCAAAAAATACGTATATGTATTAATCAGGTCTAACGCACTGCTTAACTCGTCGTCAATCTGCACGGCCTTCAGCCTTGCGGAATCCGCCGCATAATTCTTATTCCGCTCCACCGTTTTCTTGCTGTTCTGATCAGCATACCAGTGAAACAGTAAAATAATTGCCGCCAGAAGAAACAGTACCAAAATTACTTCCTGTAGTGATTTCTTTCTTACCTTCATTCAAACTTGCCTCACTTCCCGTCACACCATTCCGGTATCAAACACATATGGAGCACCTTATTCCATAACTCACATTTGGGCATTTGACAAAACGTCCCCCGACTGCGCGTATAACTTAACATAAGTATACTATTATTTACTCTGTAAATCAATGCAAACGTCTTTCTTTGAAAAAATTTTCTCCTCTGAATTATATATATAGCGCAAATTTTTCGTTATAAAATATTTGCTGATAACCATGCTTCTCCATAAATTCCCAAATCAGCTTCCATTTCCCGTCATCTTCCAGCGAATCCGGCGTTTCCATCCCGCCCCCCGCTGCTTCCATCTCCCCCTCTCTATGAAGCGCATAAGTATGTTCCAAAAGAATCACAGGTTTCGCCGCCCCACTTTCAGCCATTTCTTTTTCCAACTGCGCCATATCCTTTTTCATAGTCTCCAAACTATATGAAGCCAGGTCGCTCCATGGATTAAATGCCGAAGGCATCTGCATATAATAAGACAGACCGGGAATATTTCCATACAGAATTACTTCACTTCCCTGAAGCTCATACGCTTCCACACAGGCGCTTAATTCCGTCAGCCATTTTGCTCGGTCTTCCGGCATCTTTATATTTCTCAGTACCTTATTATTTTCCACATAAGCCGTCGGATTCCTTACTCCGGTGGACTCTGCGAACACAAACACGGCCCCAAACCCCGCCGCCTGAAACAGACACATACCAAGAAACACGGTCAGCACTGCCTTCACAGGAAACAATCCCCCTTTCCCACAAAACTTTAAATGTATACCGCCGCAGATAAACCGCCAACATTCCCAAAGCGTATAAGGCGCCGCCACAAATAAATTATTCCAGCTAGGAAACGTTCTGTTGTTGCTCCCTATGGAAGTGAGCAGAATCACCAGTATCAGCATACCACTCAATAATTTCTCTTCTTTGGGACTGTCCTTATGAAATATTCGTATTACTCCAATTATCATGGTCAACATTAAAAACAAAATACAAGGGCGCCTGATGGGATCATAGCTGTAAAAAAGCAATGAAGCGACCCCCCTGTCATATAACCATACCAACATTGCCCCGCAAACTGCCAGCCAAAAAATTCTCACGGCCACATATACTATCCTGCCGACCCTGCCCAATACTTTCCCCAGCTTGTGCGCTGCAAAAAAAATCACAACGCCTCCTGCGGCAATGATCCCAATCCGAACAGCCCAATACAAATTCTCCACATAATCCTCCGCCAACCCCATAAGCATTGAAGATGCTTTGTAATCTGCCGCATTTTCCGTCATGGCAAACAACCGCACAATCCCCTCAATATACGCATCTATTCCATAGCGCAAATGAATATATCCTAACAATATCCCCAGTGCCGCCACATATCCTGCCAAACACCAAAGCGTATGCCTTCCTACTCTGTGCCAGAATCCCTCTCCAGACCTGAACAATCTTTCCTCTGCTCCGGAGAATTTCTCCCTGTCTCCTACAGAAAGCCCCTTTGCCCCAATTGGTTCTCTCCTGTCTTCCAGCCACAGAATCACATTATACGCCCAAACAGCCACAATCATCGCCGCCTCCGGCAGATTTGAGAAACGCACCAATACATTCATTCCCAACAAAGTTCCCGCTCCGGCCAGCAGCCATCTTTGTCTCTTAACATGCTTTTCCCGTATATAACACCTTACCTCCATGGAAGCCCCCATATCCATAGACGGTCCGTTTTCCATCAGTAAGCCATAGTATAACAGCAAAAAAGCCCCCAGAAAAAAAAGATATGTGAGATAATTGTACAAAACCGCTGTTGGACACCAGCACAGGCTAATGGCCATCAGTTCCCCCACAAACACTAACACTTTAGGCATTTTTATCTTCCTGGTACAGAAGAAATACCCTGCAAGCGCCAGTACGCTTACAAACATGCCCGTATACATATTCATCCCCAGCATGGTATCCGCTTTCGGAAGCGTCATCAATATATTCCCCGCTGCATTTGCCAAATAAGTAGAAAACAACCACATGGAATCCATATGCTCCGTTCCCATATACTGAAAGTTGGCATAATTATAACCTGTATCCCTGAAATCCAGTCCATATCCTATATGACGCAGGGGATAAAAAACCAAAATCACAACAAACAGGTTTTCCAGCAAATTCATCCATTGTACTTGTTTTTCACTCCTGTTTTCATTCCTCAAAATCTGCATTTTGATACCAACCTTCCGAAAACCAACACCCCTTTGGTCCTCTATTTTTCATAATTTCTTCCTATTATACCAACCATAGCCGCTCAAATCAATCATTACTGCGGGAAATCTTCATACAGTCTTATTTGTAACAATATGCGCTGTTTGTTCTCAGTTCAAACAACACTATTGAAAATCAATCCGCAAGATGATAAAATAAAATTTATTTACAAAAAGGCAAAATATCTATATTATAATCAGAAAGGACAAAGCACATGGGATTATTTTCAAGAAAACCTAAAATTGATATGGAAGAAGCCAGGAAAAACAAAGAAAAAATGCGCCAACTGTTTAACCAGGCCGTTGCAGACGGGAACACCTACCAGATTCTCTACGCCACCACAGGTTCCACCTGGAAAGAAAGCGGCATCCTGTCCGACACACGGGTATACCAATTTATCAGCCTTGTGTTTGGCTACAGGGAGACAGATTTCAAATTGGTGGCCGTTCCCGTGAACATTCAATTGACCGAATATTCTGAACCGCTGGAAATTCAGATTTCGGAAGTCAAAGCCCTGAAGTACAGAAAAAAAG
Organism: Lachnospiraceae bacterium; assembly: GCA_022793065.1. Taxonomy (GTDB): domain Bacteria; phylum Bacillota; class Clostridia; order Lachnospirales; family Lachnospiraceae; genus Acetatifactor. The sequence continues at coordinate 94,009 of JAAWCE010000059.1, forward strand.
ACCAGACAGTAAATGTGGACTTCTCAGAACGAGGCCGGAACGGAATGTACTTTAGTTTCAGTGATGTGGAGCAGAATTCCAAAAGCTTTGTAGACAATGTGAGCCAAGAGGAAGAACGCCAGAAACTAGACACATTCTTTGAAAAGTATCGGGCAAAACTCTAAACGCTGCCATATACAAGCTCCCATTGCCGGTTTGGAAAGGCATCATATGCCCTTTTGTCTCTCTGTCAGCCCTTGCAATGAGAGCTTTTATAATGTCATTAGAACTGGTATTAACCCAGTACGGGTGTGAAAACCCATCCACATTTGCGCACAAATCATACAAGAAATTAATTACACTCCATGGATCATACATCCCCATCCTTCATTTCATCCAACGCCAAGCATACTGGCACATTGCTAAAGCTGGAATCAATCATAAAAAAATCCTCCCCCACTCTGATTGCATCCGGATCAGACTATACCCTTTCAACAGGCAATATATCAAGTTCTTTGAAATGTCAAGTCTGCTTTTTCCACCAGCCCCACCAACTCTCTGTAAATGCGAATATGCAAAAAAAGACCATGTAAAAAGACAAACAGCCGCTCCCTGGCCATATCTACAATAATCCCCCCTGCGAACATACACAATACCGCCGCCCCTGCGCCCAATAACAACCCAACCACATCTGGCAGCATACCATTCCCCTTTACGATTCCCCAAGTCCCATGCACAATTTGTTCCGCACCAAACCAGTTCTGCCAAGTATACCGCAATCCTATATTTTCGTGCAAAAGATAGACCCCCAATGTGTACGGCGCTATTTTCGTAACAATCCTCGCCGTTTTCCCCTTGATCTCCATATGATAAAATACACCGAAAAGCCCTATGGACGCCAGAAAAGGCAAAATGTGGTTATATTCCATGCACATCCCCAACATTCTTCCCAAACTTCCCGTGTGCAGATAGATTGCCCGCAATGTGATTGTCCCGGCAAAAATCAACAGACAGCCCCCCACATACAGTCCAAAGGAACAGCCTTTTTTTCTAAGCGAAAATCCTTTCCCAATCGTTTCCGTTTCATTCATTTCTTTGGGCGTCGGCAGCCAAAAACGCCTTACATAAACGGCAGTGAGAAATACGCAAAGATACCAAAGATAGTTATACCCCTGTTCGTCCATCTCCAGGCGCAGCGGCAGTATGCTTTTCACAATGCAGAAGACAAACAGAAGAAATCCCAACCCTATCTGCAATTGTTTCTTTGTCATTCTGCTTGCAGCCATCCCCACAAAAGGCAGCAAAAGATACAAAAACACATAGGATGTCATAAACCAATAATGCCCCATAAGAACAGGAAACACCAAAGTCAGCACATAATGAATGTCAAATGTATTTTCCGCCATGATTCCTGTCAAAGCCCCCAAAAGTCCCAATGAAACAGAATACACCCACACCTGAAGCCAGAGTTGAAGCAGACGGCTTACCTTAAAAGAAGACATACACAAAAAATAACCGCTGATAAACATATATACGTTGACCGCCACAATACAGAAAGATTCCAATAGCCATGCGGTCACACCCACGCTTCCAAGAGAGTTTTGTGTCAAATCTGTCAGCAATCCTCCCTTGCCAAGATAATGCAGTACCACCACCATCATCATTGCCACGCACCGGAGCAATTCCAAATTTGCCATTCGTTGTCTTACAGTTCCACTCCCAACAGCCCCCTTCACCTCTCTGGTGTTACTTCCTTCCCATCCCTTCCGCATATCCAACTTATTCCCTTTCTTGCGGGACAGCCGCCGCATATGATTTTTCATTCCTTCCGCCGCTCCTCACCCGCTTTGTTTCTCACAACTATGATTTTACCGCAGATTCATCCATTTCCGCCTCAAAAGTGAATTTATTGTAACCCATTTTATGCCGCAAGTCAAATGGTACCCGGCACTGATACATGAACACTGATATTTTATCATTGAATTGTATACAAATATTTGTTATACTTAGAAAAATGGAAACAATACGCAGGAGGAACCATTATGTATGGTACTTTGACAGGTAATATAGCCGCCGCCACATACTATCTCTACTTTCAGTTTATCGGTATGACGCTCATTTTTCTTTTCTTTCGGCGTGAAAAACTAATTCCGAAATTTTTAATAGGAAGCGTATGCGGTTCTCTGCTTTTTACCTGGCTCCCCATTCCGTTTTCCTTTTTCTGTGGATTTAACAGAATCTCTCATTTGCTTGCCTTTTTCATTACCTTGCCGGTCTTAGCTCTCTCTGTCCGCTTTTACCGCCGGCATCTTCCTCTGTCCAAATATGCCCGTCGCTTTCTAATGGGTCTGTCCAGACGTTGGATCTTCTGGATAATTTTTCTCTTTTTTATGATATTTTGGTGCTGTCTGCTCCATACACATACCATTCTGCCTGATGAAAACGGCGCTTTTTTCACAGGTCAAAGTACCAATGGCGATATGAACATGCACCTAAGTTTTATCACCAGCCTTGCAAGACAGGGAGCTTTTCCCCCTGAATACTCCATTATGCCGGGGGTCAGGCTTTCCTATCCTTTCCTCTCGGACAGCGTCTCCGCAAGCCTGTATTTATTGGGAGCGTCTCTTCGCTTTGCCTATATTCTGCCCATGATTTTTGCCATGGGACAGATATTTACCACGGTATACTTGTTCGCGGACACTGTGGTGGGCGCCAGACGAAAATCCCTTGCCCTGGCAGGCTGCATGCTCACATGCCTTTTATTTTTCTTAAACGGCGGATTGGGCTTTGTTTACTTTTTGGATTGGACCAAGGAACAATCCCTTACTTTTTCTGATATTTTTACTGGCTTTTACACAACGCCCACCAATCTTGTCACGCATAATATACGATGGGTGAACGTAATTGCGGATATGTTCCTTCCCCAGCGGGCTACTTTGTTCGGATATGGCGCCCTTTTTCCTATGTTATGGCTGCTGTATCGGGCTGCTTTCCATAATCGTCGGGAATATTTCCTGACAGCGGGACTGTTTGCCGCCGGGCTTCCCATGATACACACCCATTCCTTTTTAAGCGCGGGAGTTATCAGTGCGGTATGGTTGTTTATATGGCTGTTTCGCAAAGTATCCCCCCAACACCAACCATCGGAATCGTTGCCGCAAACGCCTCTGGCTGCCCTTGCCGGCAGGCTGTTTCACCATCCGGGCGCCTGTATTCTTGCGGTATTTTTGTGCGTGATGTGCCTGATCCAGTTTCTTCAGAAGAAAGAACTGATCACACCGGGCATACTTATGCTTGTGGGCCTTAGCCTGTTTGCAGCCACAGCCATATGGGGGCTTCTGTTATTACTCTCCTATTTGAAACGGCAGGGCTGGCATGAACTGTTATCCGGTTGGGGTATTTTCCTGGCCTGTATTCTTGTACTTGCCCTTCCTCAATTGTTGTTCTGGACTTTTGGACAAGTAGCCCAGGGCGGCTTTGTCAGAGGATATTTTAACTGGGCCAATCAGGGCGACCCCTATCTATGGTTCTATGTGAAAAATATAGGCGCCCCTTTATTGCTGATTGTGGGCGGCATCTGTGCCTGCGGCCAGAAACGGGCTCCTATCTTTCTGCCCCCATTGTTTCTATGGTGGCTGGGAGAGTTGATTGTATTTACTCCCAATACCTATGACAACAATAAAATTTTATATGTGGCATATTTTCTATTGTGCCTTGGCGCCGCCGATTACGGCCTGGACCTTTACGAACACATGAAAGAGTTGCCGGGAAGCAGATTTTTTATTGCCGCCTTCCTGTTTCTTTCCGTTTATTCCTCTCTGCTGACCCTGGGACGAGAAAATATATCCCGCTACCGCCTGTATTCCCCTTCTCAGACCGCATTGGCAGCATATGTGGAAGAACGCACCCCTCCGGACGCCGTCTTTTTGACAGATACCAGGTATAATAATGAGATTGCTTCCCTTTCCGGACGAAATATCGTATGCGGTACGGATAGTTTTTTATATTTTCACGGTCTGGACACCCAGGAACGAAAGACCGACTTACGCTTAATGTATGAAGCCCCCCTGGAACACATGGACTTATATGAAAAATACAATGTAACCTATGTGGTCATTTCTGCTTCCGAAAGAAGCAAATATACTATAAATGAAGAAATTTTCCAGGAGCATTTCACCAAAATTCTTTCCTTCGGGGACCAAAATCTATATCAGGTTCCTTAACTGAATATTGGATCAAAATGAGAAAAGAGAGAAAATTGACAAAGGTGTTTGGGATAACTATCCCAAACACCTTTGTCTAAATTCCCGCTCCATGCCATAATGCACTTTATACACACTGAACATTAATATTCCCCGAAACAGATTTGATACTTACCTTACATGAACCGTCCCCATAGCGGAAAGTTCCCTTTTTCGCTGTAATCCTGGTTTCATCTTTCCAGCCAACTTTCGCATTGCCGCTCATGGTCCTTACCGTTGCCTCCACCCCTGAAGCATCCTCCAAATGAAACTGCACATTACCGCTGGCAGTATTCAAAACTGCTTTCTTAGGTGTTCCCACAGCCTTAACCTTAATATTTCCGCTGGCAGTTCCACATTCATAGCCTTCCGCGTTGGTGGATAGATTAATGTTGCCGCTGGCAGTCGCATATTTTACCTCTCCGGCGCCGCCTTCCTTCATGGATATATTTCCGCTGGCAGTGGTCAGACTTCCGGAAGAAATACAAGTATCATTTACATTAATGTTACCGCTGGCAGTGGTAAATTTACCTTTATCAAACGTTCCGTTCTCCACACAGATATCGCCGCTGGCGGTGTGTACCTCCGAATGTGCAATCTTTACTTCCTTGATATTCACGTCACCGCTGGCGCTTGTAGCCTTATACTCTTCTAGTTCAAGTCCGGAAAGACAAATATCTCCGCTGGAAACGGTGGTATTAAGCTTTGGCATCCCCTGGGGAAGTTTCACCGTGAGGATAATGGAGTGATTTTCTTTCCCGAAATTAGAAGCATTTCCATAAGATATAATAGTACGGCCAAAGAGTTTAATCTTAATTAACTCGTCTCCCTCGTCTTTACTATCCTCCACATTTTCTCTGCGCTTCACCTCGGCATAATAAACACCGTTTTCCTGACGCTGGCAAAATTCATACTTCATCTGGTTGCTCAGGCTTCCGTTGTCCTCATAGTTCACATGGAGCTGATCGTCCTCCGACTGGCTCACCATAATCTTTGCCACGCCCCCTTTTAATACCACCTCTTTAAAGGTTTCGGAATACGTATAACTCTTCTCCGGCTCCTGTACCCAACTGACGGCTTCCCCTTCCGGTTCCGGCAAATCCTGAATCATCTCCTGAATCATATCTTCTATATTGCCCAGTTCATCTATAATCTCTTCTTCCGATTTTCCCTGCTTTTCCCCCTCGGCAAAATGTTCTCTGTAATCTTCCAAAATCTCTTCCTGCAATTCCCTTCCAAAGGTTTCCAGTTTTTCCCGAAGTTTTTCCAAATATTCTGCTTTCTTCATATTATCTTCCTCCTATCCCACAATCAATTGATTCACTGCCTGCACAAATGCTTCCCATTCCTGCTTTATCTGCCTCTGATACTGTCTTCCCTTATCGGTAAGCTGATAATACTTTCTGGCCGGGCCCGATTCGGACTCCTGCAAATAGGTGGTCACATAATCCTCTTCCTTTAGCCTTCTCAAAATAGGATAAAGCGTACCGCTGGCAATTGACATCTCCCCCGATATTTTCTCTGTCAGCTCATATCCATATTTATCCCCCCTAACAAGCTGGGATAACACACACATCTCCAGTGCACCCTTCTTAAACTGTGTATTCATGGGCACCCTCCTTTCGTTTTATATCCGGTACTGTTCTTTGACATAATTAATATATCACACAGTATTATATATTGCAATATACTATTTTAAATTTTAGTATTTTTTTATATTTACTATTATCAACTTTTCTTTTCCTTCCATAAATAAAAAAATCCCCGGCGCTTACCATCTCTTGTTCTCACATACGCACAATATGTAAGTTACAAACTCTATGTAAGCGCTGGAGAAATCAAAAAATTTCCTAATTAATAACCAAGTCTGTCCAATGCTGCCTGGGCCTTTTGATCTCCCTGTGCCGCGGACTTTTCATACCAATCTATCGCCATATCCAAATCCTGTTCCACTCCTCTGCCCAGTTCATAGCATAGCGCCAAATTATACTGCGCGGAGCCTTTTCCCTGTTTGGCGGCTTTTTCATACCACGCTACAGCTTTGACGTCATTCTGCTTCACACCCACTCCCATAAGATAACAACTGCCAAGATTAAACTGTGCTGTGGCATGTCCCTGCTCCGCCGCCGCCTCATACCATTTTACAGCCTGAACCACATCCTTCTCCACGCCGTTACCGGTTTTGTAACAAAGCCCCAGACTATTTTGCGCGTCCGCGTCGCCTTGCTCCGCCGCTTTCTGATACCATTCCACCGCCTGCACGCTATCCTGTTCCACACCATATCCGTTCTTATACAGATATCCGAGGAAATACTGGGCTTGCGCACATCCCTGCTCCGCCGCTTTCCTGTACCACTGCGCTGCTCTGTCATAATCTTGCTCCACGCACCAGCCGTCCTGGTAACAGCAGCCCAGGTAATATTGCGCGTTCATATTGCCCTGTAAAGCAGCCTTTTCATACCAGAACACTGCCTGTTCGCCATCCTGATCCACGCCCCTTCCACGTTCGTAACAGACAGCCAGGTTATACTGCGCCTGGATATTTCCCTGTCCTGCTGCTTTTTGATACCATGCCGCGGCCTGCACGTAATCCTGTTCCACACCCTTACCATTTTCGTAACACCAGCCCAAAACATTCTGCGCGTTGGCGTCCCCCTCCCCGGAAGCTTTCATATACCATTCTGCCGCCTTACCATAATCCTGCGCTACGCCATCTCCATCTTTATAACAACATGCCAGGTTATACTGCGCACTTACATGTCCTTCCAGCGCCGCCTTTTCATACCACACAACTGCCTGCTTTTCATCCTGTTTCACTCCCCTGCCCTGTTCATAGTGAATGGCAAGATTATACGCCCCGTCGGCATTTCCCTGTTCCGCTGCCTTTCGATACCACTCCACCGCCTTGACATCGTCCTGCTCTACTCCCAGACCACTTTCGCAGCAAAAGCCCACATTAACCTGGGCTTTGCCAAAGCCCTGCCTTGCCGCTTTCTCATACCACTCCAGGGCTTTCGCATAATTCTGCGCCACCCCCCTTCCGTCGTAATAGCAATCCCCCAGATTACATTGGGCATAAAAATTGCCTTGCCTGGCCGCTTCCATATACCACTTTACAGCCGCGTTGTCATTCTGCTCCACGCCCTCCCCCAGTTCATAATATGCTCCCAGGGTATTCATAGCGCTTAAATGCCCGCGTTTCGCCGCCTTCTCATACCATTCCGCCGCCTGCACCTTATCCTGCTCCACGCCCACGCCTTTAGAATAGCAATTTCCCAGATTAAACTGCGCGCCTGACTCTCCCTGTTCTGCGGATTTGGTATACAATTCTACCGCCTTCAAGACGTCCTTTTCCAAACCTCCCAAACCGTCTTCATAACACACGCCTAAATTTAACTGTGAACCCTGATGTCCCTGCGCCGCGGCCATGCTATACCACTTCACCGCCTGAACCATGTCCTTCTCCACACCGCGGCCGCCCCCATACATGTTGCCCAAATTGTGCTGCGCGTCTATATCGCCGCCCTCAGCCCCCTTTGTATACCAATATACCGCTTTCCGGTCATCCTTCTCCATGCCATAGCCATTTTCACAACACCAGCCAAGACTGCGCTGTGCTGCCGCATTGCCCTGCGCCGCCGCCTTCTCGTACCACGCTATTGCAGCCGCAAAATCCTTTTTCACAAACCAGCCATACTGGTAACAATCTCCCAATACGTCCTGGGCACTGGCATTTCCCTTCTCCGCGGCAGCACGACATTGCTCAATACTGAACTTCTCTGCCAGAATACTATCCCTGGTAAAATGTTCCATCTGCTCTGTCCCCTTATCATTAGCTCCACCAATCATATTCATTACTCCACCTCTCCTGTTCTGTTAATTTTATATATATTATGAAAGCAAAAAACACCATACATTGAAATATGCTTTTATAATATCACAAACCTGCATGAATATCCAGCGAAATACTTTCAAATATGGACTCAGTCAAGGGCCGGCGGGCCATACATGAAACCCTGTTCCCACTTAATAAAGGACTGTAACATGCTTTTGTAAAATCAAAGAGATGCCTATGTAAAATTCAGGCAAAATTTAAATGTTATGTCTTGCCCCACTGTCTCAAAAATGATATACTGACTGACATCGCTACTATAGGTGCGCTAAAGCGCACAAGGAGGTATCAATATGTTATTATTTCACGCATTGCTGTTATTATTCGGATTTGTAGCTCTGATCAAAGGCGCCGGACTGTTTGTGGATGGAAGCTCTTCCCTTGCGCGAAATTTCAAAGTTCCAGGTCTGATTATCGGTCTGACCATCGTAGCCTTAGGAACCAGCGCCCCTGAACTGGCTGTCAGTATTTCCGCCGCATTACAAGGCTCCAATGAAATTGCCTTAAGCAATGTGGTCGGCTCCAATATATTCAACCTACTCTGTGTCCTTGGAATCTGTGCCATAATCCATACTGTTCCCTCGGATCAAGACATTCTCAAAAGAGATTTTCCATTGTCAATCGCTGCTACAATCCTTGTCCTGCTCCTGGCCTGTATGGGTTCCGTTACTTCCGGCAGCTTCCTGCAAAGTAAAATGGACCACCAGGCCGGAACCATAAGCCGCATTACAGGCATCATTTTATTTGCCGCCTTTCTGGCATATCTTTTGTATTTAATTTATGATGCCAGAAAGCATCCTGACCACACTGAATCCCAGGAATGTATGCCCCTTTGGAAATGCTTTTTCTTTATTGCGGTGGGGCTTATCTTCATTATTGGCGGAGGACAGGCTGTTGTTTACAGTGCGAAAGAAATTGCGGGAGCCATGGGAATGTCGGAAACGCTTATCGGCCTGACCATCGTAGCTGTAGGAACTTCCCTGCCCGAACTTGTCACCTCCATTGTGGCTGCCAAAAAAGGGGAGACCGGACTTGCTGTGGGCAATGCGGTTGGTTCCAATCTATTTAACCTGCTTCTTATCTTGGGCCTTTCCGCAGCAATCCATCCCATCACGATAAATGTGGCATCCGTCTATGATATGCTTATTTTAACCGCAGTCAGCGCAATCACTTATATTTTCCTGCTGACCAAAAAATCTCTGAAACGCTCCGAAGGCATGATTATGGTATTGTTATATGCAGCGGAAGTCCTTTTCGCAATTGCCCGCACCTATTCCATGTAACCCCAACTTATCAATCCTCTTTTGCAAACAGGGCGTTAATCGCCCTGTGGTGTTGGTCTGAATGTTGTCACACATTGTTTTCCCTTAATGGCCAAAAAATAGGACATATAGATTTTTCAGTTTCTATATGCCCTAACGCCGTTACCATATTTGATTTTGATTGATATAATTGATTACGCTAACTGCATAACCTCCGCTTCAAGTTCCCTTAATTCGTCTAATGATAATGAGGGAACACATAGAGCAATTTCATCAAGTGATAATTTTCCCATTTTTATCATTCTTTCTGCTGTTTCCCTGTCTGCGTCATGTCTTTCGCTTCTAATAAATGATTTCATAATTTGTTCTTCATCAAACAAACTCATCATGATCGTCACAACCTCCTTTTCCCTTTCAAGCAAATATTCCCTTAAAACGTTCCTGTCCTTGCATATGCGAATTGTTTTCGTAACTGCCTTTTGTGTCATTCCATGCTGTTTTGTCTTCTCGTTAAATACTTTACAGAAA
>JAAWCE010000109.1 GCA_022793065.1 Lachnospiraceae bacterium
AGAAGAAGGTGAACTCGAAAAATACAAGGAGATACGGACGCTCATTGAAAATCTGAAGATACCTGTCATCTTTGCGGCAATGGGCGCTTCCAATGCGTATCAGTTTCATGGAAAACTGCCGAAAGACAGGGAAAAGCTGTTGGCATTTCTCGATGAGATCATAGGAAATGTCAGTGAAGAAGAATTACAGCGGTATAGAAAAAGTGTTCATCATCTGTGAGAGAAAGCGTGGCAAGCAAAGCTGGCAGAAGATATAATTTTTGAATAAAAGCATATTGAAAAGCATTTTCGCATATGCTATAATGCCAATAGGCAAAAGTAATGATGAGTCCATTTGGACAAAAGAACGAATCCCTCGACCGTAGTGGAGTACAGTCGAGGGATTCTTCTTTTCTTTTTATAGTGGCAAAGTACCCACCAGGCTATCTGCTGTCCTTATCATGCCTGTCTAACCATTTGCTGATGAGGTGGCAAACCACACCTGCCGTGACAGTCACTAGAAAAGTAATGATGATTTCCATTTGAACACCTCCTCCCGTTGTCGGGTGTAGGTTGGACAACATAGGAATTATAACATATCAATTGATATTCTTCTATCTTTTTTTAATATTACAATCCGAAAAAGGTTTATTTTATCCGCATCTGGTTTTATCTTTGTCTAAGTTATTATAAAAAGTATTACACTTAAATAACAAAAAATAGTGGTAATATTGTAAATAAAGAGTTAAAATAAAAAATAGTGGAGCTGGATTTTCTTTGTCATTGGTAGGAAAGCATTTCATATTAAGTGGATATGAAAGAAGTAAGGAAGGTGCGCATAGATGAAAAATATTATTCTGGTTGTGGATGATGATAAGACCAATTTGACATTGGCCCAGAAAATACTTTTGCCCTATTATCGCATTGCGGCAACGAATTCCGGTTTGGGGGCTCTGAAATATCTGGAAAATAATCATCCGGATTTGATTTTGTTGGATATTAACATGCCTGAAATGAACGGTTTCCAGGTAATGGAACAGCTTCGGATAAACGAGGTAACAGCAAAAATTCCGGTTATTTTTTTGACTGCGGATAGTCTGGTGGAGACGGAAGTAAAATGTTTTCGCATGGGAGCAGTGGATTTTGTGACTAAGCCGTTTGTGCCGGATATTCTGCTGAGCCGTGTGGGAAAGACGCTGGAATTGGAACAATATCGTCATAATCTGGAAAAGATGGTCAAAGAGCAGGCGGCAAAGATAATTGAAGATGCGGTAAGAATCAGTAAAATTCAGGATTCTGTCATTGTGGGAATGGCCAATTTGATTGAAAGCAGGGATGGCAGCACAGGGAAGCATGTTAAAAATACACAAATGTATGTAAAAATGATTTTGGATGAGCTATACAAAAGAAATCTATTTCCCGAACAACTGACGGAAGAATATATGGAAGATATCTGTAAAGCGGCCCCTCTTCATGATGTGGGGAAAATAAAGGTGCCTGATTCGGTTTTGCAGAAGCCAGGCAAGCTGACATCGGAAGAGTATGAACTGATGAAAAGGCATACTACTTACAGTGAGAAGATAATTAAAATGATCATTGGAGATGTGGAAGATGAGAATTATGTCCGTATTGTAGAGGATATTGCTATGTATCATCATGAGAGATGGGATGGTACGGGTTATCCTATGGGACTGGCGGGTGACAGGATTCCTTTGGCGGCTAGGATTATGGCCGTGGCAGATGTCTTTGACGCGCTGTATGAGGAACGAGTGTATAAGCCGCCCATACGGCCCATTGAGCGTATTATGCAAATTATGATGGAGGGCAGGGGGACACAATTTGACCCTGTAATTATGGATGTATTTATGGAGATGCTTCCGGCATTGAAGGAGGTATTACATAGTTCGGATTGACTGCAGTAAAAAGGGGGCGGGCCGGGTGGAGAAGAAAAATATAGAAGAAAAGGCACAATTGAAGACGGAGAAAATTGTATTGTGTGTATTCAGCGCATATACCATAGCTATGTTTGTTGTGGCGCAATTGGGCGAATGGAGTATTTTTATCAAAGAAGTCATGATTGCCGCTGTGATGATCAGTTGGGCGGTTTGGGTAAAACGATATGGAAATCACTGTTTTCGAGCAAAATTTATCTCTGTTATGGCATGGGTGAACCTCTGCATGTATGCCTTACATACACGTAATTTCCTGTCCATGCTGTCTGCCATGGCCGGAATGATTGTACTTCTTGGAATTTTCTGTATTCCCTGGGTGATTTATTTGGGAGTGGCCATAGCTACCGGAATTTTTCTTTACCATGGTTTTGTTGTGAGAACGCTTACACTGGATTCTGCCAGTAATGTTATAGGGACATTTCTGCAGATTTTATCTATTTATACGGTTTCGGCAATTACATGGATTGTGATACGTACACAACAGGAGACGAGGGAACGGCTGATAGAAAATATAAACGACTTAGAAATTGCCGAGCAGAGTAAGGATGATTTTGTAGTGAATATTTCCCATGAAATCCGCACGCCTATTAATGCGGTATGCGGCATGAGCGATGCAATTTTACAGGAGGAACTGCCGGCGGAGGTGAGGAGGGATATTATTGACATCCAGACGGCCGGAAGAACTCTGCTTTCCACGGTCAGTAATATCCTTGATTTCTCAGAATTAGAAAGCGGTAAGATGGAGCTTGCGGAGGAAAGCTATAATATTACTTCCACCATTACGGATATTATCAATATGGCGCTGACTTTGTTAAATGGTAGGAAACTGGAACTTATTGTTGATTGCGATGCGGATTTGCCTGGGAATCTGTTGGGGGATGAGCAGAAACTTCGGCGTATCATTTTGAATCTTTTGGACAATGCCTTTAAATTTACCAAAGAAGGGGGCGTTATACTGCGCATAAAGTGCAGGAAAGAGGAATATGGAACCAATCTGCTGATCAGTGTCAAAGATTCGGGTATTGGCATGGAGCCGGAGGATATGGAGAAGATATTTGCAAGCTTTCGTCAGGTAAATGCCAGAAGAAACAGAGAAGAGGGTGGGATTGGCCTGGGCCTTGCAATTACACAGGCATTGGTTTACCGCATGGGAGGGTTTATTACAGTAAATAGCACGCTGGGCGTGGGGAGTTGCTTTCAGTTTACGATTCCCCAGAAGGTGCTGGATGAAACGCCGATTGTTTCCATCAATCATAAGCAGCATTTATATGTTGCATTTTATATTAATATGGATAAATACGATTATTCCATCATACGGCAGGGGTATGGGGATTGTATTCGTCATATTTCGGAACAATTGGGGATAATGATTCGAGTCAGCAGCAATCTACAGGAGTTGAAACGGCGTCAGGAGCATGATAATTATTCTCATGTATTTATCAGTTGGTCGGAATATTGTGAGGATAAGAACTTTTTTGAGCAGCTTGCAAGAGAACTGACAGTGGTATTGATATTAAACTATGGACAGGAGACGCAGACGGCAAGCAACATGCTTCGCATATATAAACCCTTTACCATTTTGTCCATTGCAGCGGTATTTAATGGTCGGAAAACCAATGAAAGGGAAGGGGAGTACGGCGTGGCAGGGCGTGGATTTGCTGCGCCGGAGGCAAAGGTTCTTGTGGTGGATGATAATGCCATGAATCTAAAAGTTATGGCCAGACTTTTGCAGCCATATCAGATAAAAGCAGTGATGGCCAGCAGCGGTCAGGAAGCGTTGGACAAATTGGATAGTATGGACTTTGACTGTGTATTTTTGGACCATATGATGCCGGAAATGGACGGGGTGGAGGTATTACATAGGATTCGCATGAAACCTGACGTTTATTATCAGTCACTTTCTGTAATTGCATTTACGGCAAACGCCATAGGAGGCGCAAGGGAAATGTTCCTGTCCGAAGGATTCGATGATTTTATAGCCAAACCCATAGAACTCAGTGTGCTGGAACGGATACTGCGGCGTTACATTCCCCAGAAAAAGCAGAGGGCGACGGAACAGGGTACCGTGGGAGAGAGAAAAAATTCTGACAAGGGAGAAAACCTCCATGCTATGACGTGCAATCACCCTGGGGCAGGTTTAGATTTAGAAAAGTCCCTGTGGGATTATGGTTTAGGCGAGGGCGGCCCGGCAGATGTGAGCGGGGAGGCAGGTTCGGAAGATGCAAAGGCTTTGGAATCATTGAGATATGGGGGAATCAATATTCGACAGGGAATAACGTTTTGCGGAGATATTGAAGGACTTGGAGAAATTATTCGTATTTTTCATGGGGAAGGACATAAACGCAAGCGACAACTGCAGCAACTTTATCAAGAGCAGAATTGGAAAGACTATGTGATTGCAGTGCATGCGCTAAAAAGCAATGCAAAGGGGATTGGCGCTGACGAATTGGCCGAACTAGCCCAGAGGATGGAGTTGGCAGGGAAGGAAGGCTGCATAGAGTATATATTGGACAACCATGAGGAATTATTGAGAAAGCATGACATCCTTCTGAAACTTTTGGCCGCCAATCATTTTGTGTATCCTGAGAAACAAAAGGACTTTATGCAAGGAAATATGATGGGGGAAAGGATTTCAGGAGGATTGGGGACTGAAAAAATTGTCAATGAGGCATTTGAAAGTGATCAAGGCTATGAAGAACTTGAAGTCAATCAAACTATGGAAAATGATAAACAGATAAAAGAGAATGAAATTACGCTGCCGGAATTAGAGAAATGGATGGAACAAATACAAAAGAAACTGGATGAGTTTGAAAGCGAAGGATTAGACATTCTCTTGAAAGAGGCTGAAAAGCAGAGGTATCATGGAGAGAGATTATCCAAATTGGCGGATGCAATAAAAGATAAGGTAAGTGAGTTTGATTTTATTGGGGCGGCCCATATCTTAACTGTATGGAAAAAGGAGTATTTAAGAGAAGGATGATGAAGGGAAAGAAGGAAATAGAAGCATGATGAACAAAGTGCGGGCGTGGGTTCTGGATATGCTGAACCAGCAGACAGATTTACAGGAAAAGCGTACATGGATGATAATGCTGTTTGCTTGTCTGGCTTCCATAATAGGAATGGGGCGTGTGATCATTGGAGCGAATCCGTTTGTATTCATTCCGCTTATTTTGATGTGCGGTGTGTCAGGAGCGTCATTCTGGATTACCTTTAAATATCATAAGGTGCGGTTTGCATCCTGGCTGTTGGTGCTTGTATCCAATATCTTGCTGTTTCCGGCGATTTTTCTATTGGGCGGTGGTATGGACAGTGGTGTGCCCATATGGTTTGTACTGGGAATGGTTTATGTGTTTTTACTTTTTCGCGGAAGAGAGTTTTTTCGGGCAATGTTCATATCCTTAGCTGCTTTTATAGCCATATATATAATTTCTTATCGTTTTCCGGAGATTGTATTGGCGCCGTCAACGCGATTCTACAGTGCATTTGATTCCTTTTTTACAATGTTTGCAGTCAGTTGTTTTATGGGGATGCTGTTAAAAATGCAGGTGTACTCTTATGAGAAGGAAAGCAGTGTGGTGGAAAAGCAGAAAGAGGAGATTGAACAGATTGCCCGTTCTAAGGATGCCTTTTTTGCCAATATGAGTCATGAAATCCGTACTCCAATTAATACCATTATCGGTTTGAACGAGATGACTTTACGGGAGGATATCTCTGATGAAATAGCTGAAAATGCCATTAATATCCAAAATGCAAGCAAAATGTTACTGACCACCATAAATGATATATTGGATTTATCGAAACTGGAATCCGGTAAAATGGAAATTGTACAGACCCAGTATGAGGTCAGCAGTATGTTCAGTGATTTGGTGAATCTGATATGGATTCGCGCACACCAGAAGGAGCTGGAGTTTAAAGTGGATATTGACCAAAGTATTCCGTCTATGCTGTATGGCGATGAGATTCGGTTGAAGCAAATTGTGGTCAATATGTTGACAAATGCAGTAAAGTATACGAAAAAGGGTTCAGTTACATTATCTGCAAAAGGGGAACGTCTTTCCACAGATGCTTTTTTGCTGCGTATTTCTGTGGCAGATACCGGTATTGGTATCAAAAAAGAAAGTATTGATGATTTATTCCGTTCTTTTAAACGGGTGGATGAACAGACCAATCGTAAAATTGAGGGAACCGGACTGGGACTTACCATTGCCAAACAGCTCGTGGAAATGATGGGTGGGAAGATTTCGGTGGATAGTGTTTATCATAAAGGCTCTGTGTTTACTATAGAATTGCGTCAGGGTATTGTCAGTGCGCAGCCAATTGGCGCCATTCATTTTGCAGCGCAAAAGCAGCTTAGGCATCGTAAAAAGTATAAACAGTGTTTTACGGCGCCTGAAGCTCGGATTTTGGTGGTGGATGATAATGATATGAACCGCATGGTGGTAGTGAAGCTATTGCGGAGTACAAAGGTTCAGATTGATACGGTAAACAGTGGTAAGGCATGTCTGAAAAAGACGGCGGAGAATCCATATCATATCATATTGATGGACCATATGATGCCGGGAATGGATGGGGAAGAGACATTAAAAGCAGTTCGCAGTCAGACGAAAGGGTTCTGTCAGAAGACACCCATTATTGCGCTGACGGCCAATGTTATGACCAATGGAGATCGTATTTATCAGGAAATGGGATTTGACGGGTATCTTGCAAAACCTATTAACGCGGCGCTTTTAGAAGCGGGATTGCTGAAATATTTGCCGCCGGAACTGGTGGAGCATACCACGGGGAAAGTGGATTCTGATGAGGAAGAGATAAGTGAAATCAGTCAGGTTACCAGTAAAAGGAAACGCAAGGTGGCAGTTACGGCAGATTGTATCTGTGATTTGCCGGAAGCGTGGATTCAAAGGTTTCAGATTGGCATTATGTATTGTTATGTGCATACCAAGGAAGGACGCTTTTGCGATATTGCAGAGGTATCCTCTGACAGTTTGTTGAATTATATGAAAATGGAGGGAAATTATGCACATTCCTCTACGGCATCTCCTTCAGAATATGAGTATTTCTTTGCTGATGCGTTGGAGAAGGCGGAACAGGTGCTGCATATTACTGCTGCGGTTGAATTAAGCGGTGCGTATCCCAATGCAACCCAGGCAAGCAAAAATTTTGATAATGTTACTGTGGTGGATTCCGGGCATATTAGCAGCGGCCATGGTCTTATGGTTTTATATGCGGCATATTTGGCGGATATGGGAAAAGGAGTGAAAGAAATCTGTTCCGCATTGGAACAGTTCAAGAATTCGGTGTGCAGTAATTTTTTTGTGGAAAGTACGGAAACATTGTGGCGTAATGGTAAAGTCAGCGGCACAGTACATAAGGTATGCAGCACATTGGGGCTGCACCCGGTTCTTCATATGTCAAGGAATAAATTAAAGCTTTGGATGATAGAAGCAGGCAAGGTGCAGGGAGCCGGCCGGAGGTATGTAAAAAAGCTGTTTCATACTGAAAAAGATATAGACACAAGCGTAATATTTTTGACTTATGCAGGATGTACGGTGCGTCAGATGGAAGAAATAACGGAAGAAGTAAAAAAATATGCTGCATTTGACAGAGTGATTCTGCAGAAGGCATCCGCAACCGTTTCCAGCAATTGCGGCGTAGGGACGTTTGGGCTTATGTTTGCAAGAAAAAGGGAATAAAGACAATAGTATGGTTCATATTTTATCAAAAAAGGATGAAATATAAGGAAATAGGATGAGAATATAGGAAAATAAACCCGGAAAAGGGAGGATGCCAAGGAACCGGGTTCCTTGGCATTTATTATGAAAAAGTTATTTAGTAAACAATAAACTGTGATTGGCTTTTTAATTGTTTCTTTTGTTGTTGTTAAATATAGTATAAGCGTCAGAAATGGATAAAACATGATAATTAATTGAAGATTGATTGAATGAATTGTGAACAAAATATGAATTGAGACGTTATGCAGTTAGTAGGAGAACGAGGAAAAGTGAGTTACTTAAAAAGAATAGAATTTGTTACTGAAGGGTCAAAAGGGACGCTATATATCACGGATGAATCTCATGTTGCGAAGACGCTTCAAAATCAGGGAGAAGCCGTACTTGTCTATCTACATGCAGGGAATACGGCGCAAGATTTTTCTCAGTTTTTATTTGCGGTGGAGGATCCGGAGGAACTGGAACCAGAATATATTGAAAGGGTTTACCGCAGGCTGAAAGGTCTTCCATGGTATATTGTAGATACGGAAAGGTGCCGTATCAGGGAAACAAGTCCGGAGGATGTGGAAGCGTTTTACGAAATTTACGAAGAACCGTCTATTACAAGATATATGGAAGGTTTGTATCCGGAGAAGGAAGAGGAAAAACAATACATTAAAGAATATATTGATAAAATATATACATTTTATGGTTATGGCGTCTGGACAGTGGTAGAACGGAGCACCGGTAAGGTGATTGGCAGAGCGGGATTTTCTAACAGGGAAGGATTTGAAGACCCTGAATTGGGATTTATCATAGGCGTTCCCTGGCAGAGGAAAGGATATGCAATGGAAGTCTGCCAGGGAATCCTTCAGTATGGATGGACGGCGCTTGCTTTTGAACAAGTGCAGGTATTGGTTGAGCCGGAAAATCTTTCATCCTTAAGGTTGTGCGAAAAATTGGGGTTCCAATATGGGAAGGATGTTATACTCAAGGAAAAAAGGTATCATCAGCTTATTCTTCATAGATAATATCTTTTCCCTCCACATATTTTCGCTCCATTTGGTGTCTTAGTTTCCGGTTTGCTACCGTATCAAAAATAATAGAAAAGTCATAGTCCTGAGGATATAATTCATCTGCGGCAACTAAAAGTTTCAGGCGTTTGTGATTAATCCATATTTTTTTGTTGGGAAGCTGCACGCGAAGAGTTCCCTTTTCATTGGCCGTTTCGCATACAATTCCGACTTTCTTGTCCGGATAGACCATGACGCTGTCGCCGCGCCGAAAAGAAATTTGGGCTTTGGCTTTTGGGGTTTTTTTGCGGACAATGAGGGGAGCGTATTCTTTCTTTAATTCTTTGGGCGCAGAATCGGGAATGGCGTCCAAAAGGTTGTTTTCCGTTAGCTGCCAGGCGGAAGATTCCCTTCCATAGGCTTCCATGGCGGCTCGTTTTAATATGTGGGCGGGCATACCCAACCGGCCGGCAATATAGAAGGCACAGCTTTCACCGGCTTCTCCGATAACCATGTGGTAGAGAGGTTTTAAATTCTCCTTGTCGAATGTCATTCTGGCATTGACAATGGATGCCTCTTTTTCTGCATAACTTTTTACTTCCGGGTAATGGGTGGTTGCAAGAAAGAGGGCACCGCTTTTCTTTAATTCATCTAAAATGGCAATGGCAATTCCCATGCCTTCCGCCGGATCCGTTCCAGAACCTAGTTCATCCAGTATTACCAGACTGTCCTTGTTGACTCTTTTCAAAATAGTTAAGATATTGGTAATATGAGCCGAAAAGGTGGACAGGTTTTCTGAAAGATTTTGTCCGTCGCCAATGTCGCAAAGATAATTGCTGCTCATGCACAGTTCGGCAGATTCACAGGCAACATGGAGTCCGCATTGGGCCATCATGCAGTTTAGCGCAACGGTTTTGATTGCTACGGTCTTGCCGCCGGTATTAGGGCCGGTTATTACAATGCCGTTAATGCCGTTTCCGATAGAAAACTGTAGTGGTACACAAATGCTTTGATCCATAAGGGGGTGCCTGGCATTTTGTAAACGAATACACCGCTGCCGCAATAATTTAGGGGCAATACCGTCATAGGCAAGACTTAGTTTGCCTTTTGAGAAGATAAAGTCCAGTTTTTCCATACAGCAGATATTCTGCATTATGATTTCTCCGTGGTCGGCAATGAGTGCGGTCAGTGTATATAGTATTCTGCGGACTTCATTTTCCTCGTCAATTTTTAATTCCTGCAATTCTTCATAGTATTTTCCAGAGGCGGAGGGCTCTATGAATAAGGTGCTGCCCGTGGCGGACTTGTCAATTACAATACCACTGATGCGGAATTTATATTCTTTTTTTACCGGAATACAAATATGTCCATTGCGGAAGGTGCTAAAGCTGTCTGACATATATTCTTTCTGAGAACGGAGAATAGAATCGGCTTTTTCCCGCATTTTGCTCTCCGTATGGAGTATTTCATTTCTCAGTTTTTTCAGAAGGTCAGATGCGTTGTCAGCAACCTGTTCATTCCATATTTGTGAACGTATTTGTTCCTTTATACTTTCTAAAGGGTTCAGATTTTCTTCATAATAAGCCAAAGGGATTTCATAGTTCCTGCCTTTTGCCAAATAATCTTTCAGCCTTTGAACTGCCGTTAGCATCTGCGCTGTGTTCTCTAACTCTCCAATAGACAGGCATTGGCCTTTTTGGGCGGTGCGGACAATTTCACCAATTCCGTCCGGGGAAGGAATCGGAGGAGTTCCACATTTTTCCATCAAATCCCGCGCCTGTGTGGTTTCATTTATCTTTGCCTCCACTTCTAATTCTGACAAGAATGGATGCGTGTTTTGAATGGCTGTTTTGGCATATTGGGTCAGGGCACATTGAGCCCATATATTTTTCACTTTATCAAATTCTAATATGACTTCTTCCTGATACATTGCATTGTCTCCTGTTTTTTATTTAATTTGCTGTTCGTTGTTAGCTGCAAATTGCCATTGTTTCCTTCGCTGTAAAGAAGTCTTCCATCCTGCGATTTAACTGGATTTATATAGTATCATAATTGGGGATTTGCCATGTATTATTTCAAGAGGTGAATTCTGAATTTAGAGTGGGCATGATTTTAGAACCATAAAACCGCATAAAAATACACGGCCAAACAGCCATGCGCCCGATTTCATAAACGCAGAGGTTGAAATATGTCCGGCAATTGTAAGGCAGAAAAATCAGCAACACAAATAAACCACATACGAATAGAAATATTCCCTTGTAATGATATGGGAAATACTGATTCGTATATTGCATTGTGCTGATATAAGGATGGAATGACAGCATCATATGTTACGGATTATTATGAATGTAACATTGATTATTTGCTGTATCCTGGCAACGATTCAGTTGGCAATATCCTCATTTCTTACAACCCTGGACATAAATTTCCTCCTACTCTATAGAATGAGATGTTATTTTCATCATTGGCTTCATCCTATCATAAATTTGATTTTATGTCAACAAATAAAAATTGGCTTTGGGCAATGACAGACCTTCGGCATGATATGCTTGACAATGAAAGTAGATATGTTAAAATAAATCAAAAATGTAATAATTTCCCTTATATAACAGATATGGTGATTATAAAAGCAGAAGTTTTTGTGATGTATAGATAAGGCTGGCAGAATTGGAGCATATAACATGGGATGGAGGTAACTTCGGTATGGGCAATGGAGAGAAAGAAACAGTCAGCAGGCCGTTGGATTTAAAAAATATACGGATTAAGGATGACTTTTGGCACAGGGAATTGGAATTGGTACGGACAGAAGTGATACCCTATCAATGGGAAGCGTTGAATGATCACATTCCGGAGGCGGCGCCCAGTTATTGTATGCGGAATTTTAAGGTGGCTGGACGGCTGATGAAAGAAAAGCGGGAACAGGGCAGTAAGTATGTGGCACCCACTTATACGTTTCGAGGTTTTGAGGCATTGCCGGAAGACCCGGCAAATCCTGATCCTGACAAATTTTACGGATTTGTATTTCAAGACAGTGATTTTGCAAAGTGGATTGAAGCGGTGGCATATACTTTGACAAG
Organism: Lachnospiraceae bacterium; assembly: GCA_022793065.1. Taxonomy (GTDB): domain Bacteria; phylum Bacillota; class Clostridia; order Lachnospirales; family Lachnospiraceae; genus Acetatifactor. The sequence goes on from JAAWCE010000109.1 coordinate 11,730, forward strand.
TCATCCTGACCCGATGCTGGAAAAAGTAGCGGACGAGGCCATAGATGTTGTGTGTGCGGCACAGGCAGAGAATGGATATTTGGATACATACTATATCATAAACGGAATGGATGGCATTTTTACAAACCTTAGAGACCATCATGAGTTGTATTGTTTTGGGCATTTGGCAGAAGGTGCGGCGGCATATTATGAGGCAACCGGTAAGGATAAACTTTTAAAGGCGGTGGAACGGTATGCAGATTTTATATGTACGAGATTTGGACCGGAAGAGGGAAAATGCAAAGGCTATCCCGGACATGAAATAGCGGAAATGGCATTGGCAAGGCTGTATGAATTGACAGGCAAAGAAAAATATTTGCAACTGGCCGGTTTTTTCCTGGATATGCGGGGACAAAAGCCTTATTACTTTGATTTGGAGGAAGCAGAGCGGGCAAAATGTGAAGGAAGAAGCGTGAAACAGTCTGAGGAAGCGTTTCGTTATCAATATCATCAAGCCCATCTTCCGGTGCGGGAGCAATCGGAAGCAGTGGGACATGCAGTCAGAGCGGTGTATTTGTACAGTGGAATGGCTGATGTTGCCAGGCTGACGGGCGACGAGAAGTTATCAGAGGCTTGTGAGCGGCTGTGGAACAGCATTGTGAGGGAAAAGCTGTATATCACGGGAGGAATAGGGGGTACACATGTGGGTGAAGCGTTTTCGTTTCCTTATGACCTTCCCAATGATACGGCATATTCAGAAACCTGCGCTGCGATTGGGCTGGCTTTTTTTGCAAGGAGGATGCTTCAGCTTCGGGCAGACAGCCGGTATGGGGATATTATGGAGCAAGCTTTATATAATACGGTTCTGGCTGGGATGGCATTGGACGGGAAGCGTTTTTTCTATGTAAATCCCCTGGAAGTTACGCCGGAAGCATGTAAGAAGGATGAGAGAAAACGTCATGTAAAATCAGTGCGGCAGAAATGGTTTGGCTGCGCCTGCTGTCCTCCTAATATTGCCAGGACCATAAGCTCTCTGGGAGCCTATGTTTATACACAGAATGAAAACACATTGTTTGTGCATTTATATGTGGGAAGTGATATTTGTGTAAATATAGGCGGCCGGAAAGCGGATATTGTTTTGGAAAGTAATTTTCCCTGGGAAGGGGAAGTGAAGATGCGTTTTTGTCATGTGGAAAACAGTGATGGGACAGCAGAGAAAAAAGAAGCGGAAACTGGTCAGCACATGGAATGTGGTGAGAGATCAAATGATGCAACGCTGGCATTTCGGATGCCGGGATGGTGTAAGAGAGCGGAGATAGAAGTGCGCAGGCAATGGGGGGGCGCATGTGATAATCTCAAAGGGCAGGGGCAACGCCGGATGGAAGGCGACGAATTCAAAGAGTACCAACAAAGTGAGACGAAGGAAGGGCAAACGGCGTCAGAGATTTGTACCAGAGCAAGTTGGTGTGTGGAAAGAGAGAAAAACGACCACATCGGCGTACATTCACGGGCAGAAATGTCAGGACAGGAGGAAACGCTGAGATTCTGGGTGGAAAAGGGATATTTATACCTTAATGGCAGGTGGCAGGAAGGGGATGAAATTCATTTAAATTTTCCTATGGAAATCCGCTGTATCAGTGCAAGTACAAAAGTGCGGGAGGATGTGGGAAAAGCAGCGATTGCCAGAGGGCCTATGGTATATTGTCTGGAAGAAGCGGATAATGGACCAGAGTTGGGACTTTTGCGTCTGAACATGGAAAAATTGCTGCAAAAAGGTAAAAGAGCGGGGGGAGATACGGAATCGGGCTTTGTAGAAACCTGTACTGGGTTGGGACATGAAATGCGGATATTGAAAATACCAGGATTCCGGCAGAATGAACTATTGTTTGAAAATTCATTGTATGGCGACTATGCGCCCCCTGTGGAAAAGGAAGTTATGTTGACATTTATCCCATACTATGGGTGGAATAATCGAGGAGAAGGGGAAATGAGTGTGTGGGTAAGGGTATAAAGCGGAAGGGATCTGGAGCCTCTATAGTTACATACTATTAAGAATAGAGAGAACGGATAGGGGACGGGCTGAAGGGGATAAATATGAAGAGTGGTGTTTGTTATGTGGTAGGAGCAGGCGATAATTATGGGCTGGATTTTGTTCCAAAAGCTGAGGACTTTGTGATTGGGGTGGATGGAGGGTTCCAGGTATTGAAGGATAGGGGAATCACTGCGAATTTGGTCATTGGAGATTTTGACTCGCTGGAGGTTATTCCGGAACACCCCAATGTGATTCGGCTGAATACAAAAAAGGATGATACGGATATGTGGGCGGCTGTCAGGGAAGGCATGGGGGCCGGATATGAAATCTTTCATATCTACTGCGGAACCGGAGGACGTATGGACCATACAATCGCTAATATACAGTTAATGGCAGAATTGGCCCAGGGGGGAAGGCAGGGATATCTGATGGACAGAGATTGTGTCATGACCGCCATTACAAACCGGGCAATTACATTTCCCAAACATTTGAAAGGTTATGTATCCGTATTTTCTCTTTCAGAGAAATCTAAAGGAGTGAATTTAAAAGGATTAAAATATGAATTAAATAATGCAGTATTGACAAATACATATCCGCTGGGAGTCAGCAATGAGTTTACAGGGGAGGAAAGTGTGATTTCCGTAAAATGCGGAACATTGTTAATTGTATTTCCCAGAGGGTAAAATGGATTCCTGAAGGTTTGGGGATCAGGAGAAGGATGGTATTCCAAAAGCTTAGGAAGATGGAAGGAAGTAGTTTGGGAATAAAGAGATGAGCTTGCTGTAAGTTCAGAAGGGAGAGCCGGGGCGTGAATGATTTAGATCGTTTAAGCAAGGAAATATCATATGCACTGCGGCATGCGCCGTGGGAATATGAGCTGGAAATGGACGAAGAGGGCTGGGTTCCTATGGAGCAGCTTTTAAAAGCTTTGCAAGGGGAAGAAAACTGGAAAGATATTAGGGAAGCGGATATTAGTGAAATGATTTCACAGTCCCCGAAGAAACGTTTTCAGATAGAGAATGGGAAAATAAGGGCTTTTTATGGACATTCCATACCATGTAAGATTCGGAAGGAAGAGAAAATGCCGCCGGATATTTTATTTCATGGGACGGCAAGGCGGTTTCTCCGTTCGATTTTGGAGAACGGATTATTGCCCCAGGAAAGGCAATATGTTCATTTGTCGCAGGATATGGATACGGCGGAGAACGTAGGAAAACGGCATGATGGAAAGCCGTGCATTTTGATAATTGATGCAAAGCGTGCATGGGAAGAGGGCGTTAAGTTTTACTTTGGAAATGAGAAAGTGTGGCTGGCGGATTTTGTACCGGGAAAATATATAAAACAAATGTAGCAAGAAGAGGCAGTTTCTGTATATGGTTATTGGTTTCAGAATCAACGGCAACAATTGATAGTTTTGTGAATCATTACCAAAATATATTGACATAAATTTACTTCGGTGGTAGTATTAAAATACTTCCGAAGAAGAAGTATTGGAGTGTATCCAGGAGAGGGCGCATGAATTTTAAGGAACAGGGAGTTACAGAGGAAGTAGCACGGCTGATTACGGATTATGTGGAGGAACTGAAAGAGTTATTATCTTTGGAACTTTGGGACAATATATTTTTAAATTGTACCAAAAATGAAGTGTTGGTTTTCTGGCTGCTTTATCGAAAAAATGAAGCAAACATGACGGAAATTGCGGAGTATATTCATGTGCCGCTGAATACTGCCACAGGCATCATTCAGAGGATGGAAAAGAATGGACTGGTGGTGAGGAGGCGTTCTGAGGATGATAAAAGAGTGGTTAATATCGGTTTCAGCGAAAAGGGTATGACGCAGTTTGAAGCCTTGATCAGTGAAATTATATTTTATGTCATGAAGGTGGTGGGTGCTTTTACGAAAGAGGAAATGGATTTGTTTTACAGAATCATGGCTAAAGTAATTCAGGTATTAAGGCTGGAACAAAAACAAAAGAAAGCACCTGGAAAGGTACGAAAAATTACGATTGAATAGGGGCAGCCATTCCGGCTGCCCAATATAAGGAAATATAGTTCGTGATGCGAACTATTCGAGTAGAGAATTATATGTATCTTTTCCTGGAGAACGGAGGATAGAATCAACATGAATAGGATATATATTTTTACCGGAAAAGGGGGCGTAGGAAAAAGCAGCGTAGCAGCGGCCCACGCTGTAAAAAGTGCCGGTGAGGGAAAGAGAACGTTATTGGTAAGTACGGACATGGCGCACAATCTGGGAGATCTCTTTGAGAAAGATCTGGGAAGAACTGTGGAAAAAGATGTGCTTCCTTATTTGGATTTGTATGAGATTGACCCAGAGTATGTGATGGACAACGATTTCCCGTCGGTCATGGAGTATTTGGGAAAATTATTTTCAGATTTGGGAGAACCTGAATTGCAAAACATGGGAATGATACCAGGAATGGAAGAATTATTTTCGCTTTTGAAAATTGCGGATATCTATAAAAAGGAATATTACGATCGTATTATAGTGGATTGCGCTCCCACAGGAGAGACATTATCTTTATTGAAATTTCCGGAATTGCTTTCCTGGTATATGGAAAAACTTTTCCCCATTGGCAAAGTGGGTGTAAGAGTACTTGCGCCCATTTCCAAGGCTGCATTTAAGGTGGAGATGCCAAATCGGTATGCGGTGAACGAGATTGAAAAAATATATCTGAAATTGGCGGATTTGCAGGAGCTTTTAAAGAATAGAGATATTACGAGTGTAAGAATTGTAGCCATTCCTGAGAAAATGGTGGTAGAAGAAACAAAGCGTAATTACATGTATTTAAATCTTTATAATTTTAATGTGGATGGACTATACATCAACAGAATTTTGCCTGCAGAGATAGACAACCCGTTTTTCAGTGGGTGGCTGACGCTTCAGCGACAGTATATTACACTATTGCAGGATTGTTTTGGAGCGCTGCCCATTTATGAAATTCCCTGGTATGACGAGGAGTTAAAGGGAGAAGGAGCAATCAGGAGGATTGTGGAAGATGTGCTGGATGGGGAGGAAGTTTTTGCACTGAAAAATATAACCGAAAGGGAAAGTTTTCGTCAGACAGAAAAAGGGTATGAACTAGAGGTATTTTTGCCCAATGGGGATAAGGAAAAGATGGAGTTGTATCAGGCGGCATCAGATATAGTGATTAAGACAGATAATTTTAAGCGTAATATTCCGCTTCCAAATGTTCTGCGCAATTACAATGTTTCGGGGGCAAAATACAAAAATGAAAAATTGAGTATTTGGTTTGAGAGAGGGAGTGAAGAACATGGACAGGGAGATGCTTCATAGGATAAAAACGGCGGCAGAATATCAGAAGAAAGCATTTAGAGCGCTTTTGCCGGATAAAATGGAAAAACACCTGGATGTAATCGAAAGAGAGGTTAAAATGATGTTGGCAGAAGCAGCAGCCGAAGTGCTGAAAGAGTATAAAGGAAAGGATGACCCGCAAGATAAGGATACATCTGCTCCTATGAGAAAAGTAACCATTGAATAATCTGTAAAATACAGAAGGGATTGTGCAGAAATGTGGTATGGGCGTTATAACATAAATGGGCAGCAGATGGGCGTCCGGAAAGAGACTGGGAGGATGGAAAGAGTATGCCAAAGCACGCAGGGAGTGTAAACATGAGGATAATTATATATACGGGAAAAGGCGGTGTGGGGAAGACCAGCATGGCGGCAGCAACGGCTTGTAAAATTGCCGGAAGCGGGAAAAAGGTATTAATCATGAGTACGGACCCGGCCCATAGCCTGGGGGATTCCTTTGACAGAACGGTGGGAAAAGAGCAAACACAAATTACAGAGAATTTGTATGCAATGGAAATAGACTCTGTATATGAAGGAGAAAAGAGCTGGGGAAATCTGAAAGAATATTTGAGACAGCTTTTGACTGCCAAAGGGGGCGGAGGCATAGAAGCGGAGGAATTACTGATTTTTCCAGGGCTGGAGGAGCTTTTTTCCATGTTTAAGATTTTGGAGGTATATGAAAGGGGGGATTATGAGACTGTAATTGTGGATTGTGCGCCTACCGGGGAGACATTATCCTTGCTAAAATACCCGGAACGCTTATCCGGTCTGATAGAAAAGATATTGCCATTGGAAAGACTGGGAGTGAAAACAGTGGGAGCGGTTGTAGAAAGAGCAATGAAAATTCCCATGCCGAAAGACAGTGTATTTGATGATGTTGCGTATCTGGTGGAGAAGATGAAACGTCTTCAAAAGCTGCTGCTCAATAAAGACATTGTAAGTCTTCGTGTTGTCACCACACCTGAAAAGATTGTGATAAGCGAGGCGAAGCGTAATTTTACTTGCCTGTATTTGTATCATTATAACGTTGACGCTGTGATTGTCAATCATATTTATCCTGGGAAGGCGATGGAAGGATATTTTCATAAGTGGGTGAAACTGCAGGAGGAGGGATTAAAAGAAATACGGGAAAGTTTCAGTGAAGTTCCACGTTTTTATGTGGAATTGCTGCCGAAGGAACTTCGCACGTTAGAGACACTGGAGGAAGTGGGTGGGTATATTTTCGGCGATTGTGATCCAAATGATGTGCTGTTTCAAAAAGAAATTTATGTGGTTGACAGGGAAGGGAAAAGTATGAAGATTTATCTTCCTTTTGCACAGAAAGAAGAATTGCGCCTGGAACAGGATAGAAATGAACTGGTGATAGGGGTGCGCAATGAGAGTCGTAAATTTCCGCTGCCTTCAGATTTTTTCGGCAAGGAAATATCAAGTGCAAAATTTGAAGATGGGTATTTGAGCATATTTTTTTAAGATATTCTTTTATGGAGACAAGAAGTGTGTAAAAAGAGGGTTATTTTGAAGAATTTTAAAATGTATCTTGCGATGGTATAAGGGGTTTGGTACAATAATTTGCAGAGGATATCCTTAAGTGGATGAAAGGGTAGATGAAATTAAAAATGAAAAAAGACTGGGAGGTTACTTTTTGGAATATTATATTACGGAAATAGTGATAGAAGAGTTACGACATTTGACAGATATTAAAATTAAATTAAATCGTGATAAGAGAACTAATATGCTATTGACCGGGAAAAATGGTTCTGGAAAGACAACGTTACTCCGGGCAATGAAAGCGTTTTTGCAAATGATATGCGAGTACAATTATGATGAGGAAAGCACATTATGGAAGATGAAAATTGAAGGAAAAGATGAAGAGAAAATGATATCTTTTCGGGGGGAGAACCAAGTAAGTGAAATTTGTAAGTGGTTGGGAAGAAAAATAGAATCGGCAAATTATGCTGTTTTAAATGAAATAAATGGTTTACACAAATTGTATCATGAAGGTAATTTTTTGATTGCGTTTTATGGTGCGGATCGAAAAATCGGAATCAAGAAAGCAGACGGAGTTACCAATGTAGTTTTAGAGCAATTTTATTCTGTTGAGGATGAACCAGGCAAATTATTGCATCAATATTTAATCCATTTAAAGACGCAACAATCATATGCCAGAAACGAAGGAGACATGGAGACGGTTCGGATGCTGGAACAGTGGTTTGAGCGGTTTACGGATGCGTTAAGAGTTTTATTGGATAATCAAAGTATATGCCTGAGATATAACTACAAAAATTATGATTTCTTGATTGTGGAGGAGGGAAGAAAACCATATGGATTTGAGGGACTTTCTGACGGATATTCAGCAGTCATACAAATTTTCACGGATCTTATTCTGCGCATGGAGAGAAATTGGTTAAAGGATGGAATTATAAGTACGTATAACATGGAAGGAATTGTGTTGATAGATGAGCTCGAAACTCATTTGCATATTGGCTTACAGAGAAATATATTGCCATTTCTTACACGATTTTTCCCAAAGATTCAATTTATTGTTTCAACTCATTCACCTTATGTTTTGAATTCTATTGAGAATTGTGTGATTTATGATTTAGAAAAGAATATTCGGATGGAAGATATGTCAGGATATTCTGCGGAAGGGATTGTAGAAGGATATTTTGAGTATGAAGTATATTCGGAAATTTTGCTTCAAAAGGTAAAAAGATATGAGGCTTTAGTGAATAAAGATAATCCAACAGAAGAAGAGAGAGTGGAAAGAGCAAAAATATTAGTGGAAATGAGACAGTTATCAGGAGATTTGGCAAAGGAAGCCAAAGATGCTTTTGAGGAGATAGAACAGAGAAGGAAGCAGCATGATTAAGTATAACCGTATTAATACCGATAAGGCCAAAGCCGCGGTTAAGTCTTTGGAAAGGGCAAAAGCCAGCAAGGGGAGCTATAATACTCCGGAGGTAAATGCAGCCCTTGCAGAGATGTTTTGTGGAAAATGTTATATCTGCGAAAATAAAGACAGAATTTCATCTTATCAAATTGAACATTTAAGGCCACATGGCAAAAATGAGACATTAAAATATGATTGGAATAATTTGTTTTGGGCTTGTGGGCACTGTAATAATATAAAAAGTGGAAGATATAATCCAATTTTAGATTGTTCGCAAGTTGAGGTAGAGAAAAAGATCGCATTTCGGAAAGAGGGATGTTTTGGTGGAGATGAGAGATACGTGTTTACAGCTTTGGAGATGAATGAAGAAATAAATAATACGATTCAATTATTATATGCAGTTTATTATGGCAATACTCCACAAAAGAGAATGGAAGCAGTCAATATCCGTAGAGCATTGAGAAGTGACTTATCTAATTTTAAAAACTTAGTTCGAGCTTATTATGAAGTGGAAGAGTATGAAAAAGAGGACATAAGAGAAGCAATTCGTAAAGAAGTAGGACAAAGTGCCGCATTTGCGGCTTTTAAAAGGTGGCTGTTATGGGATCATAGGGAAGCGTATAAGGAATTATTGGAGTATTGTGGATTGTTTTGATAATAATATAAAATAATGGAATACATAAGAATATACTATAGTATTCATAATGTTTATGAGAAAAGGGAATATCGACATTAGTGATTGTTGATATTCCACAGAAATAAAAAGTATTAAAATCTGAAATTTAAGTACAACATATCATAACACTGGTATTTCTATAAATTTGGCCAAACGTCCTTCATAACAAAACACTTTATCATTTTCGGTTATTTCTTCTCCCAGGAAATGCCTGAGCACAAAGGGAAGCATGTAGTTATCCAGGCACTTAAAGTCTATTTTCGGCGCCTGATCTTTTTGTGATATTTCTTTATAATATCCGTCCGTTCCTTTTATTTTATGAAGTGTAAACAGCTCCACTCTGACGGGAACAGGCATTTGGGAAGCTGCTTGTTCTGTTAAAGTGGTTAGGAATTCCCGTTCCAAATCCGGAATTTCTATTACGATTTCATCGTTGGAGAAGAAAACCACCTTTTCCAAAGGAAGTCCTTTTTCTTCCAGAAGGGTTAATATCATATCCATAAGATATTTTTCGTAAGTAATATGTCTTTTGGGATTACAATTTCCCAGAATCACCTGGCGGATATATTTACTGCGAATCATATGCTGATTTTGGGTATAGCGGCCAATGAAAGATTCCCAGGTATCTTCATAGTGGAAAATGGAAGAATCATAGTGCCGCAATGCAGAAAAATTAGCTTTCATCATGTCCAGGCTGACGAAGCATTTGCCGTCGTTGGAAGTTTTGAATATATCTTTGCCCGGAAGGTTATTGTGGGTTACTCTGTATTGGTTCATGTCTTCCGCATTGAAGTTTTTATATCCCTCCGCAGCCTGAATCTCCCTAATCGCGGTATCTTTTACGCGGTTATATTCTTCAAAATAATCTTGCTCACAATGATAGCCGGCTAATTCTTTTATAAATAGTTCCCATTTTTTCAGTGTATTGTAATAAGGGTCATAGAGTTTCAGCCTATCCGTAAAATATGGTTCTTGAAAGAGTTTCAGGGGGATGTTGCAGTCCTTACAGAACCGTTCTTTTACATTTGAAGATAGTTCCATGTCAGAGTTCCCCCTTTATAATTTTTTCGTCCACATACATTCGGAAGTCGTCAATCTTTTTGTGATTTGGTGCATCCGGAAGTGATGTATTGTGTTTAGCATATTCAAATCTTTTTTCGTATTCATTGAGCAAATCATAAAAATCCGGGGTGGGTTGTCTGTTGTCATCTAAAAATTTACCGTTGCGGATGTCCATCAGTAAATCATGTTCCGATTCCCGATAGGTTATGATTTCTTCTTTTTCAAGAATGTCAATGCACATCATATACAGACGGAGCAAATGAGCCATGTGTTTTCCTAGTTTGTCGTGACCAATGGCTTTTTCGTTTCGCTTTCCAATCTTATTATAACTACTGACAATGGCTTTCATTTCATTCCACATACCTGCCCAATCTCTTAATGGATAATGGGTCAGCGTTACATCCATGAAAATTTCGCTTTCGTAGTCTTCCTGCATGGAGCGGTCAATGTAAAGACAGATATCGCTGTCGTCGTGGGGATAATATCTGTGCTTGAAGTCATATTTTGCATTGTTGATGCTTTTCAGAATGTAAGCTTCATTTTGGGTTTGTCCTACCAATCTGGCTGCTTTGTTCTCCAGACGGCGAAGCTGGCTGCCGGCGTATCCGCCAAAGGTGTGAATACAGATTTTGGATAGAAACATTTTCCGTTGTTCCAGCAGTTGGCGGCCAATGGGGGTCAGGCGCAGGTAATGTTCCGGACGACATCCCAGGATTTCAATGGTATTTGGATTATTGGATGTCAGTAATTGGAGCATTTTATGGAAGGAGTAAATGGTGGTATCGGTGGGGGTGTCCACCACTTGCCCGTAATCTGTCCCCAGCAGAATGTTTTCTTTGGAATTTAACGCAATGCCTCTGATGTCTAAATCAGAGCCTTCCTTTTCCATACCATAAGCATGACTGCCGCCCAGAGTCAGGAGAATGATGGTTCCGTTTAATCTATCATCCGTTCTTAAAAAGTCATATGCTTTGGTGGTAAGTGCGGTTTGAATTTGTTCCGGCGTCATTTTGATACCTCCTGGTATGTTTTCATTATAAGATTTTCCGGTCCAAAGTCAATGTAAAAATGAAGATTAAGTCATTGAAACTGCAAAATTTTTATGGTAAGGTAAGCGTATAAATAGTCGCGGGGAGGTGGGAATATGACGTTATATCTGAATACCAATGTGGCATACAAGGATTTTCAGATGCTTAGAAATGATAAATACTTTGTGGACAAATCTTTTATTATTGAGAAAGTGAACGAAAGAGTAAAAACAAAGAATCGTTTTCTGTGTATTACAAAGCCTCGTCGTTTTGGAAAGACTTCGGTGCTGAATATGTTGGGGGCGTATTATGGAAAGGCATATCCGGCGGGAGAACTGTTCTCCGGACTGAAGGTCAGCGAAAGTCCGGATTTTACCATACATTTAAATAAATATAATCTGATCAGTTTTTCCATGAATGAACTGCCGGGGAAGGGGAAGACCTACCAAGACTATATCGGGCGGTTTGAAGCCAATATAAGAAATGATATCAGGGAAGCATATCCCCAATTAGACAAGAAAGAATTTGACAGCCTTTCAGACCTGTTGACAGCCACAGGGGATGAATTCATTTTTGTCATGGAAGACGAAGACTTCGGGATAGTTGCTAAGAGGGGAAATTTATGCTAGAATTTATATCAGACCAAAGCGGAAGCAGGTTTGTGTCGGGAGAGAGGAAATAAATTGTCATGAAAACGCAAATTGAATTAAAAACATTATTACATTCTGTGGATCACAAAAGTTATCCGGCGTACAAATCTTTGGCAGGCGCCTGGAAATTTGACAGGTATGTGTTGGTGATTGACCATGTGCAGGGGGACCCTTTTGCTGCGCCCTCCAGTCTGCATGTGGAGATTGCTCACGGGGAAGCCGGATTCCCGGAAGCGTATTATGGGAAGGAGTGCGCACGCATTGCACTTCAGGACTACCTGGTCAGGCAGATGTCCAAGCAGTTTGAACAGTATAATTTTAAGGCTAAGGGTTCGGGCAAGAGTGGATTGTTGTCCATCAGCCGCTGCGGACAAGCTGTTTTGGAGCGCAGTGCCTGCCAGATTACGCCAAACGGTCTGATTGTCCGTTTCCATGTGGGATTTCCGGCCTTTGGACGTACCATTAACGCTGGAGAATTGGAGAAGATATTATTTGATTTTCTTCCCCGCTGTGTGGAAAATAGCTTGTTTTACAGGAGACTGGATCAGAAGAAGGTGGAAAGCGTTATATTTTTGGCAGAGGACCAGGAAGCTTTGCGCCGGATACTAAAGGAGGAAAAACTGGTTGCGTTTGTGGCAAATCAGTCTATTCTTCCCAGAAAAAGCGGTGTGTCGGATTTGCCGCTAATGGATAGCGTACCCTTTGTGTCACCGGCTTCCATGGAGAAGACGTTTACATTGCCTCACAAAGGGGAAATCAGCGGAATGGCGGTGCCGGAAGGCATTACATTGATTGTGGGCGGCGGATATCATGGGAAATCCACGTTGCTTGAAGCGATTCAGATGGGAATATATAACCATATTCAAGGTGACGGAAGAGAATTTGTGGTGACGGACGAAACAGCGGTGAAGCTTCGTGCGGAGGATGGACGATCCGTCAGAAACGTGGACATTTCCCTGTTTATTAATGACTTGCCCAATAAGAAGGATACAACCTCTTTTTCAACGGAGGACGCCAGCGGCAGTACATCCCAGGCGGCAGCAGTTATGGAGGGAATAGAAGCGGGCACAGGTTTGTTTTTGATTGACGAGGATACTTCTGCTACGAACTTTATGGTGAGAGATGAATTTATGCAGCAGGTGATCAGCAGGGAGAAGGAACCTATTACACCGTTTCTGGAACGGGCCAAAGAACTATATGAGAAGGCGGGAATTTCTACGATTTTGGTGGCGGGCAGTTCAGGCGCGTTTTTCTATATTGCAGATTATATTTTGATGATGGATCATTATCATCCGGTGGATATTACAGGACGTGTAAAGGAATTATGTCAGGAACATACGGCGCCCAGGGTGCAGGCGCCGGGATTTGTACTGCCGGATTTTCAAAGGGTGCTTCCGGCGTTCCGGGGAGGACGTAAAGGAGGAGGCCGGGACTGGCATGGAAGAGAGAAAAAAGGGCGTGAGGACGGCGGCCGTCAGGAGCGTATGAAGGTGAAGTCTTTTGGGCTGGAATCTTTTTCGTTGGACAAAGAAGAGGTCAATGTGAGATATTTGGAGCAGCTTCTGGATCCGGAACAGGTGACGGCGTTGGCGTATCTGATGCGGTTTGGGCTGGAGCAAGCTGTGGACGGGAAACGGTCAGTGCGCGGGGCGGTGGAAGCTATTTGGAAACAGTGGGAGAAAGAGGGCTGGAAGCCTTTTTGCAGTGCTTATATTCCCTGTGGACTGGCAAAACCAAGAATACAGGAGCTCTACGCATGTATTGACAGATTCAGAGGATAAGTGTTGTGCAGGCAATACAAAAACAGGAGAAATACTATGCTGTATATTGGGATTGATTTGGGGACATCCGGAGTAAAATTATTGTTGATGGACGTCCACGGTAAGATTGTAAACATTGTCACAAAGGACTATCCCTTGTATTTCCCGCAGCCGGGTTGGGCGGAGCAGCGTCCGGAAGACTGGTATGAGCAGACGATTGCAGGCATGGGAGAACTGCTGCAAAATGTGGACAGGCGTCAGGTGGCTGGCGTCAGCTTCGGCGGACAGATGCATGGATTGGTAATTCTGGACCAGGAGGATAAGGTCATTCGGCCGGCCATTCTCTGGAATGATGGAAGAGCTGCAGAAGAAACAGCGTATTTGAACAACGTAATCGGAAAAGAAAAACTGTCGGAATATACTGCCAATATTGCTTTTGCCGGATTTACGGCGCCTAAGATATTATGGCTGAAGAAGAACGAGCCGGACAATTTTGCAAGAATCAGAAAAATTATGCTGCCGAAGGATTATATAGCATACAGGCTGACAGGGGTACATTGTACGGATGTATCAGATGCTTCGGGGATGCTTTTATTTGATGTAAAGCGCCGCGCATGGTCAAAAGAAATGTGTGAGATTTGCGGTATTCAGGAATCATGGCTGGCAGCCTGTTATGAAAGTTATGAGGCGGTTGGAACGGTGCTTCCGGAGATTGCACAAGGGCTGGGGATTTCCGATTCCGTAAAAGTTGCCGCCGGCGCCGGAGACAATGCTGCGGCAGCGGTGGGCACCGGGACTGTAGGAGATAATCAGTGCAATATTTCCCTGGGTACCAGCGGGACAATTTTTATTTCTGCCAAACAGTTTGGAGTTGATTGTAATAATGCCTTACATTCGTTTGCACATGCGGACGGAAGCTTTCATTTGATGGGATGTATGCTCAGTGCGGCTAGTTGCAACAAGTGGTGGATGGATGATATTATCGGCACCAAAGATTATGAAAGCCAGCAAAAGGAGATTGGGAATCTGGGGGAAAATCATGTATATTTTATGCCCTATCTTATGGGAGAACGTTCCCCCCACAATAATCCCAATGCCAGAGCAGTCTTTATTGGCATGACTTTGGATACTGTCAGGGCGGATATGACACAGGCGGTTTTGGAAGGCGTGGCATTTGCTTTAAGGGATTCGTTGGAAGTGGCAAAATCTCTGGGAATACATTTGAAGCGGACGAAAATTTGCGGCGGCGGTGCAAAGAGTTCTCTTTGGAAGAAAATCGTAGCCAATGTGTTGAATCTACAGGTGGATGTGATAGAAAGTGAGGAGGGGCCGGCTATGGGCGCTGCTATGCTGGCGGCGGTTGCCTGCGGAGCATATGGGAGTGTGGAAGAGATTGCTGCAAAAGTAGTAAAGATTGTGGATACTGTGGAGCCGGAACCGGAGCTGGTTGCAAAATATGAAGAAAGATATGCGCAGTTCAAGGAGATTTATCCCACATGCAGGCCTTTGTTTGATCTGATAGGGTGATAATTGTTTTATAATAAATTTATATTGTCTTCCATGGGTAATGTAATTGCAAAGAGTTAAGATTTCCGCTATAATCAAATTAGGTTCAGTGCGGCTGCAAAGTAATATGTGAAAGCTGCCGCCATATCATAAATATTTATCAAGGAGGATATTTGAAATGAATAATTTACCAAAAGTAAAAATTGGTATTGTTGCGGTAAGCCGCGACTGCTTCCCCGAAAGCTTGTCCGTCAACAGGAGAAAGGCATTGGTGGCGGCATACACGGAAAAGTATGGTACAGATGCAATTTATGAATGTCCCATCTGCATTGTGGAAAGTGAAATCCACATGGTGCAGGCATTGGAGGACATTCAGAAAAACGGCTGTAATGCGCTTTGCGTATATTTGGGGAATTTTGGTCCGGAGATTTCAGAAACATTGCTGGCAAAGCATTTTGACGGTCCGGCCATGTTTATAGCGGCTGCGGAAGAAAGCCAAAATGATTTGGTGGGCGGACGTGGAGACGCTTATTGCGGTATGCTGAACGCAAGCTATAATCTTAAGCTGCGCAATATTAAGGCGTATATTCCGGAAAATCCTGTGGGAACCGCCGGAGAGTGCGCTGACAAGATCCATGAGTTTGTTCCCATTGCAGGGGCAATTGTGGGATTAAGCAGTCTGAAAATTATTTCTTTTGGACCCAGACCTTTGAATTTCCTGGCGTGCAATGCACCTATTAAGCAACTATATAACCTGGGAGTTGAGATTGAGGAGAACTCTGAGCTGGATTTGTTTGAGGCATACAAAAAGCATGACGGAGATGAAAGAATTCCGGCGAAAGTGAAAGAGATGGAGGAAGAGTTGGGCGCCGGCAATAAGAAGCCCGAAGTACTGCCTAAGCTGGCGCAGTATGAATTGACGCTTTTAGACTGGATTGAAGCGCATAAAGGGTATCGTAAATATGTGGCCATAGCCGGAAAATGTTGGCCGGCCTTCCAGACGCAGTTTGGTTTTGTTCCCTGTTATGTGAACAGCCGTCTGACTGGTATGGGGATTCCCGTATCTTGCGAGGTTGATATTTATGGATGTTTGAGTGAGTTTATTGGTACTTGTGTCAGCGAAGATATTGTGACTTTGCTTGATATTAACAATACGGTTCCTGATGATATGTATGATGAAGCAATTCAGGGTAAATTTACATATACGCACAATGATACATTTATGGGCTTCCATTGCGGCAATACCAATACTAAGAAGCTTTCTTCCTGTAATATGAAGTATCAGATGATTATGGCAAGGACACTTCCGGAAGAGGTGACACAGGGTACGTTAGAGGGAGATATCATTCCTGGAGATATTACATTCTATCGCTTACAGTCCACTGCAGATAATAAGCTGCGTGCTTATATCGCACAGGGTGAAGTGCTGCCTGTGGCAACCAGGTCCTTTGGCGGCATTGGTGTATTTGCAATTCCTGAAATGGGGCGTTTCTATCGTCATGTGTTGATTGAGAAAAATTATCCTCACCATGGGGCGGTGGCGTTCGGACATTTTGGAAAGGCTTTGTATGAGGTATTTAAGTATATTGGCGTTCCGGTGGAGGATTTGAATTACAACCAGCCCAAGGGGGTGTTGTATCCTACGGAGAATCCTTTTGCATAAAGGGGCTGGTAAGAAAATCTCAGGGATACAATTCTATAGAGGCACTGAGTATGGTGATAAGTGCGAACCTGAAAGTGGGGCGGATTTTCCGCCCCCTTATTGTTTTATGCGCAGGCCCGCATGTGGAAGTTTGCCGCTAATGCGGCATGCGGGCCGCGCGGAGAGTGGTGGAGAGGGACATTCCCCTACTCGATTGCACAGGCCCGCATGTGGAAGTTTGCCGCTCATGCGGCATGCGAGCCGCGCGGGGAGTGGTGGAGGGGGACATTCCCCTGCTTGATGATTGGGAGTGTTACAGTTTGAAATAAATGTTTTTTAGGAAACGGCAATTTGTTGGGGAGTGCTGCGCTGCATGAGGAAAAGTATATGGAAAAAATAAAAAATATTTTGTATATATGTTTTTTGCTGGTACTGTTGACCGGATGTGGTGTTCGTGATGAAAAGTTATCCGGTGGAGAGACATCTATAGGTTCCGGTGGTTTTGAGCTGGAGGGAGAGGCATCTGGAGAGAAGGCAGCGGTTGCTGAATGGGAAAGCACAGGAAACAGGCTTCGGGAAGCTGCTTTCTTGTTGGGGGATACTCTCTATTATGAAGAGGTTCAAAGGAAGGATGAGGGCGGGGAGATGGAGGTCTCTCTGTTTAGGAAAAACAACGGACAAAATGAAGCGGAACGGATGCTCTGTCTTACGGATGCATGGATATTGTGGTATCAGCCTGATGAAAAGGGGAATTTATATCTTTTTTATATTGTGGACGAAGATAATCCGCAATATTTTCTGCGTAAACAAACTGAAAAAGGGGAATTGGTTTACGAACAAAGTATTGTGCCGAAAGATATGGAGGGCATGGAGGCGCTTGCAACGGTAATGAGCGGAAAGGTAAACGGAGAGGGGGAAATATGTCTGGCAACTGCCCAAGGAGATATATTTTTTTTCTCATCAGAAGGACAGATGACCGGAACATGCAAGGCGGCCTGGGACAGGGAAACGTATCATGGGGAAAGCTGCGGCCTGGTAAATGGGGGAAAAGAGGGAATCTTTGCCTATATGATATCAGAACAGAAAGAAATTTCTCTTCGTAAGGTGAATTTTCAACAAAAAAATCTTGAAACAGAATTCTCTTTTTCTGTGAGTGAGAATTTGCCTGGAGTAGGGAGCACAGTAGTTGGCGGCAGCGGAGGATTTTTTTCACTGGATATATTTGACGGATATGAATTGGGTGTTCTGGTGTCGGATGGCATTGAGCTTTGGCAGTATGTACCTGGAGAAGGAACGCTGAGCCGGCTTTTTTCCTGGGGAGCCGGCAGAGTCAATCTAAAAGATTATATGATAGATGCCATTGGTGTTCTTGAGGATGAATTTTATATTGCCGCAAGGCGTTCTTATGAGGATGTTTCCTATGTGAGAGTAAGTTATAAAAAAATAGAAGAGCTTGACGAAAAACAGAAGGTTCTTCTGGGAGGAATCGTCATAGGAGGCAGCAATGTGGAAGAGACAGTGTGGGGGGAAGACGTGGCAAAGTTCATCAGTAACTTCAACCGCATATCCGACCAATATGAAATAGAACTGGTATCTTATCAGGACATTGAGGCTTTTCATCTGGAACTGTTAAAGGGCCGTGGACCGGATTTGATTTGCTTGTATGCACTGGACCCCTTTGTGTTGACAGATAAGGGGGTATTGGAGGAGTTAGCGCCTTATTTTGCAGAAAGTGAACTGGTAAAAGAAGAGGACTTGTTGCCGGCGATTAGAAGGGCGGGTACTATTCAGGGAAAAATGTCGGTGATTATTCCCAGATATTCCGTTCAGGGATTGTTGATGGAAAAGGGAAGCCTGGAGGGGGAGGGCTGGACTGTGGATGAGTTTCTGACCCTGGGAGAAGAAAACCCGGAGTCATTGCTTTTGGACCAACAGGCGGAAATATATCGGAATATGGTTCTGCATACGGCATTGAGGGCGGAAATGGAAAGATATGTGGAGTGGGATGAAAAATGTGACTTTGACAATGAAGAATTTATTGCATTGTTGGAGCGCATCCAAAATCTCCCCATACCAATGACCAAACCTGTAGATTTCTTTTCTTCAACTTATTTGGAAGAAGAGTGGGAGAGGTTTACGGAAAAGGAATATTTGATATTGGAGGGCTATGTAAGTTCGCTGAATCGTTACGCTTACTTTAAGTTGAATGAAGGAATTGCCATTGGTGGATATGCGGACATGGTGCCGTTTCCAAACCAGGATGCAGCGCCATATTATAATCTGAATCCTTATTATTCTCTGGCAATCAATAGCGCCTCCAGAGTAAAAGAGGGTGCATGGGCATTTTTGGAGTATATGTTATCACCGGAGATTCAAAATGATTTCAGTAGGAATACGTTGTTGCCGGTAAGAGTGGATTCTTTTGATTTATATATGGAAATGGATGTTGTAGGCAGAGCACAGGTGGAGGCAACGGAAGAAGACAGGGATGCTGTACGGAAGATGGTGGAAAATGCCTATTGGCAGCAAGGGATGTTTGACAGGGAGATATTGAGTATCATTAATGAAGAAACAAATGTGCTGTGGGCTGGGGACTGTGATGCGAAAACGGCAGCGGAGAAGATTCAGAGGCGGGTATCTTTGTATATATCAGAGTAGCTGCCAACGATAAAGTAGAAGTATTTGTGCTGATTATGGCTGGAAAGGTGGAAAAATGCAATATCGCAAAGACAAAAAAGGAAATGATATATCACTTCTTGGTTATGGGTGCATGAGATTTACAAGAAAGGGAACTGCGATTGACTTGGACAAGGCGGAAAGGGAAGTGATGACAGCCATAAGGGGCGGTGTGAATTATTTGGATACAGCATATATTTATCCTGGAAGCGAAGTGGCGGTGGGAGAAATTTTGCAGCGAAATCAATGCCGGGATAAGGTCTATATTGCATCCAAACTTCCCCATTACCTGATGAAATCTGTGGAAGGGGCGGAGAAGACATTTCAGGAAGAATTAAAAAGGCTAAAAACGGATCATATTGATTATTATCTGATGCACATGCTGACTGATATGGCAACTTGGGAGAAGCTGAAAAAGCTGGGGATAGAACAATGGATTGCATCCAAACTTTCTTCCGGGCAAATCCGGAATATTGGTTTTTCTTATCACGGAAGTACGGATATATTTCGACAGTTGGTGGACGCATATGATTGGGATTTCTGCCAGATTCAGTATAATTATATGGATGAGTATTCTCAGGCTGGCGTGGAAGGACTTAGGTATGCCAATGAGAAGGGACTGCCTGTGATTATTATGGAACCTCTTCGGGGCGGAAGGCTGGTGAACTATTTGCCTGAATCCGCGAAAAAGATATTTGAACGGGACCCGGAAGGGCGGATGCCGGCGGAATTGGCTTTCAAATGGCTCTATGACCAGCCGGAAGTAACCTGTGTATTATCCGGAATGAATTCTGTAGAGATGGTGGAGCAGAATTTGAATACGGTATCGAAGGCGTGTCCGGGGTGTATGACAACATCAGACAAAGAATTGGTGGAACAGGTACGTGAAGAAATCAGCCGCAGTGTAAAAGTGGGCTGTACAGGGTGTGGATATTGTATGCCCTGTCCTCAGGGAGTGGATATACCGGGGACATTTCGCTGTTATAATGCAATGTATTCTGAGAAGAAGTCTTCGGGCAGAATGGAATATCTGCAGTGTACGGCTATGCGGCAGAATACTGCAAGCGCTTCACAATGTGTTGGCTGTGGGAAATGTGAGAGACATTGTCCGCAGAAAATTGAGATACGCAGGGAATTGGACAATGCGGCAAAAGAACTGGAGACGTTTACTTATAAGGCTGCAAGGTGGATGATAAAAAGATTTAAGCTGTGGTAGTTTTTGGGTGGAAAAGGACGAGATTTGGCGGTCAAAGATGATGATGGAATTTGACTGAAATAAAGATGAATCGCTGGTTTTAGTATCTTGACATTTTTTTAATTACATCATAGACTAAAAGATACATATTGTAATCAAAGCCCGTTGGGGCAGGAAGGATTGGGCATAAATTATGACAAAGTTGTATGTAAATCCCAATATAAAAAAGGGACATTTGAATCCCGAATTGCAAGGACATTTTTCAGAACATTTGGGAAGGTGCATTTATGAGGGGATCTATGTGGGGGAGGCATCCGATATTCCCAATGTGAACGGTATGCGTACCGATGTGGTGGAAGCATTGAAAGAAATACATGTACCGGTGCTGCGGTGGCCAGGGGGATGTTTTGCGGATGAATACCATTGGAAGGATGGGATTGGTCCTAAAGCAGGACGTAAAAAAATGATTAATACCCATTGGGGCGGCGTGGTGGAAGACAATAGTTTTGGTACTCATGAATTTATGGAACTGTGCAAACAGCTTGGCTGTAAAGCATATATCAATGGCAATATGGGCAGCGGGACCGTTCAGGAGATGAGCGAATGGGTGGAGTATATGACGTTTGACGGTGTATCACCCATGGCAGATTTGCGCAGAGAGAATGGGCAGGAAGCGCCTTGGTCAGTGGATTATTTCGGCGTAGGCAATGAAAACTGGGGCTGCGGCGGCAATATGAGACCGGAATTTTATGGTGATATGTATCGGAGATATCAGACATATGTGAGAAATTATGATGTTAAGAAGCCCATTTATAAGATTGCATGTGGCGCCAATGCGGGGGATTATCATTGGACTGAAAAGGTGCTGGAGACGGTGTTTGACCATGGAAGCGGCTTTATGAATGGTATGTCTCTGCATTATTACACATTGCCTACAGGTAAATGGGACAAGAAGGGATCTGCGCTGGAGTTCGATGAGAAGGATTGGTATGTGACTTTAAAGCGTACTTTGGAAATGGAAAAACTGATATGTGGTCATGGGGCAATTATGGATCAGTATGACCCTGAGAAAAAAATCGGAATGATAATTGATGAGTGGGGGACCTGGTATGATGTGGAGCCGGGCACGAATCCAGGTTTTCTGTACCAGCAGAATACCATGAGGGACGCTTTGGTAGCAGGGATTAACCTGAATCTGTTTCATAAGCATTGTGATAGGGTCAAGATGGCAAATATTGCGCAGGTGGTGAATGTGCTGCAGGCTGTGATTTTGACCGAAGGGGCTAAGATGGTGAAAACACCCACATGGTATGTATTTCACATGTATCAGCATCATCAGGATGGAGAATTGGTAGAATCTTCCGTAGAGACGAAAGAAGTTGGGGTGGAAGAGGAAAATAAAGTTCCAAATTTGACAGAATCCGTATCCATGTCCAAGGACGGAAAACTTCATATGACAATGACCAATTTGTCTCTGGATGAGGCATATGAGATGGAAGCCGTGATTGCAGACAGTCTGGTAAAGGAAGTAAAGGGAGAAATTCTTGCGGGGGATATGAAGGCACATAATTCCTTTGAAGCACCCCATCAGGTACATACAGAAGAATTTTCGTCTGCTGTTGTGGACGGAGATAGGATTCGATTTACAATTCCGGCGTGCAGTGTGCTGCGTTTGGAAGTGATACTCAAATAAAACCATATGTCCCTAAAGGGAAACTTTGGAAAAGATATCAATCCCAAAAGTGGTTGATATCTTTTCTTTCCACGGATGGAGTGCCGGAAAAGAAATGTGATCAGATGTAATTAGAAGGAAGATATCAACTGGTATTTAAATCTCAGTAGATTGGAAAAAGAAAAGGGGCGGCAATATGTTAGATTATAAGGCGGTTTTGGATAAAATTTTACTGCAGGAGATTGAGGAAGACAGCGTAAATGGGCAACAGGGGGCGAAAGGAGTTAGCGCCTTGATACTTCATAGGGGAAAAGAATTGTATTACAATGCATTTGGTTATGCAGACGCAGAACAGGGTATTCCCATGAAGCGTGATACTATAATCCGTCTGTATTCCATGACCAAACCCATAACGGCTGCGGCAGTGATGTTATTGGCAGAGCGGGGAGAACTGGATCTATGGGACCCAATTTCCCGATATTTGCCTTGTTTTCGGGGGCAGAAGGTATGGGAGGACGGAAAAGGGGAAGTGGCTCCAGAGCGTGAGAACACAATATTTGACCTGTTAAATATGACTTCCGGTATCACATATCCCGACGAAGCCACGGAACCGGGCAGGCGAATGAGGAAAATGCTGGATGATTTTGTAATGCGCAGAGAACTGGGGGACAGAGTGGATACCCAGGAGTATATGCGAGGGATTGCTGCCGTTCCATTATGTTTTCAGCCCGGAGACCGATGGTTATATGGATTCTCTGCAGATGTCCTGGGAGGCATTATAGAAGTGATTTCAGGGGAGACTTTTGGTACGTTTTTACGTAAGGAGTTTTTTGAGCCGTTAGAAATGCCGGATACAGG
Organism: Lachnospiraceae bacterium; assembly: GCA_022793065.1. Lineage (GTDB taxonomy): Bacteria > Bacillota > Clostridia > Lachnospirales > Lachnospiraceae > Acetatifactor. The sequence continues at coordinate 34,692 of JAAWCE010000109.1, forward strand.
TTTCTTTGTGCCTGGGGAAAAACGAAATCGGCTGGCACAGTATTATGACAGGATGGAAGATGGTATATGGATTCCCCATAAAGGTAGTCATTTGGGGGAATATTGGGGAGAAGATGTGGCATTTGAATCCGGCGGAGCAGGGTTGACGTCTACTTTGGATGATTATAGTCATTTTGCGCTTATGATGGTTGGCAAAGGGTCATATGGAAATCGACATATTTTGGGGCGGAAAACAGTTGAATTCATGACGCAAAACCGTTTGACACAAAATCAGCGAAGGTCTTTAAATTGGGACAGTACAAGGGGGTACGGCTACGGTTGTCTGATGCGTGTACTGATGGACCAGGGGGTAGCGGCCTCCAATGCGTCATTGGGGGAATATGGCTGGGATGGTTGGACAGGAAATTATGTGACCATGGACCCGACGGAGGAGTTTGTGCTTTTGTATTTTATGCAGCGATGTGCTGCAGGAGGCGCCGACACGGCATTGCGGAGACTGCGTATGGCTGCTTATGGGGCGTTATCCTGATGTTTATGCTGTATGAATTTCTGTGTGATGTTTTAAGAAATTATGATGTAGCATAGTGAAATAATTAGAGGATAGAATGTGGAAGAATGTTGGATGCGTAAATTCATTTGACATTCTTCTCGCATATAATTGTTTATTTTGTGGAGTTATAAATTTTAATCAACATTCCCTTTTGTAAATCAACATTCCGTTTCCATCGAGGTGTCTTTCGCTTCAAATTCTATCCTAATAAATTTACTCCCTTTTCGGAAAAGTGTTCCCACTGTTCATTTCCCAAAATTTGGTGAATATTCATACATTTCTTAATTTTTCAAACAATTTGAGCAACTGTATTTTTGGTTTTACTTACTGAATATTTGGAAAATTTAGGTTGGAA
>JAAWCE010000104.1 GCA_022793065.1 Lachnospiraceae bacterium
CAGAACCGGGAACTCCATTTTCATTCTTTCGGGATACACCACATCACCAAAACCAATATGTATTGATACCGGAACCTTGGTTCTGTCCAGATATCCCATAATAGATACATTTACACCATGATACTCCTTGAATTCAGTTATATTGATAATCTCAAGCGTATTCAGATCAAATCGTAACGCATCATCGCACTCTATAGAAAAAATGTCATTAAATACTTTCTTCATTTCTTCAGCATCATTTGGAATACGCTGTGCCAAAAGATCACCTACCAGGGCGAACGGTGACAGAACCAGAAATCTACCGGAACATGCACCGGATAAATGGGAGATCTTCAAATCCTACAATCGCAGAGATATTGAGGTAGAACTTTCCATCAAACAGAGATTATCTAAATTTCCGGTTCCGGATTCTATATGGAATGAGTATCATATCGATCAGGAAATCAATGACCGGGGAATTATGCTTGATATGGATGTGGTGAAGAATGCAATCGCATTTGACGAAAAATCAAAAGCAGATTTCATGATTGCAATGCAAAATATAACGAACCTTGACAATCCCAACAGTGTCATACAGATGAAACAATGGCTCTCCCATAATGGCGTGGAGACAGAATCCCTTGGTAAGAAGGATGTTGCCGGACTGATAAAAGAAACCGATGGTAATATTTTTAGAAGCCCTCAAACTCAGACTTCAGCTTGCTTCCGGTCGCCAACTCTCCTATGTGAAGCCTCACATCGGTGAGAATCAGTTTGGCTGCGAATCCATTGCCTATGAGGGCATTGGCTCCACCAAGAAATGGGAACGCATCGAATCCTATGATCCGAAATTTGTGGAAAACATTGTACAAACCGTCTCCCGTAGCCTACTCTGCTATGCCATGCACAACCTCTCAGACCAGCAGATATGCGGACACGTCCATGATGAGCTTATCATCGAATGTCCTGAAAATGCGGAAGTCAGTAGCATTACTTCAGTCATGGGTAAGTCTCCTGACTGGATGGCGAATATTTTGATCAGAGGAGATGGCTACGAGACCAATTTTTATAAAAAAGATTAAATTTATAAAGGCAGCAATACTTCATCTATCCGTATTGCTGCCTAATAACTATTTTATTAATAACAGTTTTTTATCATTAAACTTACTATCAAAATTCAGTACATAAATCATTGTTTCCAAAAACATGGATGAATTCACAAAGAGTCACCTCCATATTTTTATATTAGTCGTTCAGTGAGATAGATAACTCTCCTCCGAAATTGCTCATTGCAAATCTACTATCTTCAAACAGTGTTTCTTTTTCCATTTTGTACTCAAACGGAAAAAGATATGTTGAAGAATTGATGTCAGTAAAGGTGTAGTAGCCACTATCGTCCACAAGCATCATCACATATACCATAAATGCGACAACCTTAGGATTGCTTACCTTATGCGTTTTGATATGATATTTACCCGGCTTATCGCACACCATCACATCCAACGCTTTAAGTGTAGCTACCAGTTTATCAATGGAATGGAATAATGTGGTGCGTTCACCCCATTCATCAAACAACCTCTGCTTCAGCTGGGTTAGAGTGATTTCATCTTGAAACTCTGACATCTTACCAATGAGTTTGCACATATCCACAAAAACTGGATATGCTGCCATCACCATGCACCAGTGAATTATCAAATCATATTCGGGATATGCCTTGATAAGTTCCAGTGCAGATGCTTTGATTTTATTCGCCTGTTCATTTTCGTAAACCCAGATGTTCATAAGAATTTCTCTGGTCTTACGAAGATTTGTAGGGCTCTCAATTTCAAAGCTCAGATACTCATTCAATTGGTCCTTTATTTCTTGTTCTGTTAATCCTTCCAAAACCAGCTCCATAACCTTATTCAGCCATTGAACTTTCAGGTTTCGAGACAATCCTACCATTTTAGCCATTCTTCTGTACCGCCTTTATTTTAATGAAAGGTACAACCACCTCATCCAACGTGATTCCGCCATGCGTCATTACATCGTCACCCTTGGCATCAAAAGAATCGCCAGCATCACAAATCAGGTAGTCATATTCCTTTGGGAGATAATACTTTGGATACTCGATAAGTCCGTGTTTTTCAATTAGTCCGGACTTATCAGCAAAATCCTTTAGTGCCACCATTCTGCGGCTTTTTGTTTCCACTTCAACACCAGTACCCATGAGCTTACCAAGTCCAGTACAAGCAGTATTTCCGTGGTCTGCTGTAATATATACATCATAACCAGCTGCAAGGAAGCGCTGTGTCATCTCCAGTAATTTTTTCTGATTTGCCAACACGGTGATGTCATTGAACATTCCGAGTCGGCCTTGTTGCTGAGCGTGGACCATATCATCCACGTCATTTATGATTACGGCTCCACATCTTACAAAGGAACCAAACTGTGCATCGTATCCTCGCTCATAGCCAATCTGTGTGTCAGAATAACCGAGACCCTTTGCACAATTTATAAACTCTGTTTTTTCTTTGCTCTGCTTCCAAGGTTCCATCAGCTGGCTTGGATACTTGCCAACCAACAGGCACTGACGGGAAACAGAGGTGGTACTTGGTATCATCGCAAACATAGATGACTTTTCATATGGCAGGCCCGTGAACGAGCTGGAGATAATCTTCCAGTCAAATTCAGACATGCCGTCCATGACAATCGCGATGAATTTATCGCTGTGACCGTACATATAGTCCATTGCCTTGCTCACCAGCACCGGCGAAGCCTTATCAATATTCTGCGACAGCTTTCCGAACTGAGCCAGAGCATATTGCTGGAACAGTCGATTGATTTCCTGCGTATCAATCTCTACATCATATTGAACAACCATCACATCCAGCTGTGCCTTTTCCTCTGCGATGGTAAACCAGTCACTATACTGAGATACACTTTTTGCTTTCTCTATAAGACTGGCAGCTGTTTTCTTAAGATAAGCCTTCACGTTTGCTCTGTCATAGACCTTCATACGCAGAAACATTTCTGTGTCATGCTTTTGTCGAAGATCGTCGAAATTTGCCGGATAGACTGCACACAACAGATCAAGGCCAGCCTTGTCCATATCCTTCAGCATTGCTGGATGCAGTTTCGGAAACAACTTCTCAAGCGAAACCATGTATGCAGATAATCTACGACACACATCATAAGGAATATATTGCTCAGTGCGAGCAATAACCGCCAGCTTTTCACCGGAGGCTTTCAATTTCTCCTCATACTCAATTCTAAAGGTCAGATCATCGGTATATCTTACGATTTCAAAATCATGTGCAGAGAATGCGGATATGTAATTCGCTCGGCTGTTCAGATTCTCATCATCAAAAAGCAGAATTTTATCTGTGTATTGTGCAGAAGATTTCTCAAACACATAGTCCCCGAACATCGGTTACGCCTCCAATCTTACAAGAATCATTAAGCGGAAGTCTGGATAAATCTGGCTTCCTTTTTTATATTTGGCTTCAATAGAAGCCTTCTCCCGTGCCAGCTTTGCCAGTCTGGAACGACGGATATTTTCAATGCCAATATATCCTGCTGCTTCTCGGAGCTTCAGGGCGTACATATACTTATTGCAGCTTTCCTGATTGAGCTGAATCTGCTTCTCTTTCAGTTCGACGAAGGTGTCATAGGCAAAATCCATACTCAGCTTTTCAAGCTGCTGGTATTCTGTTTCCGTAATGTTCGGTGTGGAACTAACAGTCATCCCGCTGGTACCATCAAGAAAAACATCCATGATACGCTTTCCGGCCATCGGACGGAGCAGGAAGTTTTCATTGACAAAAATCGGAATAATGCGCTTGCCACTTTCTTCCTCGGAAATAGACAACTCCCACAGCATTAAGTAACCATCCTCATTGGGAAAGTTTTTGATACCTACAGACATAAGCTGTGAAGTTCTATCCTGCAGGATCTCGGTTCTTAGGTGCTTGATGATTTCTTCATCATTGATTCCAATGTGGTCAATCAGCTGAAGGTCACGGTCCTGCCAGCTTTCGTAGTAAGCCAGCATCTGCCTGAGCGCGGCATCCACATCAAAGCTGGATTCGGTACCAACAAGCTGCGTCAGGTCTTTCTCCTCACGAATGATGTCTTTGTTCGATTTTCATCGGATTCCACGGCAGGTCATAGTTGATGATAAGGTCCCATCCACTGTTGATGAAGGAATAGATACGTTCCTCGTTATATTTTTCCACACGCTCATCCGTCCAGCCTGTGTGTTTTTCAATAGGCTTGATAGAGTCCATCGGAGAGATGACTTGGTCGTACTGACCGTAGACATCCTCCGCATCCGTCAAACACCGAATTGTGTCGTAATCCGACGGTAAAATCACATGGAATTTCTCGTGGAACTTCTCCTGCATTTCCGCTGCCCACTGCGTAACCAGACCGGTCGGGCAGACAACCAAAACTCGCTGAACAAGGCCACGGCTCTTTAATTCCTTGATGATCATACCGGCCTCGATAGTTTTACCGAGACCTACATCGTCAGCAAGTATGTAACGGATATTATTTGTCTCCATTGCACGGTTCAGCACATGGAGCTGATGCGGCAGCGGGATGGTTCCGCTTGCCAGTGCAGACAGCAAGCCACCGGCAGTCTCATTTTTGATTTTCGAGAGCAGAGCCACATAGCGCAGGTATTTAGCATTCTGTACACCTTCTTTTGTTTATACTCTGCTCAAGCTGATATCATAGTACATCAGCAGGTTTGCATCATCCTGAATGCTCTGTTCAGGCAGTCGCTCTGCGATATCAACAATCGCTTGATAGTTCTTATCCTTCCAGAGGCGGGAGAAGCCGACACGGATGGCTTCCGAACGGAATAGCTTCAGCTTGCCCTTGGATTTCAGATAGCCTTCAAATTCTTTCCACAGTTTCTTTTCACGCAACTTGGCTACATCGCCTTCCTTGGTGGTATCCGGGATATACCAGCGGCCCTTTTCGTCCTGCAGAAAATTTTCTTCCAACAAAACAGATAATTCAGGCATAGCTTCAAACTTATCAACGGATTTTACTTCCTGCATGAATTTCGGCTGCAGTTCAGCATAAGTCTGAGGACCACCGAATTCATCACTCAACTGTTGATACAGCCAAGAAATAGCAGTCTTTTCATTCGTAACAAACAAGCTGAACTGAATATTTTCCACTTCAGCTTTAATTCTTGCAGTGTCATATTTGTTAACCTGATCGGCCAGGAAGCACATGCCATCACGCTTCAGGAATTTCTCATCGAGCCCACGATAGAATTCAGTGGCATCGAGTGGTACCGAAATTCCATTCATAATGTGGTAGGCAACCATGCGGTCAAACAGGAGATAAGCTTGTCGTTCTGCTATTACCTCAATTTTATCCCCATTGATCACAACTGGTGGGATATTCTCTAAATGCTGGCGCACAAAAGCCCATGCTGTTTCCTCTGTTCCGGCTTTTGCAATAAAATCTGCTTTAAACGAGTTTGCAGGCTTGTATGCAGAAATTACTAAGTCCTGCTTAACAGCCATAGTATAACTCAATTGCTTTGTGGTACCTTTTTGCTTATCCAATGTCCTTACAAAAGCAACAACAAAACCGACCTTCTGCAAAGCTTCTTGAATAGAATTCCAAACAGCATTTTTAGAATTATGAAATTCAACGGTTATCCATCTGTTGGGCTTCAATATCCTGAAAAACTCCGAGAAACATTTCTCAATCAAATTCTGATATTCTGGGATTCCTTTTTTCTGCGAAACATTCACAATCGCTTCTTCTGCGTTATTAGTAAAACACTTCAGCCATGATTCCTGAATAAAATTCAATTCAGAGTAGTGTAAATTATCGCCAAAAGGAGGATCGACAAATATGTAATCCACAGAAACATCTGGAATATTGCTTAAATCTGTAGAAGACTGATTGCTCACTACAGAGGTGCTCGGAATTAATGCTAAATTAAGCATTGAATCCAACTTATCCTCAAGTAAAGACAGTATATTAATCTCAGCCTGAAAATATGGAATGTAAAGCGTTCCAGAGAGCGGCCCGACATGACGGTGGTGATCAGGCATGTATCGATTCAATTTGTGGGATCTTGAATATATCGAAGACATCCAAAACTTAAGAGCAGATTGAATCGATTTATCTTTTACACTATCAATACAGTCATTACATTTTGCAAGGACATACAAGTTTCTCTTCGTATAAAAATGATTTACACGAGAAATACCAACATGATATCCCGCTCTCCAGTAATCTCCCCATTCTTCTCCTTTGTGCATCATCAGCTGCGAAGGATACCAGTATTCCAAAGGCATACTTTCGATTCTTGCAATAGTCTCTAAGTCCTCAGAATCAGGTGTTTTTGAATGTCTTTTTCCACCAGCTTCATAATTTATGCGAATAGGGACGCACTTACTTTGCATTGTAACCTCATTGTTTTGAATATCAAAAACCGGTGACATTGCCTTTGCGCATCCTTCACGCTTAACAAGGGCTCCACACTGCGGGCAGCGAGGCTTTTTAATAGATTTCTCAACATCTTTTTCTACGGCTACATCCCAAAAAGTAAATTCTTTGCTACAGTTATGGCAAATATATACTTCCGACCAAATTGTATAATTTATCTGTCCTTTACCGGAAAAGAATCCTTCTTCATGGCTTGTTTGGTAAACCCAATCACATTCTTTATGACACTCTGCAAGTATTCTTCGAGCTTCCTTTTCGAATTCTACTATGTTTATTTTGTTGTTGTAATTATGTGCAATAAATGCTGCTTCTGGAGACAGATCAACCAGAATAGCATTTCTTTTTCCCACATTTTCAGCGTCTTTTTCACCAACTTGGAAGCATGTTGAATAGTCATCACACAGCTGAGCCGCAACACCTGTCATACCAGTACCACAAAAACCATCAAACACGATATCTCCGGGTCGGGTATAGTGCAGAATATAGCGCATTATTGCTCTATACGGCACTTTCGTGTGGTAGCTATGCACCATATAAAGCGGATCATGTTTTCCCTCGCTTATATCTGTTGTGTATGGCTCCCTATGGTAATCATCATTTTCTTCGTCATACTTTTTTCCGTTTTCACTAATGAATTCTTCAATATACGGATTTGGGCAAGATGTATAATACGGTGCATCCGAAAGAGCAATTATATCTTCGTCCGTACCGATAGGAAAACCTTCAATATGTCGTACTCTATCAATATCTGCTTTTGTTAGTTTTCTCGGTTCCATTTAAACCTCACTTTCTCTGCGCTTCACAACGATACGCAGTTTGCCGACATCCTTACCCTTTGTATAGGAAGAAATAAGCTCATTCACCTTTGCCTTAAAGGATGCTTCATCCATCGGAGGCATCTGTTCCAATTTTGCCATCAAATCGTCGGTATCGATGACCACCGGTTCAAAGCCTTTCAGCAGCGCATTGATAGCCTTAACAAAGAAGTCATCCACACGCTTCGGCAGAGTGCCGCTGGAAATGAAATCGTCGATTGCCTGCTGTTGTTCAGCAGACAGGAACTTCTTCTGGCTGGCCACAATCGGGTCAGAAATGGTATCCAACAGCGTTTTGGTCCACTCATCCAACAAGTCATCGATGCAGATTTCCAAATTATCCAGCACACCATAGACATTCTTCACCTTATCGTCCAGATGATAACGGCAGTGCGGACAAATGTGAGTAGACTTCAATTCTTCCGGTATCAGCTCGTAGCAAACCTTGATACCGGACATCTCAGTTTCGATATCGGTCAGCTTGGCAGCAGACAAGATTTCGATGGAGCGTAGCTTACGCAAGCTGGCCAGCGCACGGCCTTCCTGAATCTTTCCTCTGCGCTGGGCGTCGGTGATATCCAGTCTCTTCTTTTTGTGGTTTTCAAAATAGATGTCGATGTATTTTGCCTTCACCTTGGACAGGATTACATCAACCTTCTGGGCAGCAGTTTCGCCGGAAACACCGTCCATGATGCTATCACGGATAGAACGGAACTCAGCCTTTGCAGCGTCCACTTCAGCTTTAAATGCTTCGCCCAAATCAATATATTCAATGTTAGCGATATAGGAAACGATGTCAGTGCAGCCGAACTTGAAGTCCAAGAACTGTGGAATCTTCATCATCTGCGCAATCTGGCCAGCCAGCGAATTAACCTGCTCCATAGAAAGGCTGAAATTATTCAGCTTGGCAGGAGTGTTGAACTTTGCCTGATAGTTACTGAATTCATCTCTCACAGCGGCGCAGGCCTTCTGGAGCATTGCAACCTCTGCAGCATTTGCCAGCGGTTCTCCCCACAGATCAAAGCTGTTATTCAACTTGTTTGCAACGAGTACGGCAGAGTTCGCAATCTCCTGTGCCTTGGAAAGCAACTGAGCCACACCTTTCTCACGATTATTCGGATTGTCCAACAGCGCAGGATTGATATCCAGCACTTCAAACAGTTTCTTCAGCTCGGCCATAGAAATCTGAGCTGGTCTGGACAGGTACTTGAATTCATACAGATCCATAACGCTAATCTTCGGAATTTGGTCCAGATTGGAAGCCGTAATGGTTTTTCCGTCCTTCGTGGTAATAACAGCATATCCGCCGTACACCATAGACAAGAAGATAATCGGAGTGAAAACGAACTCAATCTTGAACTTCTTGTCAATATACATCTCCATGAAACGAGGCTGGAAGATGTCGGAATAATTTAGAACCCCCTGTGGCGGCAGATTCCGGATCTGGTCAATGTAGTAAGCCGCATACTTGGAACCTTTTGGACGAATCTTGTCTCCATCCAGGATGCCAAAGCTCTGGAGCATCAAAGTAGACTGCTGGGTCTTTCTGCCCGCAAAATGGTCGAATGCCGCACGAGCACAGTCAGCCATATTGCGGCGGGTAATCTTGGTCTTCATAACCGGGAAGTCCGGATACTTGCTGCAGAAGTACTCATCAAAGCACAGGGAAGCTGCAAGGTCGATGGTATCTTTAAAGGTCATATCACGGTTATAACGGCCTTTCAGAACTTCAATCATCTGGTGTTTCTGCCCCTTATACAGCACATCGAAGCAAGTGTTTTTGTTCTCGCTCAGATACTTGATCAGGCGTTTGCGGAGCATATTGGCCTTGTTCAGGTATGCATCCTTATCCTTGCCTTCACTGATCTGAGCAAGGCTCTGTGCTGCAGCATAGAGCCCCATGAATTCACGGAACTCGTCAGAGGACTTGAAATACAGATATACTTCGTCAGGGAGGTTCTGCACACGACTGCCGTTTTCGTTATACGGAGGCATGATGTGAATATAGAAATCTCGCTCCGGTTGGGCAGTGCTACGCTCTCCCGGCAGGCCCATAAACAGGTAACCTTCACGGAAGATGCTATGAGAATCCCAGTTCAGGTCATATTCGTAAATGTTGAAGTTGGTAACATACTGCTTTGCGTCCCACTCCAAACAGCGATATACAACATTATAGAAATAACGGTTCAGTTCACCATCGGCCAAAATGGAAGCCTTCTGCTTAATCTTCTCATCGTAGTCAACGATCTTATCCACGTCGATGTAATACTGATTGTTGTTATCGTTGTAAATAATGAACTGACCGGAAACAGTGGTCATAATGTCACGCAGCGTAGTCTTGATGAGGGCGAGCAGGAAATCTGCATCCTGTTCCGGCATAGGCAGATACAGGCACAGGTCGTCTTTCATATTTTCCGCAGTCAGACCAAACTGGACATCCAGACCGTTGGTAGTAAGTCTGTGTACGCTCAGGGCATAGATAATCTTTGTCGCCAGAGGCTTGTACGCAGCTTTCGGGAAAGCACGGTTGATAATATCTTCCAGCTGCTGGCTGGCATTCACAACACGACTAATGGTCACATCACTTTTCAACAGACCATTGGACTTGATTGCAGGCCAATAGTCATCAAAGGAAATGATGCCCGGTGCATTATGAGGAACCTCGGTATTGAAGATTCCCTTGATGGTTACAGAGATATTTTTCAGAATATGGCGGTTCTCTATCAGGTAAATTTTATTAAATACATCAATATAAGAAGGGTGAATCGGGAACAAGTCCACGAACTCCTCAAGTCGGGAAGACATACCAGTATAAAGGCCACAGAACTTTTCAAGATGCTTGCGGATCATCGCCTTCTGCTCAGGTGTCTTCTTCAAAATACGCTCGGACACGACATAGGAAGTGGCTTCCTTTGTAATGATGAGCTGGGTGAAACGGTCACTAACGTGCTTCAGAGTATCAGCAACGAAGCTGAAACGAGGATTATCAAAAATCTTCTCCTGCATACCGAAAACGACACGCAGCTTAGACTTGGAACACATTTCACCAATGGCACGGAAGAACTCAAGGTCGAGGACGATTTCTCTCTCATCACGGGAAGATAGATAAGACAAAAACTCGTCGACGATAATCAGGTAGCCCTTATCTGGATATTTTTCAGAGAATGCCATCATCATATTCTGGATAACGGTCTTCAGACTCTTTACGTTGCCATACTCAGGCATTTCAAAGTCGATGCCACGGTTGTCGAAGTCATCCTGAACATAGCCCATGATAACATCGTACAGAGGCATAACAACGCCGCCGATCTCGATGCGCAGAACTTCAAATTTACCAGCGATAGGCTTCATCTGCTGGGCGAACTTCTTATTCTGAAGATACTGCAGATTGTCTGCATCTGTTGCAATAGCAGAGATAACGGACATCAAGTGAGATTTACCGGTACCATAGTTACCGACTACCAGCACACCCTTATTGTCCACAACTTCGTCCATCTGCAACTGATCAATCATCGGAGCCTGCAGAGCGTCAGCCATCGTGTCGGACATAACATAGGTTTTTACATACTCACGGGCCTTATCTTTATTTCCAGCCGTTACGAGCTGGATAACATCTTCAATTGGATTGAAGCTTATCAATTGAGAATATTTCATGGTTTTCTTCCTCCTTGGATGATGCATGTCACATCATATTCTTCTACGCTGAATGCCTTGAAATCCAGGTAGCCATTCTCAGCGTAGAACAGCCTGCCATCCTCACATTTTCCGGGCCAGATGATACTGAACGGCTTTCTCTTACATGCATCCACCATGATTCTCAGCACATCTACTTTATAATCCGGGTTAAACATTACATCAAAATCTTTTATCACCACATTGTCCGGCAGCGTTTTCAGGATTTCCTCAAAGCAGGCAGCTAATCGCAGCGTTCGTCGCTTGGGCTTTAATGCGGATAGCTTCTCGGCCAAAGTGCGATTCAATGGCACTGCACTATCAACCGTCGCTTTATCCGGGCAACAATATATTATTGGCTTTAGTAGTCCTGCGTATTCCGAGCCGAACACCGAGCGGGATTGAATAATTTTGCCCATTTTCGGTCTCCTTCTATATAAAAGAATTATTTGTCTGCATCTGCGCTTTCACCGCTGTGAATCCACGCGTCCACTTCTGATACCTTAAATTTATACTGTCGACCCACTTTATAATGTGGGATAGTTTCTTTTTTTATCCAGCCACGGATGGTGTCTTTGCTTACTCCCAGATGTTTTGAGATTTCCTCAAGACTAAACCATCTTTCCAGTTCTCCTGTTTTATTTGCTTCCATGTGACACCTCGCTCTTATTAAAAATCATCGTCGTCAAGTTCATTGGCATGCTCGTATTTTTCTTTTAGCATCTGATAATATTTTGCAACTCTATTGTAAATATTTCTTGCTGGACATGTTTCTTTTTCCCAGAATTCTTTCATCGCCGAATACTTATCAGGATCAGTAATCACTAATTCATAATTGAATGCGTATATATATCCAAATTCGACAGGCTTTCCATCCGCATCCAGAACAAGACGTTCATCAAGTTTAGAGTCTTTGAATCTTTCCGGATCATTGATAAGTTCTTCAGGTATGCGCATCAACGGTATAATTACGGTATTGCCGCTACCGCCACCGCCCTTCAAAAGTTCTCCGTAGAGTTTCTCACAAATCAGGTTATCGTACATTAAATCTAATCCTGGCTTTTCTGTTTTAAAATGTTGATCCGCGCCAATTACTTTTAGTATCAACGATAGGATTACTGAGGATGGAGAATTTTCATAACGAATCATACCGTGACGCTCGTGAATATTATACTTTGCTCTTGCATCTTCAATAAGGTCTTCTCGGTAAATCTGATACACCCAGAAATCATAACCTTTTGTCAGGAACAGCCAATACTTATCTTCATCGCCTTCATTATCATAGATGGAAGCTAAGAATGGCATAACAATAAATCGCTCCACCTTGTCCTGAGCAAGGTCATACAACATATCAAAAGCACTGCCCTCATCAAACAAAATTTGGTCTGCAGTATCGATATAGTTTCCAAGTTTCATCAGGGTAGTGTCATCCTGTCTGGAGTAGTAATCCGCAAAAAAATATTCTTGAAATGACCTATGCAGGAAGTGATAATTCTGACCTTCCTCATACATGAGACAGACACTATGACACACATCGAACAAAAAATTGTCAAGTTTCATTATTTCTGGATCCATTCGCTCCAACATTTTCAGTTTGCTAAAGTACTCATCAAATTTATTATGGCTAAACTCATAATCTCCTTTTCTATAGGACTTTGCACAGAATTCACGAAATACCAATGTGAAGTCAGATGGATCTTTCACACTATGGAATACACGTTTATATGCCAACTTATCTGAATCATGTCTTTGCAGAAGTGTCTGGTATGCTTGTTCATAGAAAAGATATTTCTTTTCTGGGACATCTGCAAAGCGATGGTAGCTCATCAGCATCAACGTCAAAAGCAGAGGATTGGTTACAAATTCTGCATGGCTCTTGAAATAGTCACTGACCAGACGATCACGGAACTGTTGCTTCAACTTCGGCTCTTCCGGGCAATACTCCAGACGGTCAATCAGCTCCAGCGCCTGTTCGTTATTAAATGGCATGATAAACAAAACAGTAAATCTGGATAATTCAACAAATGAAGAAAACTTACGTGTCGACATCACATACTGATTCTTAGGATATCTGTCTATGAGAGCATCTAGCTGACGCTGGAATGCATCCATATCACTGGCCTTAATCTCATCAAGACCATCCAGCAATAGCTGACATTTACCTTCGGTCATGAGCTTATGAACATGAGCTGCCGAAAAAGTAATATCGAATCTATGTACAGAATCAACAACCACGTTGAAAAGTTCATTATTGTCCTGTCCAAATTCTCTCAACGTTACAGGAATTGGAAGTCTTCCACTCTGCGCATACTTTGTAATGGATGTGAGAAACAGGTGACGCATCATCATAGACTTGCCAATACCACCCATTCCCACCAACATAGTGAAGGAAGAAGTCTTTTCCAGTTTCTCAAGTGTTACATTCTCAATTTTCATATCATCACGGAGCCGATGATATCGTACTGGCGCTCTACTAATGGTATTACAAACAAAAAACTCTTCAAACAGGCGTTCCTCTGAAGAATAGAGGAGCGTCTTTAATTTTGAGTATTTTGCTTGCGACTTTGTCACATAGTCAGGAAAATCTTTAACCTTCAAATATTGAACATAGATTTCCTTAACTATATCGTCTGCTTCACCGTTACCCCTGGCAATAGCACCGAACTGTTTCGTCAATGCAGCAGAAAACGCGAATTTATCAGCCACAGTCTTCTCATCCACTTTAATCCCAAATGCTGCCAACAAATCTGTAAGAGCTTCTTCATTCAATTTTGATGAAACAGCTCTTGAAAAACGTGTCTCATCATATACCTCTGCAACTTTGGTCCACAATTCTGCCTTCGGCTCTCGTTCTCCCTTAAACCACTTGCGGAACAGGTCATCAGAGAAAACAAGTTCAATTTTTGCGAAGTCACCCAACGCAGTTCCTACAAAGAACTCTGCTATGGCAGGCTGAGACGTCTTCCCTCTTATGCCGCATTTTGATTTAGTTGTCGAGTAAAACGGAGCGCAAAAATCACATAACTTCATTCAGTCCCCTCCCTGTTTATCTTCTGTCCGTCTTGTCCGGAATTTGTCCTATATTGTCTAAGGCTTGTCCATCTTCCAGTCCACGAAAAATTCTCCTTCCCAAACTACAATATAAATGTGGACAAGCACTGATGTACTTATCTTGTATTGCCTTTTTGATGTCACACTCATTCTGGTCAATTCATAGTTATTCCTATTTATTATACACAGCAATTACAAATAAAACAAGGCATCAAGATAAATTACCCGGTCTTTCACACAAAAATGTCCTGGACATGATAAGAAACTGTCTACTGTAGCATCAACTCACCTTCTCTGTGGCCACGGAGGTGCGTTCGCAGTTGCTGCTACAGCGATACAAATAAATGGAGTGCCAGCTGCGAACGGCTGGTCACCGGAATGAAGCGGAGAAATCCGCATGAGGTGACCATCTATGACAATTAGAACTGGCAGCCATACCGGTTATCTCCGCTTCGGTTTAACAGCCGAAAGGAGACAATCGAATGGTAAATAATGAAAATACTAAGTCAATTAATGACAACCACAACTATGATAACCGTCGTAGTTACAACAATCTCCCACTGCATCAGGGCGAATGCCTGGTACCAATTCGTGTAGACTGGGAAATGGTTAAGCACTTCAACATGTGCAGAGACAACCTTGAGACCTGGCACATCGGCCCTAACAAAGTCCTTGTTGCCTTTGCTCCGGTAGCAATTGACGCAAAGGAAGCAGGCATCAAGAATTTTTATCGTGATGTACGCGAATACTTTGCTTCCTTCCATACCGACGATACTCTTTCCTTAGATCAGCTTCTGGAAGAAGCATCGTCAGAAGAAGGCAAAGGTTTTGAACCTGCTTCACCCGAGAACATTGAAGAGACAGTTATGCTTCGTATGATCATCAGTGACCTATTAAAGCAGGTACATATCATTAACCCGAAGTATGGCCGCATCCTGGATCTCATTTGCGAAGACTATACCAAAGGTCAAATTCTTGAAGAATTACACCTTGGCAAATCACAGGGCTACGCCGATATCAAGGCGGCACAAGAGCTTGCAAAGAAGCTTTATTTGGGAGACTAAGTCTCTGACTTAACCCGAAAGCAGCGATATCCTAACCATGAAGATACCGCTGCCTATTTTAAATTATTTGTTCTTTCTTACTTCCAACTGATACTTATCATGCCCTTTAATACTTCTCACTGCCTGGTTCAAAGTATTCACTCTTCCATGCTGATGGTACGGTCACTTGAAGAAGTGCTTGTAAAATATGATGAGCGACTGCTCTGTCGGATACTCGGTGCAGTGCAGGTACCAATAATGGCCGGTGTTCCTACTCTGAATAGTGATATCCCTATTATCCATCAGAATGATATTGAAATATCCCGAGTCGATTTTCTTAAGGCTACTTTCGTCAAACATCGGCACCATCCTTCCCTTTATGGAACCAGGCTTCCAATACCTACTCTACAATACCGTCCACCTTATTGGGGTCCTTTCCAACAAAGTATTTTTCAACAATTCTTGCAGGCACCTTATAACATTTCTTCTTTACTGGCTCCGTACTGAGATACCGCCTTACCATTGCATCCGTCAAAGCTCCTGAATGGCTACGAAGCTTCATCACCGTTTCCATGGTAATCTTGGTATTCTTCTCCTTCATCACATTTAACACCATAATTCTGCCATATGATTGAGATTACCGCAGAAGTCAGGGCGGCCATTGACAGAGCCGCCGGAGATATGGAACCTGCTGGGAACGAATACATAGAACAAGCTGACGGGCTTATCCACTGTAAGAAATGCCGTGGCAGTCGCCAGACTGTCGTGCCCAGGTTCGGCGGTTCCGGCTATTTCATGCCCCGCTGCCTCTGTCCCTGCCAGCAGAAGGCGCAGGAGGAACGCATGGAGAGTATCAAACGCCGGAAGGCACAGGGGCTTCAGGACAGATACCTTTATGATTACACTTTCGCCAATGATAACGGCCAGAATCCCGTCATGGAGAAAGCTCATGCCTATGTAGAGCATTGGAAGGAGGCATACC
>JAAWCE010000060.1 GCA_022793065.1 Lachnospiraceae bacterium
AGACATAAAGACGTTGAAGCAGGCGGCGAAAAGCCCGAACCCGGAGGACAAAAAATATTTGTGGATATGCCGCCCCGCCGGAACATGGTGCTTGCGGGAACATGACACATTCATCAAAGGCTCACGGGAACATAACACGTTCTGTTTCTACGCCGAGCAGACAAGGGACAAGGTACTTGCCTACGCCGTGGAGCTGACGGGCATTGAAAAAGGCAGGGTAACGGGCAACCTCTACGAACTGGACTACCAAAAGCACTATGAACACGTCAAGGACGCTTCCGTAGCCCCCGGAGCTACCAAGCTGATCTACGAGAACGGGGAACGGACGCAGGAAGCCGACAGGCGCATTACCGGGGACGCTGACCCCGACTTAGGGAAATTCCTTACCTTTGAGGAACAGCCCAAAGACCCCGCCGCCCTGCAAGGCGTTCTACGGGATGAGAAGCACAGCCGAGAACGTCTGAAAAGTGGCGACATAAAGGAGCATATCGAAACACTGTCCGGCAAGGGCAGAGAGAAAAAGCCGTCCTTGCGGGCGCAGCTTGCACAGGACAAAAAAACCGTAAACGCCGCCCCGAAAAAGCAGGCGGCAAAGACCAAAAACAAGGGATTGGAGGTATAGGCGCATGGCACAATTCAACTTTGAGGAAACAAACCTTATCTGCTGTTACAGGAGGAAAACAAGGGCTGATACGGTGGCGGCAATGACCGCCGCCCTGCCCTACATGGAAACGGAGATACGGGAGCTTGCGGGACGCACAGCGGAAAAGCTGAAGAAACTGACCGAGGAAGAATTTGCAGAGCTTGTGTTCCTGCCTGCTGAAGATATAGAGTAATTAAAAAGCCGGGGAGTGGCAGTATATATACTGTCATTCCCCGGTATCTTTTTTATGCCCTTGTGGACGCTTAGAAGCGGCTTTCCGGGCAATAGTGATTATTTCCCTGTTATGCCTGCAAATACCCTTAAAACGCCTTATAACGCTTTCCTGCCTATATGATTATGGCATAAGGAAAGCGGGAGAATAGCCCTGTCTACTTTATCTCCCGCTGCTCTGCATATCGAATTTATTACACTTATAAATCTATCATTTTCAAATATTTTCTATATATCAAATGCATCGTATTCCCCGGTCTATCTGGAAACATTGTTTCGGGTACTTTTAATGCAGGAACCCATTCAGCAGAATCTACTTCGCTTGAAAGTTTGAAATCACTTTTTGATACAAAAGCAATAAACCCGTGCATGAGAATTTCTTTAGTATCAAACCAATATGTTCCTGCATACTCAAGCCTATCAATGTCAATCCCTAATTCTTCTTTAACCTCTCTGACTGCGGTTTCCTCTGCATTTTCTCCGGGTATAATATATCCAGAAACAAAAGATGTAAATTTATCAGACATATAAAATTGCCTTAATAAAGCTATTTCATTATATTGATTTGCCACTAATACTATACTTACACTTGAAAATGAATCAAACCAATATTTATTGCATTGTTTGCAAAATGGTACATATCCATCATCGCCCGCTATTTTATTTATTAGTTTTGTTCCGCACTGCGGACAATAACTATAACGCATAATTTCCTCCATTATTTTTTCGTCAAGTATTCAATATTTTACCTACTTCTTTACTGCTTTTTTACAATCCTTGTACTGCTTTTCCCGCTTTATCCCCCGCTGCTCTGCATATCAAATTTATATCCGACACCTAACAGCGTCTTTATATACACTGGATTTCTGCTGTCTATTACAATGCCATTCCCCGGTATCTTTTTTGCGCTCTTGTGGACGCATAGAAGCCGCTTTCCGAACGATAGTGATTATTCCCCCTGTCTATGCCTGCAAATGCCCTTAAAACGTCTTATAACGCTTTCCTGCCCTACCTTGTTAGGCTATAGCTTATTGGGGATATTTCTTTGTGATTTCCAAAATGTATTGGCACGCAAATTCAATTCCTTTGCAAGTTAAATTTTCACACATATGCGGTGGATCATTTTCTGAAAATCCCGTAGGACGTAGTTCAAAACATCTTAATGAACCAAATTTTTTTTCAAAAGCAGATGCAAAGTTATAGCAGGCAGATACAATTTCATTTTCTGTTTTGCCCATCATATGAAGATAAATCCCCATAAACATAAGTGTGCCTTCAACTAAGCCACACTGCGCCCTATAACCACCAGCACCATGCAATCCAACCGCAGACCAGATTGTTTGCTGTTCAATAGTAATTTCAAATAATTCACTCAAACAGATAATTGCTGCTCTTGCACAATTTATATCATCATTCCAGTAAAGTTCATGTACCCGGTTCTTCATGTATTCTTTCATAGATATATCCTTTTTCTTTTTCCACAGTCATTAAAAATTGGGATTAGTATTTTACCTATTTATTTACTGTATTTCTACAATCCTCTTACTGCTTTTTCCGCTTTATCCCCCGCTGCTCTGCATATCGAATTTATATCCGACACCTAACAGCGTCTTTATATACACTGGATTTCTGCTGT
Source organism: Lachnospiraceae bacterium (assembly GCA_022793065.1). Taxonomy (GTDB): domain Bacteria; phylum Bacillota; class Clostridia; order Lachnospirales; family Lachnospiraceae; genus Acetatifactor. Next base: position 2,511 of record JAAWCE010000060.1, read on the forward strand.
CTGCTTCAATCTTTTTCCGCAGGTTATAAATCACGTTTACAACGCTTGAATGGCAGCTATCGCTATCCATATCCCAAACGGCTTCAAAAATCTGCTCCTGCGTGAACACCCTGCCCGGCGAGGACGCTAAATAAGCAAGCGTCCCATATTCAAGGCGGGTAAGGGGAACGTCCTCC
>JAAWCE010000108.1 GCA_022793065.1 Lachnospiraceae bacterium
CTAACCAGCATCAAAACAACGGCGACAGATCGAATTCGGAGAGCGGCGAGGCGCCTGGGCGGGAGAACCCCGCCTCCCTGCCCACCCAGGGCAATAAACCGTCCATCCGGGAGGCTATCCGCGCGTTTACCCCACCCGCCCCGGTGTCCTCAAGCATGGAAAAGGGCCAGCGTGAGGAGGCAGCGCTGTGAGGTATTGCGAGGGCCGCACGGTTGGATTATATACAAAGGTGTCCCCAGAGGAAAAGGAGGTGATCGACCAGAAAATGGCGGCGCTGGGCACAATGAACCTGCGGGCCTACCTGCGAAAAATGGCGGTGGACGGGTACATCGTGCAGTTGGACATGGGCAGCGTGGTGGAGCTGGTGAAGCTGCTGCGCTCCATCTCCAACAATGTGAATCAAATCGCCCGCCGGTGCAATGAAACACGAAACCTCTACGCTCAGGACGTGGAGGACCTGCGGCGGGGCTATGCCCAGGTCTGGGAGGGGATCAATGGGTTGCTGAAAAAATTTGAAGCACTATAACGGCAGGGGTGATAGGGGCAGAAATGCACCTATCACCCCTCATTTTAAAAACCGGCTATTGAATACCTTCATTTTCGTTTTCTTCTGCTGGACTGACCTGTTCCCTTACTGAGTTAGAATTACGGCTTATGACTTCCTCACGATATCCATCCATTAGCGGTTCTAAATCAGGTTTGTGATTTATTCTGCTTTCCTGGTTAATGCAAACCGTGATAATAAACATACCAATAGAGAGCAGAACAAAAAAAATATCTACTATATCTAGGGCAAAAATCTCGCCATGTACTGTAATATTCTCTTTTAACGTAAAGCCAATGAAAAAGGCTGACGCCAGAAAACCCAAGTGAATGGAACCTGCATTGCGAATAAAGCCGGAGAGCCCTTTCACCCGCTCATCAAGATACCTCAGATAAGATTCATATTGTGTGTTCATACTTTCCCAATTCAAATCAGGATTATCCTTTTCAAAAAAAGTCCTAATATAAGCGGAGATTCTTGAGACGTTCCATTCCATATTGTTTATGACTTCTTGATATGGAATAAGTATTACAAATGTTAGCAGAAATAGATAATGCGATACTTCTAACCCCAATACAAAAAGCGAAACGAATAGAATGTACATATGGAGCCAAACATTTCTTTTTTGTTCTTGTTTGGAGATAATTTCGTTTCTCAAGTTGCTTAACTCAGCCAACTTTGATTCCATATACACCAATCTCCTTCAAATTTACAGTTCGGATATTAAAATAATTATATCACATGAAAATGTCAATGCAACAGAAGAATGGTGATATTCTGACAAGAGAACCAAAAAGCAGATCAAAAAGGCAAAGGAGCGGGACCTTTTTGAAAATAAACCAGCAGCATATCGCGCAGAAGTTCATGTCGGTCCACTTCTGTAACGACCCGTCGCGCGCCTCTGTGATTGGTGATGTACGTGGGATCTCCCGTCAGAATATATCCGATGATCTGGTCGGTGGGGCGATATCCCCGCTCCATCAGGGCCGCGTAAATACGGCATATGATCTTCTTTCTCTGTATCTGGTCCATAGTTCCCTCTTTTCAATAGCACCGTCACTCGCCTTCTGTCAGAGCAGATCGTCTTGGACGGCCCTGCCTTCGATTTCCAAAATATCCTCAATGGGGATGGCGGTGCCGTCTGTGAGGATAACCCGACCCTCCAACGGGTCGATTTTTTTGATCCTGCCCACCGCATCCACATAGGTCCCGCCGTCTTTCTTTTCATCAGGCAGGAACCAGGTGAATACAGCTTCCCCGCCTGTCTCACACAGACACCGCAGCTTTTCATCCAGCACGGCTTTTTCGTCCTCGGTGAGCTCTACCCGTTCCCCGGTGACGCGGGCTGTCTCCCGAATGGCCGAACCGAAGCCGGAAAGAGCTTGAAAGGGCGAAAACTGAGCCGCCCGGTCTATCATACGCATGCGGGGATGCCTGGGCGAGGTGTGGTGAGGCAGGTGGATGATGTCGTCATAAGCTCCCATTTTAAGCCTTATGAAATCCTAACTTTTAGCATCATAATACGGCAGTTATATACTTTTACGTTCTGAGAAGTTTGGATTTCATTTTGTAGATAATGTATAATAACCTCATCTCCAATAAAGGAATGAGGGAAAAGTAATGAACCTTGAAAAACTGCTTGCAACATACCCAGAATTGCTCACCCACATGGAAAATGACGGCTATAGTGAGGACTATATTAAAAACGTTGAGTGGGAAATCAAATGGCTTCAACGCACCCGCAGTAATTATCATTTCACTTCGTATGAAGAAATGTTCCGTACCCGTGTGGCAACCGGAAGGAAGCCGCAGTGCAGTGTTAATAGAGAAAGTCACTTGCGAGTTATGTATGCCCTTCTGCAGCGTTTTGAAGAAGATGATGTGTTTCCAGACAGAAGGAAGGGAAGGCCGCTCCTTCCCAGAAGCTCATATTATAAACTGCTGCCAGAATTTCGAGAAGTCGTGGATTTATATAAAAGCTATGCTGAGAAATCTGGGCTGAAGGAGAGCACAATTAAAAAGCGAATATATAAAAGTTCCTGCTTTCTGCTGCATATGCAGGACAGAGGCCACAAATCTTTGTCCACGATCATGGAGCGCGATGTGCTGTCATTTTTTACAGGCAGTGATGGTGTGGCAGTGCTAAGCAGTACATACAAACGAGAAATTGCAGCTGTCTTCAGTGCGGAACTTGGTATTCACACTGAATATGCCAACAGGCTTGTAATATATCTGCCAGATATTCGTAAGCACAGAAAGAATATCAAATATTTAACAGTCGAAGAATCTAAGGCAATTCGGAATTGTCTTAATGATATGGGAAATAATCTCTCGGCCCGAAATAGGGCACTTGGGATGTTACTCTACTTCACTGGCCTCAGAGCCATCGATGCAGCAAGTATCCGGTTTGAAGACATTGATTGGGAAAAGGATGAGATCCATATTGTACAGCACAAGTCCGGGGTACCTGTCAATATTCCTCTAAGTGCAGCTGTGGGAAACGCAATACTTGACTATGTGGAAAACGAACGTCCTGGAAGTGAAAACGAACAGATTTTCTTGTGCGGTTATCCGCCATACGATCCAATTTCGGGAGATACCATGTGGATGATCACATCAGTTATATATAAAACGGCTGGTGTCCGGCAGTCTGAGGGTGAACGGCGAGGAGCACACCTTTTTCGATACCATTTGGCAACACACTTAGCGGAACAGGGAATTTCTCAGCCAATCATCAGTGAAGTGTTGGGACATGAGGCACCAGAATCTCTAAACTACTATCTGTCCGCTGATACAGTCCATCTGAGGGAATGCGCCTTGAGCATAGAGAAGTTTCCTGTCAGTGAGGGGTGTTTGGTGTATGAACACCTATCGTTCCGGTTTTGCAGATCTTATCCAAGCGTTTGTTGACTACCGTAATGCCTCAGGTATGAGCAATGAACAATGCTCATACCTGAGGTTGTTTGACAAATATTGCGCCGACAACTATCCTCCTGAAACGCCCCTAATACAAGACATGGTGGATATGTGGTGTGCAAAACGCGATACCGAACTTAATCGTTCTCACAATACCAGAATACGGCCCATTCGGGCACTTATTAAATTTCTTCGGAAACGCGATTTAACAGATGTTACTTTACCGCCATTATTAAGGGCAGAGCCATGGACGTATATTTCGCACGTTTTTACATATGAAGAACTAAGAAAATTTTTTGATGAATGTGATGCATTACCGAGCAATTATAAAAGCCAACGGGTACGAAAATTAGCGTGTCCAGTATTATTTCGTTTGCTGTATAGCAGCGGCATACGAACTACAGAGGCACGCCTTTTGCGCAGGGAAAACGTTGCCTTGGAGCATGGGATTCTCAGCATAGAAAAATCCAAAGGGTTCGATCAGCACTATGTTGCGTTGCATGAAAGCATAACAGAATTACTCAGAAGATACGATTCGACAATAGAAGCTATACAGCCGCAACGTACATATTTCTTTCAAGCGCCTCATGGAGGCTGCTATACTCACGGCTGGCTTACAGACGCTTTCCGAACCATATGAGATAAGGCGAATGGGCCTGGCAGCGATGTGACCCCCTACGCATTCCGCCATAATTATGCTATAGAAAACATTAACCGTTGGAAAGAAGACAGTTTTGAATTCAGCGATAAACTGCACTATCTCTCAAAATCCATGGGGCACCGGCAGATTGCATCAACTCTGCATTACTATTCGATCGTCCCCCGGCTTGCAGATACGATACAGAGCAAGACAGAGAAAGACTTCAATTTTATTGTGCCGGAGGTGGACTATGAAGAAGACGAGTGATGTGACAAAATTATCCCGCTATATTTCAGAATTTCTCTATGACTATGCTCCCAACTTTTTGACGTACAGCCCACACACAATTAAATCCTATCAAAATACTTTGACCCTTTATATAACTTTCCTTGAAAGTGAAGGAGTGCTGCCGCAGGATTTTAACAGAGAGCATTTTGAACGGAAGTATATTGAAAAGTGGCTGCTTTGGCTATCTCAAACCAAGAAATGCTGCTCTGATACCTGCAATGTGCGGCTAGGAGCTCTGCGTGTATTTTTGGAATACCTTGGTACAAGGGATGTTGCATTGCTATACCTTTACCATGAGGCCAAAATAATAAAGCGTCTAAAGTGCGTAAAGAAAAAGGTAAATGGCCTTACCAAAGACGCTGTTGCCGCCATTATGGACGAATCGGATTTGAAAACAAAAACCGGGCGGCGTGACTTGACCTTTTTGATGTTGCTTTATGGTACTGCTGCAAGAATCGGAGAGGTTCTTTCCCTACGAGTGGGAAGTCTCCACTTGAATGCGCCGAAACCCTATGTGAATCTTTATGGAAAAGGCGGCAAAATACGGACAGCTTATCTTCTACCACGAATTACAAATAACCTTATGGGCTATTTAAAAAAGTTCCATGGTACAAAGCCCGATCCCAATGCCTATTTATTTTACTCACGGGTTGGAGAAGACAGAGGAATGCTTACTAAAACCGCTATTGATAAACGAATCAAAAAGTACGCTATTTTGGCACATGAAAAATGTGAAGATGTACCTGTTAACACACATGCGCATCAATTCCGCCATGCAAAGGCGTCTCACTGGCTTGAAGATGGGATGAATGTTGTCCAGGTCAGCTTTCTTCTCGGACATGAGCATCTGGAAACTACAATGAAATACTTGGACATTACCACTGAAGATAAGGTGCAGGCTTTGGCTATCCTGGAAAGTGAAAAAGGACAAGATATCCCGAAAAAGTGGAAATCTCCCGATGGTACGCTACTGGATTTTTTAAGGTTAAGGAGATCGCATATAGGATAGAGTTTAAAATCTAAAAATACGCAAATGTGCAGTTTGTAGCGGCGCTGGCTTTTCGTCCAGTTGCACGAGATGCCCGTATAGGGCTTGCAATTCCTCTGGCTGGGATCGGAGATGAGTTCCTCTCGCCGGATCAGTGTAATGTCAGACTTGATATTATAGTGGATATCGGTTATAATAGCAACAAACAGTTAAGATTTACCTATGACAATATAATGTCGTTAAAACATTTTAAGAATTTTAACGGCCTTGTCCAACCGTTCTTCGGGTGAATGTGCATGAATCGCAACTACATTCGGGTATGGTTTTAATAATGTTTGAAGCCTAGCATCTGCTTGGCACTGAAGTTTATGATCCATATGTCGGTAACCGTCATTAACAAGATCAAACGTTATCGGCAGGTAGTATATAAGATCATAGCTGTCTTGAAATCGTGGAAGAAATAGCCCCTTTATGATTTTCTGAACTTCTGGTGGATCATTCGAAAGTAGTTCATAATAGGCGTAGTAGTCCAAGGTTGTTCGGTCAGAGACAAAACCTCTTTTTGCTAATACCTCTTTTTGTACTTGATTTATCAGAATATCAAACATAAAGTTGGAGTACCAGGCAGAGGCAACAATTTGATCCAATGCCTGATATCCCAGCAAAGAAAATTTATCATTGGATATTCTAATCTGTTCTTCAATAAGGGTGGAGTTCGTTGCTTGTGCCAAATCATTAGCTAACGTTGTTTTACCCACGCTCTGTGCTCCAACAATACCGATTCGCATTCCCATGTAGCAACTTCCTTTCTATTTTGCTGCCTAGAATTGTACACATATTTTTCTTTTGATTCAAGTACCATTTATGTCTTTATGTCGAATATTGAGGTATTTTGTTCATGTACCTCACTATGAAGCCATAATTATAAGCTTTACGGTAATTTGCAAGGGGGTGACGAATATATTTTTCGAACAATTGACGCTTTTCTCCAATGAAGCAGATGAGAATTTTGACGGTGGCGTGTCCAAGAAAACAAGTGTTGCCACTGTCTCTACCAGGCTACTCGATGCATTTGATGTGTCCAGTATCCCTTTCTTGGGGTGCGATTTTGAAAGGGTATATCCTGAGCTGAGAAAAAATATACCCAGTGAAGCAATTGCCTTCGATTATAGCGATATAAATACTGTAATTGCATGTGAATCAGTCTGTTCGGCAATATGCCACCAAATGAACTGGGATTATCTTCGACAAGCTGTGTACAAGAAAGCACTAAGACAACCAGACTGGTTAGAGCCGGAATCGTTGGCAGCTGTTACGGAAGATGAAATCAGCAGCTTATTAGCCGGCTATAATAAGCCGGAGCGTATCCGAGCAAATGAACGAGCGGCTATTCTGCGACAAGTAGGGGTGCTTGCAAAAAAACATAGAAGTTTTGCAAAGATATTTTTAGCAGAAAATGGGCAAATTTTGTCGGAAATTCAAATCCGAAAAAACCTACTGGAATGCTCTGCCTTTTCACAAGATCCGGAAGAAAAGAAATTACAGCTACTATTACAGAAACTTTCCGTTTATCCACAACTGTCTGGATTAGCTGCTTTTTGCAAGCCCGCAGTAGATTACCATTTAATACGTTGCTTTTTGCGGAGGGGCTTGATATCACCCAAAACTAAACTAAGTACGGATTATGTGCTGTCAGCAGAGATTCAACGACGTGAGAGCACAGTAGGGGCATTGCGGCAGTTATGTGGACTCCTCATTCAAGAAATTAGCAATTATACAGGTTTAAGCATTAACTCTATAAATCAAATTGAATGGCACATTGGTCGCTCAATCTGTAAAGAAGGTGAGCCGGACTGCTATCTAAAAGGACCTGATTCCACTTGGGCACGCGAAAGATACAGCAAATGTCCGTTTTGCAAAACCTGTTGCGCATTAAATTTTAACCATGACCTGTTGCATATTGAAGAACCAACCTACTCAGGCACAAGTTACTAGAAGGGAGGGCTAACAGTGGAAAATTTTCTTATTTCTATTGCAGGATATGATGTACTTGGTTCTGTCGGTCAGGATGGCCTGCGATATGCCTGGAGATATAAATATGGCAAAAATTTTGTGGAAAGTGCAGCGTTTCCTCAAAGAAGCACCACAAAAAGAGATAACATTTGTGGATACACTACGTCTGTAAGTGCAGGTTGTGCGTTGCGCTCCTTTGGGGCACAATGTGCTTTCTGTAGAACAGGGAACGTTCTCCCCTTTTGCGGACCATTGTCATATCGGGATATTGCTAAGCAGAATATATTTATGGTTCTTTCGGATATGAACTGTGAAGACCACCCTGAACTCCATAACCGCACTAGAGAATTTGCGTATATGGGGCAAGGTGAACCAGGTCTTGCATATGCACAAGTCCGCTGTGCTATCGAATTGACAAACAGGGCCATGGAGGAACTTGGGCAAACGGTTCATAGGCATATTTTTGCAACTAGTGGTGTGCCAGAATCCATTGAGGCACTTAAAGACGATATAAAAAACTATTACACACAACGTGTCACTCTTCATTTTTCCCTCCATGCGGCAGAGAGTAGAGATCTGTTAATGCCGATAGAAAAGCGGTGGTCTTATAAGGAATCATTATATGCTATGAAAGATATGTACGACCTTATGGGTGAGAAACCGTGTGTTGGTATTCTGCTGTTTAAAAATTTCCAGCCCAACAGTAAAGCCTATTCTTACTCTAATGAGCTCGAAAATATTAAAAAAATTCTAGCAGAACTTGATCCGAAAAAATATCGACTCAGTTTTTGTACTTACAATCCAGCCGAGGACATTTGCGATTCTGCCTTGTACCCCATTGAAGAAGCAGAACAAATCTTAAACTATGCACATGATCTGGGCTTTGAGGCAAAACTCTTTTCCTCTTTCGGACAGGAAAAGCAGACTGCATGTGGCACACTTGGCGGGAAAATAGCGGATCATCTCCCTTCAGAGCGATGGATCGCCTTGGAGAAAGAAGCAGAAAATATAATCTGTGGTCTTATTTAATATACAGGAGGCCTGGACATGGAACCAATGAAAAGCATATTCAAATGGGTACACCTTTCAGATCTACACCTTCGTTCTTTACTAGAAAGTGGTTTTAACTCCACTGAGTTAAAAGAAAAATTACCCCCGTACTTAGAGTCGCACATTCAGGATGCTGATGCTTTGATTATTACAGGAGACTATCGTTTTGCACCCGGCAAGGAAGAGAATCCACAGAGTGTTGGAGATTTTATTAAGAGAATTGCTAAATCACTCAAGCTGGAACCCACAAAGATTTTCATGGTTCCAGGTAATCACGATCTGGATCGTAGTGAAGTGCGCAGCGATGTAATTAGGGGACTGCGCAGCACATATTCCGCAGGACATGGAACCTTCAGCGCAGAGCGAATGGAACGGCTGCAAAAAGATTTCTTATTTTTCGAGGAACTTCGAAAAGTCGTTTATGGAACAGCCGATACAGTTACATCGGCTAATCCACACTTTGCAGTATGCTTGGAACGTTGCAATTTACTTCTTTTGAATACTGCATTGACAGCCGGTATGGTGGATAAAGGCCAAGTTGACGACGAACATAAGTTGCTTCTTGGCAGCAGTCATCTTTCCGCTGTGGTTCATGATATAAAAAATGATAATCCCACGATTGCGGTGGGACATCATGGACTAAAATTCCTTGAAGATAACGAATATAATACTTGTTCCAGATTCTTGAATGAGGCAGGCATACGTTTATACCTTTGCGGACACGAGCACAAGCTATGGGACAGTACCTTTGGCGATAACGGAAAAGAAGTTACTGTGGGATGCCTGATGCAAGATGTAGGAAGTGTCGAAGCTGGGTTCTCGGTGGGCGAACTCATGTCGGACGGGTCTGTGCTTTTACGTGCTCACAGGTGGGATATGGGTAAACAAAATTGGTATCCGCACCCTCCAGGAGACAGTCAGTTCAGTAAGCTTTACCCAACTTCAGAGAAAGAACTTTCGAGTCATGAGCATATGCCTGCTATTGAGGCGGAGAAGGAGATTGTCCAAAAAGAACATCCGTTTTCGTTGAAGGGGTACATTTTGCTCGGCGGGCGAGGAATTGATGGTATTAAATACATTTGGGAACGGAATGGTCGTCATGTCGAGAGTTTAGCTTTTAATAGGCGTTTAAAAGACTCTCAGGATTTGAGCGTACACCATATATCAGCCTATACTTGCTCTGTCAGTTACGGTTGCCGCCTATCCTGCAACCACCAGCAATGCCGTTTTTGTGAAACGGGTACCATTCCTTACTCTGGCGATATATGTGCTGAGGATATTGCCTTGCAGAATATCTTTATGGCAGGATATGATTCTGATTGCCCCAGTTTCCCGCTGGTACGTGGAAACGAAAGAGAATTTGCTTTTATGGGGCAGGGGGAGCCAGGTCTCTGCTATCCAGCTGTCCGACGTGCAATTCAGCTTACCGATCTTGCCATGGAGCGGATTCGGCAGAAGGTTCATCGATATATTATATCGACTTGTGGAATCTGTGATTTCATTCCCATCCTTATCAATGATATAGAAAGTGGACTCTTTAAAAATAAGATCACTATTCACTTCTCGCTTCACGCAATTGGAGAGGATCGTACCACTCTTATGCCAATTAATGCAGAGCATGATTATAAGCGTTTTATTAAAGAGTGCGAGAAATTTTATTCTGTGGCCAATGAAAAAATCGGGGTTGGCATCCTCCTATTTGACCGATATCGTTTTGCAAATGTTCCCGAAAGAGACAAGCCTTATACACTGACACCCAAACGTCTTGAAACAATATTGCAGGCGTTGGACAAAGATATATTCCGAATTGATCTTTGCGACGTAAACCGCACTTCATGCGGGAACCAATCCGCACTCAGCAATGAACGCGCTACTCAGCTCTTGGAATTGGTGAAAAAGAAAGGCTTTGAGGCAAAACTTTTCTCTTCCTTTGGAGATAGTGAGCAATCTGGCTGCGGAATGCTGTCGTCTTCGACTGACGATATAGCCTTGCCGGGGAACAAAACAAAGAGCCAGTTTAATAAATCGATAGAGTTGTTAAATGAAGCTATTGCCGTATTAGATGGTTAATGTACAATATCCCCACCCATTTCATTCGCCTTTTCTCCTAAAATCCTTATGCCAGCTCTTTCTGAACAGTTTATGTGATGCCATATGATTCCCCGCCAGAGAGTGAAGTCGTCTGGTGGGGAATTATATTGCTTTGGATGAGAACTTCTACAGATTTGAGGCTATTGGATGAGTATACTGCCTTGTCAAGCATCGAAATGAAATCCAAATTTTTTAGGTATAAAAAGCACATAGATGACACGTTGCGATATTGAAAGTTTGGATTTTAAAAAAGGGAGGATTTCACAAAAAATCTTAACTTCAGGATTTCTTATGCCCTCCAATACGGCTATTGCGGTCGGCGGCGGTAGCGCCGTCAATCAGGTTCGTTCCCTTCAAAATAGCGTTCTTACCAAATTTGTTTTTGATGCCCAGCATGGCCTCCTGGAGCTTCCGCTCGCGAGCCAGCTCCGCCGCCTCAGCTTCCTTTTTGGCCTGAGCGTCGGCGTAGTCGGTGAACAGGTCCATCTGCACCATGGCCGACTCATCTGACACAGCGCTTTCGTCCGTCACTTGGTTGGCTGTAAGATTCATGCGCCGGATCAGCAAATCCTTGTCCACGATGCGGTCATACAGCTCCAGAATCGCCGCAGTGATACGCTTGGAAGAGGCGGTGCGTCCCTCCAGGTTGGCGGTTCCGTGGGCGTGCTTGGGGATCTGCCGTCCATAGCGGTCCGTCTTGACCTCCCCATGGTATCGCTTACGGCGGTCAGCATCCCGCAGATTGTCAATGTCATAGCCCACGGTGAGGGTGAGCTGATCCGTCACCAACCCCTGGCTCACCAACTCCAGAGCCAGCTGATCCGCCATCTCCCAGGCCACCATCCGGGCCTTACTGAAGGGGTAGGGGCAGGTGAGCACCTGGCCGGAACCCACGCTTTTCGTCTCGGGTTTGTACGCCTTGATATCCGCCATGGTCACTGGCTCATATCCCCAGGCATGGTCGATCAAGAGCTCCGTATTTACGCCGAACATTTTGTAAAGAAGTTCTTCATTATAATAGTCGGTTGGCTTGCCGATGGAGCACCGGGCGATATCGCCCATGGTATACAGCCCCTGGGCCTCCAGCTTTTTGGCGTAGCCTGGACCCACCCGCCAGAAATCGGTGAGGGGCCGGTGGTCCCACAGCAGGCGGCGGTAGCTCATTTCGTCCATGGCCGCAACGCGCACACCGCTTTTGTCCGGCTTGGTGTGCTTGGCCCAGATGTCCATGGCCACCTTCGCCAGATAGAGATTGGTGCCAATGCCCGCCGTGGCGGTGATGCCAGTGGTGTCCAACACGTCCAGCACGATCTTCCGGGCCAGCTCCCGGGGGGTGAGCTTGTAGGTGGGCAGGTAGTTGGTCACATCCATCAGCACCTCGTCGATGGAATACGCGCTTATGTCGGAGGGAGCCACATATTTTAAATAAACGTTGTAAATTTTCGTGCTCCATTCGATATAGTGAGCCATCCTGGGCGGGACCACCAGATAATCCAGGGCCAGTTCCGGGTGGGCCTTCACGTCCGGGTCGTGCCAGGAGGAGCCGGTGAACTACCGCTTTGGAGCCTTCTGCTGCCGGTGGGCGTTCACCTCCGCCACCTTCTGCACCACCTCAAACAGCCGCGCCCGCCCGGAGATGCCGTAGGCTTTCAGAGAGGGTGTGACTGCCAGACAGATGGTTTTATCTGTACGGCTCTTGTCCGCCACTACGAGATTGGTGGTCAGGGGGTCCAGCTTGCGCTCGATGCACTCCACGGAAGCGTAAAAACTGCGGAGATCAATGGCCATATACACCCTGTCCTTCATATCTGGAGCACCTCCCATTTCAGCGTTTCATAGTCTTACTTTGATTATACACCCTTATGATAGGGTTGTCCATACGTTCGATAACGTTGGCAAAAATTAAATGCCCATGCGGCATCAGGAAAAGAGGCGCCGGTTGTGCCAAGTGTGACCAAAGAACAAATTGAAAAAGCAAAGGAGTGGGACTTGCTTTCCTATCTCCAAACATTTGATCCTTATGAGTTGAAGCGGTGCGGCCCGCGAGAATTTTGCACCCGCACCCACGACAGCCTCAAAATCTCCAATGGGAAATGGTGCTGGAACAGCCGGGGGATCGGGGGACGGACAGCGCTGGACTATCTGATAAA
>JAAWCE010000026.1 GCA_022793065.1 Lachnospiraceae bacterium
ACAAGCTAAAGCGTGTCATTCTCCATGACTTAGAGCATGGAAAACAGGGAAAATCAAGAAAAAGTGATGAAAAATGATGAATACGTCCTTGACAAGTAGCAACAGGTTTTGCGCGTATTATAATGCTTTTCTGGTAATGGGAGGGGAATTGGACTTGCGGCAAACGCAAAATTTGAGAGAGTTTTATAGTACTTGTAATTTTGTATGATTTTCTTGTTTAAAACATTGACAAATCAGAACAAATGTTTTATTCTATAAGAAACAGAACGCACGTTCAATGTAAGGAGGAGATTGTGATGAAGAGAAGGTTGGAAAATATTGGTTTTGTAGCGATGACTTTAGGATTGGTATTGGTGATGGCGCTGTGCTGCCGGGGGGTGGTGCTGAGCAGGACCAATGTAAGCGCTCAGGAATTGGAAGGGTATTATCAGGTGTTGGAAGAAGGGTTGGTAGAGGATGCAAGGCAAATGTTAAGTGCACGGGGATTTGCCAACAGCGGGGTGATGTTGACCAGGATGATTGATGAGAGCGGAAGCAGACAGTATACACTTACGGTTCATCATGGCAGAATCAATAAGATGAGTGAAGCAGACAGGCAGATATTAATGGCGGAGTTGGAGCAAATTGTCTTTGAAGATGAAAACTGTGTATTCTTTCATAAATTTTTTGAAAATCATTAGAAGGAATTACATGACATTTTGTGGAAATAGGGGTATACTTTTACCAGAGAAAACAGAAAGGAGTTCCTGAAATGTCATTTATTCCGAAACCACATGAAATATATAAACATTTTAAAGGGAATCTATATCAGGTGACAGCGATTGCAGAGCATACCGAGACAGGAGAACAGCTTGTAGTGTATCAGGCGCTTTACGGCGACGCGATTTATGCCAGACCTCTTGCCATGTTTGTCGGCAGAGTTGACAGGGAGAAATATCCGGATGCAGTGCAGGAATTTCGCTTTGAATTGCAAGGTCCGGAAGCGGCAAGGCAGAGAGAAGAGTCGGTGGAAGAAAAAACAGGGGAGAAAACGCACTATGGCGCCCATACCCAAGCATCAGATGTGTATGCCTCCGATCAGACGACAATAGTCGGACAAAGGGAAGGCGGCAGTCTTGCTGCGCCGGCTGGACAGAAGGGGTTAGACAGAGAAAAAACAATAACGGGACAAGAGAAAATAGAGCCGCAGTGTTCGGTCGTCCAGCCGGACACTTCAGCTCAGAATGAGGAAGCGTTATCCATTGAACCGTTGGTTTTGGAATTTTTAGATGCGGACAGCTATGGGGAGCAATTAAATATTTTGGCTGGTCTTCATCATAGAATCACCAATGATATGATTACAACCATGGCAATAGCGTGTGATATAGAGATAAATGACGGTGATGTTGAAGAGCGATATGAGGCTTTGAAAACATGTCTGCTTACTTTGGAGCGTTACGAATGTAATCGATTGAGATAGGGTTATGAAAGTTTTGGTGTTCAGCGTCAGCAAAGCAAACGGATGTTGTAAGGCAGGCAGAAGCATATTTGTATGAAATATCATCGGAGATAAACCGTGAAATACATGTATACAGCTTGATTGAAAACAGCGGAAGGGAGCGGTATATGACGATGGACAGGAAAATGGTAATTGGAGTTTCGTCAAGAGCGTTGTTTGACTTAAGTGTGGAGAATGAAATTTTTGAAAAACAAGGGCTTGATGCATATTGCAGCTATCAGATAGAACATGAACAGGATATTTTAAAGCCGGGGCCGGGGTATGATTTGGTAAAGTCTCTGCTGAAGCTTAATGAATTCAGCGAAGATAATAACCTGGTGGAAGTGATTATCATGTCCCGTAATAGTCCGGATACATCTCTGCGGGTTTTTAATGCCATATCCTATTATGGTCTGGATATTACCAGGGCGGTATTGGTAAGCGGGGCGGCGCTGGCGCCATATTTGACCGCATTCAGAACGGATTTATTTTTATCAGCATATGAAGATGACGTGCAATGTGCCATAGACAGTAAAATAGCAGCCGGGATTATCTGTACAGAACATAAAGCACAGACTGGGCTCGTGTCGTCTGCCGCTTATTCTACGGACGAAGAAGCGGACATGTGCGGCGAGACAAATGAAGAATGTAGGATTCGGATTGCTTTTGATGGGGATGCGGTGCTTTTTGCGGATGAAGCGGAGATGATTTTTCGAGAAAAGGGATTAAGCGCTTTTGAAGAAAATGAGAAAAACCATGCCAGAGAGCCGCTGGCAGAAGGTCCCTTTGCAAATTTTCTTAAAAAACTTTCGGATTTGCAGAGAGAATTGGGGACAGAGCATTGTCCCATTCGTACAGCTTTGGTTACTTCCCGCAGCGCGCCGGCACATGAGCGTGTCATCCGCACAATGCGGGAGTGGAATGTAAGGGTGGACGAGGCTTTTTTCCTGGGAGGATTGGAGAAGAAAGATGTCTTAAAGGCGTTTGGCGCACAGATATTTTTTGACGATCAACTGGTGCATACGATGAGCGCGGCGCAATCTGTTCCCGCGGCCAGGGTGCCTTACAGCAGAATGGGAAACTAAAAATTTATTTGAATGTTTAGATTAGATATACGCATATGGCGGACTGGAGGGATAAATTGGGCAAATGAACTATGAGCATATTGTGGAAGGGCGTTTCCTGGAGCGGCCCAATCGGTTTATTGCCAAGGTGGAAATAGAAGGAAAGGTTGAAACGGTCCACGTAAAGAATACGGGCAGATGTAGGGAGCTGCTGCAGGAAGGAGCTGTTGTCTATCTGGAGCAATGCAGCAATGTCAAGCGAAGCACGGCTTATGATTTGGTGGCGGTGAAAAAGGGCTCCCGTTTCATTAACATGGACGCTCAGGCGCCCAATAAGGCAGTTTTGGAGTGGCTGCAGACAGGAGCGTTTTTTCAGGAAGCGCTGTCCATATGTCCGGAGAAAATATATGGTAATTCAAGATTTGATTTCTATATAGAGACAAAAACGGATAAAATTTTTATGGAAGTAAAAGGAGTAACACTGGAAGAATGTGGTGTGGTGAGATTTCCGGATGCGCCTTCGGACAGGGCGATAAAGCATTTGGAAGAATTGATGACAGCAAAGAAGGAGGGGTATCAGGCCTTTGTGATGTTTGTAATCCAAATGGAAAAAGTGGATTACTTTACGCCAAACTGTGAAACACATCCGGAATTTGCGCAGACTTTATGCAGAGCGGCAAAGGCGGGTGTAGGGATATTGGCTTATAATTGTGAAGTGACCGCTCAGACCATGACAATCAATCATCCGGTCCCTGTGCTGCTTCAATCAAATTTAAATCATTTTTCCACGCCGCTTTTAGAATGGTATGGGGCTAATAGGAGAATTTTGCCCTGGAGGGAATTTCCTTCCCCATATCGGGTATGGGTATCGGAAATTATGTTGCAGCAGACCAGAGTGGAAGCCGTAAAGTCTTATTTTGAGCGCTTTATGAAAGCGCTGCCTGATATTGAGGCATTGGCTCAGGCGGAGGAAGAAACGCTATTGAAGCTTTGGGAAGGATTGGGGTATTATAACAGGGTTCGCAATCTGCAGAAAGCGGCGGCAAAGGTTATGAAGGAGTATGGGGGGCAGATGCCGGGGGATTATAAATCGCTTATGGAATTGCCGGGCATTGGAAGTTATACGGCGGGAGCCATTGCCTCCATAGCTTTTGGACAGAAGGTGCCGGCAGTGGATGGAAATGTGCTGCGTGTGGTGTCCAGGCTAAGGGGGGATGGGCGGCTGATTACGGATGAAAAAGTACGGGAGGCTGTCCGGAAGGATTTGGAACAGATTATGCCCCTTGAGCGTCCGGGGGATTTTAACCAAGCGATGATGGAAATAGGCGCATGTATCTGTATTCCCAATGGCGCCCCTCTGTGCCGAAAGTGTCCGCTTGCGGAAATCTGTTTGGCGCATGCAATGGGGAAAGAGCAGGAATATCCCCGGAAACAGAGAAAAAAGCCAAGACAGATTCAACAGAAGAGCATTTTGGTGATTAGAAGCGGAACTAAAGTGGTCATTCGGAAAAGAGCGGATAAAGGGCTGCTTGCCGGAATGTACGAGCCGCCCTCCATAGAGGGATTTTGCACTGCGGAGGAAACAGCACAATATTTGGTGAATCGTGGCTTTCATGTAATGGAGCTTCAGCTTTTGCCGGATGCAAAGCATATATTCACTCATATCGAATGGCATATGAAGGGATATCTGGTCAGGGTGGACCAAGTAAGCGCAGGAAAGGTTCTGGAAGATATGGGAAAGGATGAAGACTGGCTGTTGGTTGAGACGGAGGAGACAAAGAAAAAATATCCCATTCCTTCGGCGTTTGCAGCATATGGAAAGTATTTGGGGAGTATATGACGAGTAAGGGAGGACAATATAAATGAAACTATTGTCAGTGGTAATACCATGTTATAATTCTGAAAACTATATGAAAAAATGTGTGGATTCTCTTCTTGAGGGGGGAGAGGATGTGGAAATTATTATTGTCAATGATGGTTCAGGCGACAAAACTGCAGAAATTGCGGATGAGTATGCAGCAAGATATCCTTCTATTATCAAAGCAGTGCATCAGAAAAACGGAGGGCATGGTGCGGCTGTCAATACGGGCATAAGAAATGCCAGCGGGTTGTACTTTAAGGTGGTTGACAGTGATGACTGGGTAAAACGGGAGGCCTATTTTCGTGTTCTTGATACATTGAGGAATTTGGCCGGGGGAGACTGCGCTCTTGATCTGCTGATCTGCAATTTTGTATATGAGAAAGAAGGAGAGAAGCGCAAAAAGGTGATGCAGTATCGGCATATTTTTCCCAAAGAGAAAATGTTTCACTGGGAAGACTGCCATCATTTTTTGAAAGGTCATTATATTTTAATGCACTCAGTTATTTTTCGTACCAGACTGTTGAAAGAATGTGGAATCAGTCTGCCGGAGCATACCTTTTATGTGGATAATATCTATGTGTTTGAGCCCCTTCCTTATGTGAAAAATATCTATTATCTTGATGTGAATTTTTACCGCTACTATATTGGGAGGGAAGGGCAGTCGGTCAATGAACAAACTATGATTGCCAGGATAGATCAACAGATAAAAGTAAATAAGCTGATGATTGATTATCTGGTGAATAAGAAACAAGAGATAATGAAAAATAAACGTTTGTACCAGTATATGTGTAATTATTTGGAGATTGTGACCACAGTTTCTTCCGTACTTTTGATTCGTTCCGACACAAAAGAAAACCTGGTAAAGAAAAAAGAATTGTGGCAATATCTGAAATCTAAGGACAGACGGCTGTTTCTGAGGTTAAGGCATGGTATTATGGGTAATGCAATGAATCTTCCAGGACGGGGGGGACGCAAGATATCAGTGGGCGGATACAAGATCTGTCAGAAATTATATAAGTTTAATTGAGTGAATTAAATAACTCCCTTTTGGGAATTGTGTACCTGTTAAAAACGAGACTACAAATATGTGTTATAAAAACCAGAAATTTATTTTTTGTAAAATATTTAAATCGAAATGTTCAAATGTTAACTTTATTAAAACTAAGTGAGAATAAGAAGATGGCAGAACGAAACAGACTGATTTTATGGGGATGGTTCAGTTTGGAAATTATTAAAAATAAACTAATACCAGATATGGAAAAAAATGTTTTGCAATTTGGAGTGAGCTCTCCTATTGCCTATCAAAAATTTCAAAATAATAAATATGCCCCGAATAGTTTATATTTTCATCATTCCTATGCGGAGAGCGACATACCGATAGGACAGAAATACACAAAAATAGCATTGATGGATAACTATAAAATATTGCAAAATTCAATTCAAACTTGCTATTCAGAGGTTATATGCTTTTTTACTTGCAATCCTAAGATGCAGCCTTCTGAACAAGCAATGCGAGGACATCATGAGAGTAGCTTAATACAATTTAAACAAGGAATTCCACAAATGATTTATAATGAATTATTTGAGATAACAGAATTACCTTTTAGTCCAGCTAAAAAACAAATATGCCTTTATTAGTAATGAAATTGCAAAAGTTGAGAAGCATATTGTGGAACAAATTTCATGATAATAAGCAGTGGGAACACTTTTCCGAAAAGGGAGCTCAAATTGTTTGAAAAATTAAGAAATGTATGAATATTCACCAAATTTTGGGAAATGGACAGTGGGAACACTTTTCCGAAAAGGGAGTTAAATAAAAAGTTGAAAGTTTTATGTAGGATAACGCTGAAACTGCCCGCCTGGGCGGGCAGAATACGGATTAAGGGGTGATGATTTGGATGGCTGATTTTTCGCAAGTCACACAGATACGACAGCTTTTCTTTTCTACTTCACCATCCGTATGTACCCAGAGAGGCAGATCTGTTTCCAGGGTAAGTTTTTTGGCTTTATATGGGGTAATACCTTTAAATCTGTAATGGGTTCCTTTGAAGGCGGTGGGAAGTGCAAATAAGACAAATAATTTGGACAAATCACCAACCACGCATAAATTTAATATTCCGTCGTTATCATCCGCATCCGGAGCAAATTGAAATCCCCCGCCTTCAAAGCGATGCAGCATACATGCGGTAAAAAGCATATTTCCTATATGAATGGGGGGATTATCTTCTATGGTGAGTTTTCCGGAAATTGCTTTGGCAGTGAAAAGCTGTTTTAAGGCAATGCCCAAATAGGTCAGTTTTCCCAACCCCAATTTATTCATAGCTTGTTTGAGCGTACTGTGAATTGCTTCCTGACACACTGCAGCGTCGAAACCAATGCCGCAACTGATAGCAAACCGTCGTATTGAGCCGTCAGGGTAGGATATGGCACCAAGGTCCATACAATGGGGAGTTCCCGAATGTAATATGAGGTCGAGAGCGTCCGATGGATTTGAGGGAATTCCCAAGTCTCTTGCAAGGTCGTTGCCAGACCCAGAGGGAATATAACCAAGGAGAATACGTGAAGTATTCTGCAAGCCTTGCAGGGTTTCGTTTATGGTACCATCCCCGCCCAATATGATGAGAGAAAGCGGGTCCGATGTGGGGGAGGATATTTTATGGGCTATACGGGCGGCATCCCCCGGTTGTTTGGAAAAATAGGCATGGTAAGGAATCTTTTTTTCTTGAAGAACAGGTTCTATTTGCTTTTTCCAGATTCGGTATCCTTTGCCGGAACGGGAAGCCGGGTTAATTAAAATATGATACATAACGATATTCTCCTGTGATCTGTTACCTTTCTTTTTATGTCTTTTTTCGTCTTTTATTGTACAATATGGAAGAAAAATGTGCAATGAAAAGAAATAAATTGCAACTTTCTTATGGAGACATTGACATCTTAGACAATTTGATTCCTAAAATTATCCATATTTCTTTATAAATTATTTCATTTTGCTTCGGGTTATATTTTGAAAGGATTGCTATACTTATATCAAAATATACAGACAGATATTATGCGGGGAATTGATATAGTTTGTAAATATTACGGGGAGGAATTGATATGCAGTTTAGCGATCACAGAACATTGGCGTTGTATTTGGTTGATTATAGCGACAACAGGGAACTTTTGAAACATCGGCGCGCATTTGTATTAGGATCTTTAGTGCCGGACATTAATATTTGTACTTATGTAAAAGGATTGCTGAAAGGAAAACCATTTAAAATGCACTTTACCGTTAATTCCGAGGCCGCAATACGGCGCAAAATGCGGAAATTGACCGAAAAGAAGGAATTTACTTGTTTTGACTATTATAGGCTGGGGGTGTTGACGCATCTTTTAGCAGATACATTTACGTATCCTCACAATGAAATTTTTCCTGGAACCATGATAGAACATGCGGAATATGAAGCGAGAGAATTGCATCCTGCGTTCAAATCCGCATCCCGTGAAAAAATATTGGAACTTGATTTGGAAAGAGAAAAGAATTTGTGGGATTTATGCTGTAATGCCCATGAAAATTACTCAAAAACGGAGCCTTCCGCTCAAGTGGATATCTGTTATATTGTTTCTGTATGCGGGCGGGTTTGCGACAGTCTGATTCCCACAGAAAAGCATGCTGCGTTTGAACTTTGTACGTGGGACATGTATTTGCATTAAGGGGATATTTGTCAGGAGAATAATGATTTTATATAATAATATGGCATACAGCCGGAAAGAGGACTGACTGTGGAAAAAGAATATTCTAAAGATAAGGTAAGTATGTCGGATTTGGTTGGGCCTGTGGGGCTGACAATGGAAGAGGTCAATGAACGGGTGGAACAAGGTCTGGTAAATCTGACGGACATTACAACGGATAAAAGCGTATGGAAAATTATACAAACCAATACCTTGACCTATTTTAATTTGATTTTTCTAATCATAACAGTTTTATTGTGTGTGGTAGGATCTTATAGAAATCTGACGTTCCTTCCTATCATAATCATTAATACCGGGGCGGGGATTGTTCAGGAACTTCGGGCAAAACGTACTCTGGATAAGATGAATATGTTGAATGCTCCACATTCCATAGTGGTGAGAGACGGGGTACAGTCTCAGATTTTGTCACAGGAATTGGTAAAAGACGATTGTGTCCTATTGAGGGCGGGAAATCAGATTTGTGCGGATGGAGTTGTCATACAGGGAAGTATATCGGTAAATGAAGCTCTGCTGACAGGAGAAGCGGATGAGATAAAAAAAGAGACAGGGAGCAAACTTCTGTCAGGGAGCTTTGTGGTATCAGGTCAATGTTATGCGAAAATGGAGTGTGTGGGAAAAGAATCTTACATATCCAAGTTGACAGCCGAAGCAAAGGCCATGGGGGAGGGGGAGCAGTCAGGTATGCTGCGCTCATTGAATCAACTGGTGAAATGGGTTGGCATTATTATTATTCCGGTTGCTGCCATTTTGTTTGCACAGGCCTATTATGTAAATAAAGAATCATTTGGGGTCAGTATTGTATCTATGATTGCTGCAATTATAGGAATGATTCCGGAAGGGTTGTATCTTTTGACTACGATATCCCTTGCATTAAGCACTTTAAAATTAGCGCAGGTGAAAGTACTTTTGCATGGGATGAAAAGTATTGAAACACTGGCAAGGGTTGATGTTCTGTGTGTGGATAAAACAGGTACAATTACTGAGCCGGATATGAAGGTGGTCAGGATTCTGCCCGGCGGCAATGCGCAGGAGAGTGAGGAGGAAATTCATGAGCTGGAAAACCTTCTGGCAGATTATGCCGCGGCGGTGCAGGATGATAATAGTACAATGGAGGCCATTCGTGCATATATTGCCGACTCGTCCGCCGGACAGAGGGAGAAAAAAAGAAAACCGGAATCTGTCATACCATTTTCGTCTTCCAGGAAGTATAGTATGGTTTCTTTTGGGGATGGAAATTATGTTTTGGGAGCGCCGGAATTTGTCATGGGGGAACGGTATGAGCTTATTTCGGAAGAAATTGCGCCATATTTACAAAAAGGATATCGGGTGCTGATGATTGGAAAGTCTCAACAGCAGGAACATTTGGCAGCGGAAGAGATTACGCCTCTTGGGTATGTGATTTTGGCAAATCCCATACGGAAGAATGCTAAGGAAACGTTTGATTATTTTCGCAGTCAGGGAGTTACGGTAAAAGTAATTTCAGGAGATCATCCGGCCAGCGTATCGGAAATTGCAAAACAGGCCGGAATTGAGAACGCAGAACAGTATATTGATGTGAGCACGCTTCTTACCGACGAAGAAGTAGAGGATGCCTCAGGGAAGTATACGGTTTTTGGCCGGGTTACGCCCAGTCAGAAGCAGACGCTTGTGAAAGCGCTGCAAAAGTCGGGGCATACGGTTGCAATGACAGGGGATGGGGTGAATGATATTCTGGCTATGAAGGATGCGGATTGTAGTGTGGCAATGGCTTCCGGCAGCGAAGCAGCGGCCCAGGCGGCGCAAGTAGTTCTTCTGGATTCCGATTTTGCCCATATGCCGGACGTGGTGTTGGAAGGACGGCGTGTTGTGAATAATATTCAGCGCTCGGCAAGCCTGTTTTTGGTAAAAAATATTTTCTCATTTTTACTGGCGCTTTTTTCCGTTTTTTCTGCAATGACTTATCCGTTGGAGCCCTCTCAAGTGTCGCTGATTGGCATGTTTACTATCGGAATTCCGGGTTTTTTGCTGGCGTTAGAACCAAATAAGAACCGTATAGAAGGTAATTTTATGAAAAATGTGCTGCTGAAGGCTTTTCCGGCCGGATTGACGGATGTAATAGCGGTTGGGGCGCTTGTAGTATGCGGAAAGGCGTTCGCGCTTCCCAAAAGCGATATTGCCACAGCGGCCACGATGCTTTTGGCTATTGTGGGATTTATGATTTTGGGTAAGATTAGCAAACCCTTTAATTCTATGAAATATGGAATTCTTGCCATTAACATTGTAGGTTTGTTGTTTTGCGGCGTTTTTCTGGGCAATCTTTTCGCGATCAGTGAAATGTCGCCCATAGTGATTTTGATTATGATAGTGTTTGCTTTTGCAGCGGAGTCTTTGTTCCGATATTTGACGCTTATGACTGAAAAAATCAGAAAAGTATATTCAGAAAGAAAGGCGTGGCGGGATTTTATCATATATAAAATTTGGAATGTGTAATTTTTATTTGCATAATTTACATTACATGTTATAATGAAGTTTATTGGAAGTTGCATGAAATGTAATCAATACCAAATATAGCTGTGTGAGGGCGCACAAGACAGGAGGATTAGGAATGTATTCTTTGGATGAAGTACGAAATTTTGACCCGGAGATTGCACAGGCCATTGAGGACGAGCAGGCGAGACAAAATAGTCATATTGAGCTGATTGCCTCTGAAAACTGGGTGAGCAAGGCAGTGATGGCTGCAATGGGCAGTCCTTTGACGAACAAATATGCGGAAGGATATCCTGGAAAAAGGTATTATGGGGGCTGTGACTGTGTGGATGTGGTTGAAAACCTGGCAATTTCCAGGGCAAAGGAATTGTTTGGCTGTGAATATGCCAATGTCCAGCCTCATTCCGGTGCGCAGGCAAATATGGCGGTGCAGTTTGCAGTGTGTCAGCCGGGCGATACCATTATGGGCATGAATCTTGACCACGGCGGACATCTGACCCATGGAAGCCCGGTCAATATGTCCGGGAAATATTTTAAAATTGTTCCTTATGGCGTCAATGACGACGGGTTTATTGATTATGATAAATTGCGGGAAATTGCGTTGGAAGCCAAACCCAAAATGATAATTGCCGGTGCGTCCGCATATGCCCGTACCATTGATTTCAAAAAGTTCCGTGAAGTGGCAGACGAGGTGGGAGCGTTTTTAATGGTGGATATGGCTCACATTGCAGGTCTGGTGGCTGCCGGGCTGCATCCAAGTCCTATTCCTTACGCCGATGTGACGACGACTACAACCCATAAAACGCTTAGAGGACCCCGCGGCGGTATGATTTTATCCAGCAATGCCGTCAATGAAAAGTATAATTTTAACAAGGCTATTTTCCCTGGAATTCAGGGAGGGCCGCTGATGCACGTAATTGCCGCGAAAGCGGTATGCTTTAAAGAAGCCCTGGGCGATGAGTTCAAGGTATATCAGAAAAATATTATTGACAATGCGCAGGCGTTGTGTAAGGGATTGATTGAGAGAGGGATTCACATTGTATCCGGGGGTACGGATAATCATTTGATGTTGGTTGATTTGACGAATTTCGGCCTGACCGGTAAAGCGGTGGAGAAATTACTGGATGCCGCTCATATAACATGCAATAAGAATACGATTCCCAATGACCCTCAATCGCCCTTTGTGACCAGCGGCGTTCGGCTGGGAACACCGGCGGTAACCTCCAGAGGAATGAATGTTCAGGATATGGATAAAATAGCCGAGGCCATTGCCATTGTGATCAAGGGCGGGGAGGAAAGTATCCCTCAGGCCCGCGATATTGTACAGGCGCTGACAGATCAATATCCTTTGCTGTAAAACTATGGTAAGGGTTCAGGCGCAAAGTATATGAAAACAGGAGAGGAAGTCCTTGAAATTTTTGATTGGAGACAGGTCAAAAATGTAAAGAACTTCCTTTTTTATTGAAGTTAGTTTCATAATATAACTTATTTATTTTGTGAATATCAATAAGGGAGAAACCGTATTTTTTCCTTGCCATACGGATGTAATTTGTGGTAAGATAAACATGTTGATGTTATTTTTGAGATGATAATAACGATATCATAACCATATAAAATACAATTCAGAAAGGGGGGAAAAAGTTGAAGCTAAGTTCGGATAAAGAAGTTGCGAAAAAATCTTTGTATTTCCTTAATTCATTTCTGTTGTGCGTGCATGCAATATTTTTGATATTTTTTGCTTGTACACATGTAACAATCATGGCGGTCATGAACATTTTCAGCGTTTTAAGTTATTTCATAAGTTTTTGGCTGATTCGGAAAAGCAAGACAAATCATCAAATTGTAATTACTTTCTTTGAAATTATGATACATATGTTTTTGGCGGTGATGTGTTTGGGAAAAGACTGTGGTTTCCAGCTGTACTTTATTGGCTGTGCTGCAGTGGTCTTTTATGCGGAATATTTTTCCGTAAGATTGATAGGACGTCACATTGGTGCCGTTTTTATGAGCGTGTGCAGCGGTGTGTTATATTTTCTTGCAATTCAGGTTTCCGAATGGAGAGGCGTGATATATCCGCTTGATCAGGGAGTGCAGAAAACGTTGATGGTCTTG
Source organism: Lachnospiraceae bacterium (assembly GCA_022793065.1). GTDB lineage: Bacteria > Bacillota > Clostridia > Lachnospirales > Lachnospiraceae > Acetatifactor. The sequence goes on from JAAWCE010000026.1 coordinate 12,713, forward strand.
AATTCTGCAGCGGTATTTATCGTGTGTATTTATTTTTACAGTATGCTGACCCGAATTGCAAATTATTACGAAGATGAGTTGTCCCGCCAGGCCAATCATGACAAGCTGACAGGGCTTGTAAACAGATTCTATTTAATTGATCATTTGCAGCAGATTTTCAATGCGGGGAAAATGAAAGACTATTGGCTTGCCATTGTAGATATAGATGATTTTAAATTAATTAATGATCGTTTTGGACATAACTGCGGCGACTTTGTGCTGAAAAGTATGACTTCTATCATAGAATCTTGCTGCGGCGAGCTGATTGCATGCAGATGGGGCGGTGAAGAATTTGTGATGGTGGGAGCCATGCCCGGAGGTAAGGAAGCCGAAGCTGCCGTACTTGAGACTGTGAGGAAAACCGTGGCGGAGAGAGAATTTGTATATGACAGTAACCGAATTAAGCTGACAATTACCATAGGAGCTGCACCTTATCTTGAAAATCAGTCCATTGACGAGTGGATTAGCGTGGCGGATGAGAAACTTTATATTGGGAAACATTCGGGAAAAAATCAGTTAGTGATTTAAAGCGACATAAAATACAAAGAAGAGTGAGATAAAACAAAGGAAAGGAGCAGATATGACAAACGAGAGTACATCCCTGGTATATACGAATGACAAATGTATCGGCTGCAATAAATGCACCAGAGTTTGCTGCTGTGAGGGAGCCTGTGTTACCAATGAATCGGAAAATGGTATGCGCATTGACGTGGACGGCAATCGGTGTGTTGCCTGTGGGGCATGTTTTGATGTGTGTGAGCATCATGCGAGAGAATACCATGACGACACGGAGCGTTTTTTTGAAGATTTGAAGAAGGGAGAACGGATTTCACTTCTGATAGCTCCGGCGTTTAAGGCCAATTATCCCCAGGAATATGAGTCGGTGTTGGGGGGACTGAAAGCGCTTGGGGTCAAACATTTGATTAATGTATCCTTTGGGGCGGACATTACCACCTGGGGATATTTGAATTACATAAAACAACATAATTTTCAGGGAGGCATTTCACAGCCTTGCCCTGCAGTTGTGCGGTATATTGAACATTATACGCCAGAACTGCTTCCAAAACTTTTCCCGGTGCAAAGCCCTTTAATGTGTGCGGCCATCTATGCCAAAAATGAAATGAAAATTTCGGATAAACTGGCTTTTATCAGCCCATGTGTTGCGAAAAAACTTGAGATTGACGACCAGAACAATAAAGGATATGTTTCTTATAACGTTACTTTTGATCATTTGATGAACTATGTCCGTAAAAATAATATCAGAGGCGCTTTGAATTCCGATGAAATTGAGTATGGATTGGGATCGATTTATCCCATGCCCGGAGGGCTGAAGGAAAATGTCTATTGGTTTCTGGGGGAAAGTGTGCTGATTCGTCAAATTGAGGGTGAGAGGCATATGTATCACTATCTGGAAAGTAACAAGGAAAGCATAGCCAAAGGGCGTATGCCTTATCTTTTCATTGACGCCCTGAACTGTTCTTCCGGATGTATCTATGGCACAGGGTGCGAAGCGGACAAGGCGAAAACAGATGATGTATTGTGTAATTTACTGCAAATCAGAGAGACTTCAAAGAAAAATAATACTTCCAGCCCATGGTCTAAAAAATTGTCCCCGGAGAAACGTCTTAAACGGCTGAATCAACAGTTTCGCGGGCTGAAATTGGAAGACTATCTGCGAAAATATACCGACCGTTCCGCAGAATGTCAACATAAAATACCTTCCGCTTCCGAAAAAGAAGAAATTTTTAAGGCTATGAAAAAGTATACCCAGGATGAGCGGTCAATCAATTGCTCCTGCTGCGGGTATGAGTCCTGCGACCAGATGGCCGTGGCTATATTTAACGGTTTTACAAGAAAAGAAAACTGTATTTATTATATTAAAAAGGAAGTGGAGATACAGAATGAAGAAGCGCAGAAACTGACAGTACAGTTGGAAGAAGAAAAGCAAAATGTCCAGGAACAGAAAGAAATGATTCTGGAAACGATTCGGGAAATCAATCAGAAATTTTCTGATTTATATCAATCCGTAGATGAGATGACCGCGGGGAATGACAATAATGCGGCGGAAAGCACTGAGATTTCAAGTGAAATGGTACATGTTTCGGATTTCTGCGAGGCTTTGGCCGCGTCTTTGGACGGTATAACAGAAGTGCTTCAGGAATTGGTGCAAAATAACAACGAAGTGGTCAGCATAGCGTCTCAGACCAATCTGCTTGCCTTAAATGCAAGTATAGAAGCCGCCCGTGCAGGCGAGGCGGGAAGAGGATTTGCGGTGGTAGCGGGGGAGATTAACAATCTGGCCTCTGGTTCGCGGGCCACGGCCACACGCAGTAACGAGAGTCAGAATAAAGTTATGGCCTCCATTACTCAGATTGTGGAGGATACGAACAGACTGCAGAAAACCATTGAGGCGGTAAATGGCCGCACTCAAAATCTGGCGGCGTCCACCGAGCAAATTGCGGCGTCCGTAGCCGTTATATTGAATACGGCCAATGAAGTAAAGAAAAGCCTGAATTTATTATTGGAGGCGTCCAGAACAACATAGTTTTGTATGGCTGAACTGTAACGAAATTATGAATAAATTATAAAAAAAGTCTTGTGCTTTTGAGATATCTGTGCTAAAATATCTCTCAATGAAAAACAAGTGTCCGCGTAGTAAAAACATTCATGATTTTTATTGCGTTTGGGCATTGTGGTTGCGGACAAGCCGTGGGGCACGGCGGAATGAGAGGTACTATGGGAGAGGCAGCAAAGTATTTTGTGGTAAGGCAGAAAGCTGTACCCGAAGTATTGCTAAAGGTAGTCGAAGCAAAGAGGCTTTTGGAGTCAGAGAAAGCTCTGACCATTCAGGAAGCGGTTGATGCTGTCGGCATCAGCCGCAGTTCTTTTTATAAGTATAAGGACGATATTTTTCAATTTCATGACAATGCCCAGGGTACTACATTTACCCTTATGTTTCAGATGGACGACGAGCCGGGGCTGCTGTCGGATGTGTTAAAAATCATTGCGGAGTATCGGGCGAATATACTGACGATTCACCAGAGTATTCCTATCAATGGGATAGCATCTTTAAGTCTCAGCGTACAGATTTTGCAGGATACAGGAGATATTTCCCGAATGATTGACCGAATGGAGAATCAACAGGGCGTCAGACATGTGAAGATACTTTCCAGGGAATAAAAACAATGTAGAGACCGGAACAAGTTCCCCAGGCGGGAACTGGAATAGTCCATCTAAGAAATGTCAAGAGAAAATAAAAAAACAGTCTCGAAACGAAGGCGCCCGGAAGGAAATTTTAGCTGCGTACTTTGCAGATGAAATTTCCTTCCCCTGAAGGGGCGCAGTAGTGCAGAGACGGAACTAGGAGGAATAAGAATGATTCAGGTAGCGGTGTTAGGATATGGGACAGTGGGAAGCGGAGTTGTGGAAGTAATTGAACACAATAATGCGGAAGTGAGTAAAAATGCCGGGGAGGAAGTACATGTTAAGTATATTCTTGACTTGAGAGATTTTCCTGGAGATCCTTATGAAGATAAAGTTGTGCATGATTTCAATCTTATTATAAAAGATCAGGAAGTCAGTGTGATTTGTGAGGTAATGGGAGGCGTAGGAGCCGCATATCAATTTACAAAACAGGCGTTGGAGGCCGGCAAAAGTGTATGTACGTCCAATAAGGAGCTGGTGGCGAAACATGGGGTAGAGTTATTGGCCATTGCGGCGGAAAAGAATTGCAATTATATGTTTGAGGCCAGCGTGGGCGGCGGGATTCCCATTATACGTTCCATTCAAAATGCGCTTACACCGGAGAAAATAGAAGCAGTTACAGGAATTCTAAATGGCACCACCAACTATATATTAAGTAAGATGGAACGTGAGGGGGCGGATTATGGGGAGGTTTTAAAGCAGGCACAGGCGTTGGGATATGCGGAACGCAATCCGGAAGCGGATGTGGAAGGACATGACGCATGCCGAAAAATTGCAATCCTGGCTTCTTTGATCACCGGAAAATATGTGGATGCGGAGAAGATTTATACGGAAGGTATTACAGGGATAACCAGAGAGGATTTTGAGTTTGCCAGGGCGGCGGGGATGACGATTAAGTTGTTGGCACAGGCGCGTTTGGAGGAAGACGGAAGTGTATTGGCAATGGTTGCGCCCCATATGCTGTCAAAGGAACATTCGCTGGCTATGGTAAACGATGTGTTCAACGGAATTTTTGTCACAGGAAATATGCTGGGGGATGCTATGTTTTATGGGCATGGCGCGGGCAAACTTCCCACGGCAAGCGCCGTGGTGGCAGATGTGATAGATTGTATCAGAAATCAGGGAAGAACAATGCAGAGTCCATGGGAAGAGACTGGGATCAGGCTTGCGGATGTGGCCCAGACAAGGAAAAAATTTTATGTAAGAATTAAGGCTTCGGAGCGTGGGCGTATCGACGAAGTATTTCCGGGAAGCAGTATAATTGAAGCCATCGATCATAAGGAAGCGGTAGGATTCTTTACACCGGAGATGTGTGAGCAGGAATTGGACGAGAAATGTGCCTTGCTGAAAGAAAGCATTTTGAGCACAATCCGGGTATTATAAAGGTGGTCGAAGGAGAGTTATCTCGAATAGAAAGTTTTGCAAAGCAGGAAAAAGAGTTAGAGGAGAAGTGAGATGAAATACATTGTAGTGTTAGGGGATGGCATGGCGGATGAGCCAATAGAAGAGCTGGGAGGTAAAACCCCGTTGGCGTATGCAGAGACTCCCAATATGGACAGACTCAGTAAAATGAGCCAGGTGGGGATGGTTCATACGATTCCCGACGGTATGAAGCCCGGTTCGGATACGGCAAATCTTTCAGTGCTGGGTTATGATCCGAAGAAGTATTATTCAGGTCGTTCTCCGCTGGAAGCTCTGAGCATCGGTGTGCCTATGAAGGATACAGACATAGCAATACGGTGTAATATTGTGACAATTTCCGAAGATAATGTTCCGTTTGAAGAGAAAACAATAATCGACCATAGCGCTTCTGAAATTAGTACGGAAGAGTGTGGGGTGCTGCTTGATGAAGTGAAAAAGGTATTGGCTAACGAAACATATCAATTTTATTTGGGTACCAGCTATCGGCATTGTCTGATATGGAATGGGGGAAGGGTGGTGGAATTGGCGCAGCCCCATGATGTGCTGGGGCAGAAAATCGGTCAGTATCTTCCGCAGGATAAGGCGTTGAGAGAGATGATGGAAAAGAGTTATCAAATACTTGTAAATCATCCCATTAACATTGAAAGGAAGAAAAAAGGATTGAATCCGGCCAATTGCTGTTGGTTTTGGGGAGCCGGTACAAAACCCATGCTTTCGTCCTTTGAAGAGAAGACAGGAAAAAAGGGAATCATGGTATCTGCGGTGGATTTGCTCAAAGGGATTGCGGTGGGAGCGGGTATGGGCGTGGCTCTTGTGGAAGGTGCAAACGGCGGTTTGCACACCAATTATGCCGGAAAAGTGGAAGCAGCGGTGAACGCCCTTGCAAAGGAAGGATATGATTTTGCGTATATTCATTTGGAAGCGCCTGACGAGATGGGGCATCAGGGCAGTGTTGAGAAGAAGGTTCAGGCCATTGAATTCCTGGATACAAAAGTGATAGGGCCGCTGGTGGATAAAATGGAAGCATTGGGAGAAGCGTTCAGGCTTTTGGTATTGCCGGATCACCCCACGCCCATTCGCGTGCGGACCCATACTTCGGACAGTGTTCCATATATGTTGTATGACAGTTCGGCCCCTGAACAGAATACGTGGGATTATAATGAAGAGGCTGGCAAAAAGTCAGGAATATATGTTGCCCAGGGACATCATATGATTTTAAAGCTGTTTGAGATAGAGTGAATGGGGCTTGTGTCATAAGCTCATATGTGAACAGTCAATATTGGAAAGATGAGGAGTGGAAATATGGCAAAAGTTGTGAAGTTTGGCGGAAGTTCTCTTGCAAGTGCGGAACAGTTCAAAAAGGTAGGCGATATTGTACGACAGGATGAAAATAGGAGATATGTGGTTCCTTCTGCACCTGGAAAGCGTTTTCCCAAGGACACGAAGGTAACGGATATGCTGTATGCCTGTTATGACCTTGCGGAGGCAGGAAAGGATTTCCGTGGGGAATTAGAAGCGATTGAAGCAAGATTTCAGGAAATAATAGATGGATTGGGACTTTCCATCAGTTTGACGGAAGAGTTTCAGATGATTGAAAGTAATTTCAGAGAAAAAGCGGGAAGCAATTATGCGGCGTCCAGAGGGGAATATCTCAATGGTATTATTATGGCGGCATATTTGGACTTTGAATTTATTGATGCGGCTACGGTGATTTTTTTTGACAACGAGGGAAATTTTGACGCTGACAGAACCAATGGGGTGCTTTCCGAAAGGCTCAAAGACTGTAAATATGCAGTAATCCCCGGATTTTACGGCGCAATGCCCGACGGCAGGGTGAAGACATTTTCCAGAGGCGGTTCCGATGTAACCGGTTCTATTGTAGCCAAAGCGGCCAGAGTGGATGTCTATGAAAATTGGACGGATGTGTCAGGGTTTCTGATTGCCGACCCCAGGATTATAGACAATCCCAAAGGAATTGATATTATTACTTACAGAGAGCTTCGAGAGCTTTCTTATATGGGGGCCACCGTGCTTCATGAAGATGCAATTTTCCCGGTGCGTCAGGAGGGAATTCCTATTAATATCAGGAATACCAACGCGCCTGAGGACAACGGTACATGGATTGTGGGAAGTACTTGTCAGAAATCAAAATATGTCATAACCGGAATAGCGGGCAAAAAAGGTTTTTGTTCCGTCAATATTGAAAAGGATATGATGAATGCGGAGATTGGTTTTGGCAGAAAGATTTTGCAGGCTTTTGAAGAAAATAATATTTCTTTTGAGCATGTACCTTCAGGTATTGATACCATGACGGTATATGTGCATCAAGATGAATTTATGCACAAGGAGCAGAAAGTCGTTGCAGGCATCCATCGGCTGGCGAAGCCGGACGCCATTGACATTGAATCGGATTTGGCGTTGATTGCGGTTGTGGGAAGGGGAATGAAATCCACAAGAGGAACGGCAGGGAGAATTTTTTCAGCCCTTGCACATGCGAATGTGAATGTAAAGATGATAGACCAGGGTTCTTCCGAGCTGAATATTATCATCGGAGTGGCCAACGAAGATTTTGAGGCGGCAATCAAGGCGGTTTATGATATTTTTGTATTGACAAAACTGTGAGAACATCATTTTATACCATTTGAATTGTGTGGAAAAAATAAGGAAGTACAAAAATTTATACAGTATTTTCCTGTTTATTTATTGAAATTTTATAAAAAAGGATTATAATATAAAATAGGTGTTAAAAAATCCTGAAATTTGAACTTATGAGAGAGATGATCAGTTCCGGACTTGAATGGTTTTTGTATCAGGAAAAAGAACTGGTTATTTTCTCGTAAAAGTCATTGGTTTTTTGAGATAAAGTTAGTATGATTTTTGCATTTGAGATGTAGTTTTCCTTTTGAAAGAATTACCGAGGCTTTGTTTATATTGCTACTGTTTCCGTTAGGGGGGGGTAGAACACTTTAGGTGTTTTCAGAGATCAGGAGTGAGTTGTTGATCAAGAGAGGAGATCATACATAATGAGGAAAGAGGAAAAGATTGAAAAAAGACTTAACAAATCTTTTTTCACAGTGTCGGCTCTAATGGCGGCAGTAGCAGTGATAGCGTTACTTGCAATGATTGTAATTTCTAACAGATATTCATACGCATTGTATAATTTTGGGTTTGCCCAGGGAGATATCGGTAAGACAATGTTTGTATTTGCGGATCTCAGATCATCCCTTCGGGCGGCGATCGGTTATGACGACGCGGATGCAATTGCTGCGGTAGTGCAGCAGCATGATGAGAATAAAGTTTTGTTTGAAAAGTATTTTAAAGAAATTGAGAATACCATTGTTTCGGAAGACGGCAGGAAAACTTATGATGAGATTGAAGCGGAATTGGACGAATATTGGAGGCTGGACGAGCAGATTATAGCATTGGGAGCCACCACGGACAGAGCGCTGTGCGTACAGGCTCAGGATATCGCATTAACTGAGCTGGCGGGCGTCTACAACAGTATATACAATAAGCTGGACAGCTTGTTGGTGGTTAAGGAGACGGAGGGAAATGAGCTTTCCACCATGCTTATCGTTATTAACTGGATAGTGGCAGCGGTAATAGTGGTGGGTATCGCAGCGGCAATGGTAATGGCGACGAAGCTGGGAAAGAAAATTGCACAGGGAATCGCTGTTCCATTGGGCGAGCTGGGAGAACGTTTCAGGACATTTGCAGGCGGAGATTTGTCGTCTCCTTTCCCGTCCATTGAAACGGGCGACGAAGTGGAGCTTATGGAAAAGAATGCGATCGAGATGGCAGATAATCTGAACGTACTTATCCATGACATCGGAGAAGTCTTAGGGGAAATGGCCGGGGGAAATTATGCGGTCAGATCCGGTGTGGCGGACAGGTATACAGGGGATTTCAAAAAGCTGTGGGAAGCCATGCGTGGATTAAAAGAGCAGATGACGGAGACACTGGTTTCCATAGGAGAGGCTTCCAATCAGGTATCCGCAGGTTCCGAGGATCTGGCAAAAGCATCACAGTCTTTGGCAGAAGGTGCTACGGAGCAGGCAAGTGCAGTTCAGGAATTGCATGCTACCATCTCCGATATTGCCGTGACCATGAAGAAGAGTGCAGAAAGTGCCGAAGAGTCTTATGTAAAGGCACAGCAGTATGCGGGTGAGGCGGACAATAGCCAGTCTGAGATGAATACCATGATGGCGGCAATGGAACGTATTAACAACGCATCCATGAAGATAGGCAATATTATATCCGAGATTGAATCCATAGCGTCACAGACCAATCTTTTGTCCCTGAATGCGTCCATAGAGGCTGCTAGGGCAGGGGAATCAGGACGGGGATTTGCGGTTGTAGCGGCGGAAATCAGACAGTTGGCGGATCAAAGCGCACAGGCAGCGGTGGATACCAGAGAGTTGATTGAAGGTTCTATTAGAGAAGTGACTGAGGGAAATCATGCTGCGGAGCGCGCGTCCAATGCCATTGGCACGGTAGTGACGGGAATACAGCAGATTGCAGATTTCTCTAAGAATCTTAAGATTATGGTGGAAGACCAGGCAGAGGCAATGCGTCAGGCGGAATTGGGAATCAATCAAATTTCGGAAGTTGTGCAGTCCAATGCAGCTACGGCGGAAGAAGCTTCGGCTACCAGCGAGGAGCTGTCGGCTCAGGCTACCATTCTGGACGAATTAGTAGGGCAGTTTGTGTTATCCAAATAAACGTGGCATTTGGTGGTATAAAGTGATTGGACAAAAGATTTTTTATGCGTGCGTGAATTTTGGAGACTTAGATAGAAAATTTTGGAAATTTGTCGATATGTGTTGACAGATGAAGGGGAAGCTAATATAATAGCTTTATCATCCTTCATTGAGATACAGAAGAGTTAAAATGCAAATGTTAGCTATATGCAAAAGAGCTGATATACAGAGGATGAAATGAAGGAAAGACGAGGAAATGGACAAATTGTTCATTTCCTTTCTTAATTCATGCCAAAAGAATATTTGTTTGGAAGTTTTTGGAAATATGCTGTAAGGCAGTGGGAAGTATATGAAAAGAGTGTAAGTGAGGATACATATGGATGATAAGGTACAACGTGACCAGGAGAAAAGACAGGCGAGAAGAAAGAGAAGGATAAGAAATCAATTGATTGCCTATGTGGTAATGATTCTTATGATTCTGGCTGTTGCCGCAGGCGTGGTCTTTGGTATCCGGTTTGTAAAGGAATATGCCCAAAGGCAGGAAGCACAGGATAATCATGAAAATGGGAATATGCAGCAGGGAAATCAGAGTATGAACGAGGGAGAGAGTCTAAATCAGGATGAAAATGCCAATCAGGATGCGATTGAGCAGATTCTTGCGTCAGAAGAGGACATTGTGAAACCGCCTGAGCCCACACCGGAAATAACGGAGCCTACGCCTGAACAGATTTTGGATCAGGAAATCAATGCCAGGATTGAGGTTATGTCCCTGGAAGATAAGGTGGCGGGGCTGTTTTTTGTGACGCCGGAGGCAATTACCAAAGTGGGTAACGCTGTAAAGGCTGGTGAGGGTACAAGAGAAGCGTTGGCACAATATGCGGTGGGAGGTTTGATATATTTTGGAAATAATATACAATCCGAAGAACAATTAAGAGAAATGTTGAAAAATACCGCACAATATGCAAAATATCCGTTATTCTTAGGCGTAGATGAAGAAGGAGGCAGTGTGGCTCGGATTGCCTCTGCGGGAATTGGTACGAAAGTGGATGGGGCAGGTGTAATTGGAACAACGGGCGATCCCACCAACGCATATCAGGCAGGTGTGACAATCGGGAGTACATTGGCGGGAATTGGCTTTAACCTTGATTTTGCACCCGTGGCAGACCTGGCAAATGTGGAAGGCAGCGTTATGGCGGGGCGTTCCTATGGCGCTGAAGCGTCGGCGGCAGCGGACTATGTGGCTTCGATGATGGCAGGATTGGAAGAACAAAAAGTTTTGGCATGTTTAAAACATTTTCCTGGAATTGGAAGTTCTACGGAGGATACCCATAACGGCAGAGCCACCACAGATCGGACGCTGGAACAATTTCAGGCGGAGGAATTTGCGGTATTTCGTGCTGGCATTGAAGCTGGGGCAGATATGATTATGGTCAGTCATATGGAAGCGCCCGGATTGACGGACAATATGGAGCCCTGTGTTTTTTCCAGACGTCTTGTAACGGAGATTTTACGGGAAGAAATGGGATTTGAGGGAATTATTATTACAGATGCACTGAATATGAAGGCTATTTCTGATTTTTATGGCGCTGATGAGGCCGCAGTAATGGCTATTTTGGCGGGGTGTGATATGCTATTGATGCCGGAAGACTTTGAAAAGGCATACAACGGTGTATTACAGGCTATTGCAGAAGGACATATTTCGGAGGAGCGGGTTGACGATGCTCTGAGACGCATCTATAAGGTAAAATATGGGAGTAAGTTATCATAGAATGAAATCCAGGAATAGGGTTTTAGTTATGATAGGAAAGAGGAATTTCTAAAATGCGCGGCATGGATAAAATATGCTGCGCATTTTTTAGATATGATTGGCAAATTCAAATATTATATGATATGATTTTAGCATATGAAATAAAAAATATTTAATGTTGGGGAAGAAAGAGAGGTTTGGAATGGATACAAAATATGGTTATAATAGCAATTATTTAATGAAAGACGGCTTGCCCTGGTTTCCTGTGATGGGGGAAATGCATTATACCAGGTATAAAGAGGATTTGTGGGAGGAATCTTTGCGGAAGATAAAAGCGGGCGGAGTAACTGTGGTTTCCACTTATGTAATCTGGCTGCACCATGAGGAAGAAAAGGGGATATTTGATTTTACCGGATGTAGAGATTTGAAACGTTATGTGGAACTTTGTAAAAAAGTGGGATTAAAGGTATTTCTTAGGCTCGGACCCTGGGTGCATGGAGAGTGCCGCAACGGCGGTTTTCCGGATTGGGTGGTTTCGTTGGGTAAGGAGGGAGTAAGACTTCGCAGTGATGACGAAACTTATTTGTTCTATGTGAGGCGTTATTGGGATTGTGTCTATGCTCAGGTAAAAGGGCAGATGCATGAGGATGGAGGCCCTGTTATTGGTGTACAGATTGAAAATGAGTATGGACATGTGGGAGGATTACAGGGAGAAGAGGGAGAGGCGCATATGCGCACATTGATGTCTCTGGCAAAGGAAATTGGCTTCCGCGTGCCTTTGTATACCGCTACCGGTTGGGGAGGGGCCTGTATAGGTGATGCGCTGCCTGTTATGGGGGGATATTGCGAGGCGCCCTGGGATCAGAGTACGGGTGAGCTTGCGGCCAACACCAATTATATTATCAGTCACGAGAGAAATGATTCTCTGATTGCATGCGACCATCATGTGGAGGGCGCGGTGACATTTGACGAGTCGAAATTCCCCTATTTGACAGCCGAGTTAGGCGGTGGAATCCAGGTCACAAGTCACAGAAGACCTGTGGCGGAAGGAAAGGATATCGGAGCAATGTCTACAACCAAGCTTGCCAGCGGGGTAGCGCTTTTGGGATATTATATGTATCATGGGGGAAGTAATCCGAAGGGAAAACTTTCCACATTGCAGGAAAGCAGAGCGACAGGTTACGCAAATGACTTGCCGGAGATTAATTATGATTTTAACGCGCCCATTGGGCAATACGGAACTATTTCCAATACATATAAGGAGATTAAACTGCTGGCAGCTTTTCTGCAGGACTTTGGGGCGGATCTGGCAGCTTTGCCGGCGGAAATTGCGCCGGATAATGTGAAACCGGAAGATATGCATACCATAAGGAAATCTTGCCGTCATGACAGTACCCATGGTTATGTCTTTTATAATAATTATCAGCGCCGTCGCAGGATGGATGACCATAAAAATGTAATATTCAAAGGAATTACAAAAGAGGGGGAAGTAGTGTTTCCGGCAATGGATTTGGAAAGCAGCACATACGGCTTTTTTCCATATAATATGCAATTAGGGGAGGGAGTTTTGGTATCTGCGTTGGCCACGCCTTTTTGCAAACTGGAGAGTGTACCAAATAAAAGCAACGCTGTATTGGATGGAAAAACGGCTGATAAGGATGTTACTTATGTTTTTTATGGGGATGTTTCACCATGCTATTGTTGGAAGGATGAGTGTCAGGCGGATATTCTGCATTTGACCAGAGAAGAGGCGCTGAATGGCTGGAAGGTTACATTGGACAGAGATTATCTGGTGCTGAATGATAATTATGTATGGGTGCAGGATGGGAGGCTTGTTGTTACCGGAGGTGAGACTACAAGGATACGGACATATCCTGAACTGGCATCTGTTCCTGAGGGATTTGTGAAAAAAGGGACGGAAGGACGGCTGACTGTATATGAGAGATTACGGAATGTGCAGGCGGCAAAGGCGGAATTTGTCAGAATATCAGAAGAGGCTGACAACGCCGTATATGAAATCAAGGTGTCTTATCCCAATGAAAAAAGGGAAGACAGACTTTTGGGCAGAGATACGCTGCTTTGGATAAAGTACGCTGGATTTGGCATGGAAGTCTATTGTGGGGAAGAAAAAATCAATGACCATTTCTACACAGGCCAACAGGTGCCTATTAGTCTTGGGTATTTTGGATTTCCGGAGAGATTGACGGTAAAGGTCGAAGCACTGGAGAAAGACAGGGCGGTTTTTATTGAAAAATGGCCTGATATGATAGAAGGACGTGCTTGCAGGCTGGAGGAAGTGTCTGTGACAGAAGAGTACAGGGCATAATCCAGCTAAGAAATGTCAGGAGAAAATAAAAAAACAGTCTCGGAACGAAGGCGCCCGGAAGGAAATTTTAACTGCGAACTTTGCAGATGAAATTTTCTTCCCCTAAAGGGGCGCTGCAGTGCAGAGACCGGAACAAGTTCCCGCCTGCGGAACTGGAATAGTCCAGCTAAGAAATGTCAATCCATTTATTAAAAATGTTAAGCTGGACAGGTGAGGTTGTGAAGGCGCACGAGAGCAAATTTCATGAGATGACTTACGAATGAAATTTGTCTCTCCTGTGTGTGCGCCGAAAGAACCTCACCCTTTAGTGCCGTCGCGCAGCGACTTAAAATAGGAGGATTAAATGGATTTTAGAATCGGAGTAAATGCTCCCTGTGTTGTGGAATATGGAGCGCAGGAATCGGATGCGGTAAAAATTGCAGCGGAAAATTTGAAGACGGATTTAGTGAAAGTCTTTGGAGGGGGTGTCCTTGCGGAAACGCAGGAAAAAGGCACAGAGATTAGGATACGGACATTGGAAGGCTGTATGGAGCAAGCAAAAAGTGAGCGTCCTATTGAAGAGGAAATTTACGACCAATGGTATAAAAAATTAAAGGACGAAAGGGGCGTTCTGCGCAAAGAGGCGTATGGTTTGTGCGTAAAGAATGGGGTACTTTTTATCATAGGCGCCGACAGAAGAGGAACGGTATATGGTATTTATGAATTGTGTCAGCGCATTGGGGTTTCTCCCTGGTATTTTTGGGCGGATGTACCTGTGAGAAAGAAAGAAGAATATATGCTTCCGGCTGATTATGAATATATGGATTACCCTTCTGTGGAGTACAGAGGGATTTTTATCAATGACGAGGAAGAACTGGAAGCCTGGGCAAAAAGTTACATGAGTGAAGACACGATTGGAGTTAGAACGTATGAGAAAATTTTTGAATTGTTGCTGCGGCTGAAAGGAAATTATATTTGGCCGGCAATGCATGTGAATTCCTTTAATGTAAAGCGGGAAAACGGTGCGCTGGCGGATAAAATGGGAATTGTGGTAGGAACATCCCACTGTGATATGCTGATGCGTTCCAATAACAGAGAGTGGAATCCCTGGATTTCTGGAAAAGGATATGAGGGGGTAAAATATGATTATTCTATTCCGGGCAAGAACCGTGAAATATTGCAGGAATATTGGCGGGAAAGTGTGGAACAGAACAGTGAGTTTGAGGTATGCTATACCCTTGGTATGCGTGGAATACATGATTCCGGCTTTGAGACAGAAGGATTGCAGGGGCTGGAGGGGGAGGAATTAAAAGCGGCAAAAATCCGGCTATTGCAGAAAGTGGTGTCAGACCAGCAGCAGATTCTAAAGGATACATTGGGACGGGATACCATGATGACTTTTATTCCATATAAAGAAGTTCTTCCTTTGTATGACGGAGGGCTGGAGATTCCTGAAGAGATTACTTTGGTATGGTCAAATGATAATTATGGTTATATACGCCGTTATCCTTCTGAAAAAGAGAAAAACCGAAAGGGCGGCAATGGAATTTATTATCATAATTCATACTGGGCTCCACCGGGTATGTCCTATGTATTTCTCTGTTCTATTCCCTTAGCACATACGGCGAACGAACTGCGCAAGGCTTATGCGGAGGGGATTCGGAAGTTATGGGTGATTAATACGGGTGCAATGAAGCCTTTGGAACAGGAGATAGAATTTTTTCTCAGGTTGGGATGGGATATTGGTAAAGAAGACGCTTTGACGGATGATGTGGACGCTTATGTGGAGAATTGGATTAATCGGAATTTTACAGGTAATATAGGCAGGGAGACGGCGGCGCTGTTAAATGATTTCTCGCAGATTACCAATATGCGTAAGCTGGAAATGATGGATTATGACGCTTTTTCGCAGACCGCGTATGGGGATGAAGCAGCGGTGAGAATTCATATTTATGAAGAGCTTTTCAGGCAGGGAAACAGATTGTATGCAAGCTTGCCGGAAGAAGAAAGAGAGGCGTTCTTTCAATTGGTACTTATGCGGATTCACGGTGCATATTTTACCAATTTGGCATACTATTATGGGGATAGAAGCACATTGGCATATCATCAGGGCAAGCTGCAGGCGGCCGGGGAATATGTCAAGCAGGTGCGGGCGCTGGAAGATGCAAGAAGACGGATGTTAATTTATTACAATCAAAAGATGGTTAAAGGAAAATGGAATCATATTCTTGACCCTGAGGGCTTTCCGCCGCCGCGAGCGGCTATGATGCCCATATGTACTCCGCCTTTGAATATGGGCCATGCGGGCATGACAGTGACCATATGGAATGAAGACAAACCGATATATACCAGCGGATGCAGTGAGGAGGAACAGGCCCATGCACGGGGTGAGCTGATATTTACCAGGCAAAAGGTAAAATGGCTGGAAATCGGCAATACCGGAACAGGAAGTATAGCCTATGTAATTGAGGCGCCGGAGTGGCTTAAATTGTCGCAGGTGCGTGGGACTGTTCAGACGGAATGTCGTATTTTGGTTTGGCCGGAGGATACTGTCTCTGATCGCCAGGGTGAAATTATTGTTACGGAAAACTGCACAGGCAGTCGTGTAAAGATTACGGTGCGTACCATAGCCCTGTTGGATGCCATAGAGGAGTGGGGCGGGAAGCAGAAGAGTCAGGAGGAGAAAACCCAATACATTGTTCCGGAGAGAGAGGCGGACAGGGCAATATGGCCGGGCGCGGTGCATGTGGAGGATGATGGTATGATAGCTGTGAAGGCAGACTGTGCGGATTCTCCTTGTTTTAAGAGGATAGTAAGGCTTGGCAGAGGGTATGGGAATTTGATGGAGGCTTGTGAAGCGGGCGGCTTTGGGGATGCTAAGAGTGTTCGTGTTGACGGAGAGGTTGACCAGGCGTCCTTTAAGCATAACGGGCCGTTGCGATATTGGGTATTTTTTCTGTCAGCGGGTGAATTTACGTTAGAAATTCAACGCTTCCCTTCGCTGAATTCCACAGGGCGAATTAGAATTGGGGTGTCCGTGGACGACGGGCCGGTTCAAATTGTGGAGACAGAGGCAAACGATGAACACAGGGGAACCTGGCGGGAGAACGTTCGCAACAATGTGGATAGGATGTACCTGAAACTGCCGTATTTGGAAAAAGGGGGGCATGTAATTTCCTTTTATGCAATAGATCTATATGCTGCGTTTTCGGGATTTGTTATTTATACAAAAGAGCGAAAAGATAATAATTTTGCTGGGGCAGAGGGGTGTCAAGCACTGCCGGAAGCCTTTGACGCGGAAAGTTTTGCCAAAACCTTTTATGGTTCCATCCCTCTTGAGCCGCGAGCCGTAGAATATGCCTGCCCGGAAAAGGAAACGGATACACTTGCCGTTACGGATATTGTTATGCAAGAAAATACCTATGGAGAAACGGTGGAACCGGATTGGATTTTACGGCGGGGAGAGGAAATCTTTTCAGAGAGGAATGGATATATCTGCATTGACTGTGCTTCTGCTTTGGCGCAGAGTGCGAATTCATATACCATGGGCCAATATTGGGAACACTGTGCAAGTGAATCGTATGGACGAAGTGGAATGGCATTGTATATTAGAAAACGGGATATATCAAAGAACTCCAAAGTACATTCATTAAATTATCGTTTTCAATGTGCGGGCGGAATGTATGTGGTCTGGCTGCTTGCCAAATTTGGCGGAAAGGAAGAATCATTTTTTGGTGTGGGTATCGATGGGTGCCCATTAAAGGAAGAAGAGATTTATCGTCAGGGTTGTCTGTGGAGGTACGAAGCAGAACAGATTTACCGGTATGTGCCTGTGGGAAGAATAAAACTGCAGGAGGGAAATCATTTGCTTACATTTTATGCAAAAGCGGCCGGGCTTCGGTTTGACAGAATATGTTTGGTGTCGGAAGAAGAATTTAAAGATTCCCAACAGAAAAAATTGCCCCCGGCAGATTCTAAGTGGAAAGAGTTTTGCTGATATTTTGGGCTGTGTATTGTTTTGCAATATTCTTAGCGCCGAGACAGTCAAAAAATAATTTGATGGTTGAGGCGCTGAGAAAAGTTTTGATAAAACATCCGAGTATGAGATAGAAATAGAACAGTTTGAAGGATAGAAAAACGGAATTATTCTAATTGAACAATTCCGTTTTTATCTTTTGAAGCGATAGACGGGACTCGAACCCGCGGTTTCCACCTTGGCAAGGTGGCGCTCTACCAACTGAGCCACTATCGCATATAGCAAAAATATTATTATGTTGTATATCTACAAGAACTATTTAGTAGACTTTATAAGTATACATAAAAAGGATTTATTTGTCAAGATAAAATTCGGCAGATTCGGAAGAAAATAATACAAAAAAATAATGCAAAAAAAGTAAAAAAATGCTTGCTTTTTTTTTGAACATGTAGTATTATATACAAGTACCACAAATGAATTACTGTTAGGGCTGATTGGTCAAGCGGTCAAGACGCCGCCCTCTCACGGCGGAAACAGGGGTTCGATTCCCCTATCAGCTGTTTTATAAGCCTTGATACTTCTAATGTATATGGAGTTTCAAGGTTTTTGTTTAAATTAAAACTTCTTTTTTCTGATTTTAAGTTTTTTTCTTTCGTTTTATGTCGGATTTAATTCCAATATTGCAGTATATCGGTATGGTGTGTCATAAAAGAATGAAATTTATGTTTTCGCAGATTTTGGCAAGTAATTTCCATATAGTTATTTAAGCGGCGTTGTACATTGAGAATAGACTTTGCCCATTGTTTATGATATAGTTTTCTAAAATATTAAAAACATAAAAATAATATTAATTTCATACAAGAAATTGATATATATTATTTTACATATATTTGAACCATGTTATTTATAACATGGGAATATGTAAAGTCCATTGAATTATCAAATAGTGTAGATTTTTGGAATTTGTAATAGAAGCTGGTTAGGATAGCAAATCGGAACATGAAAGGAGAAAAGCAATGCAGATAAAATATTATGATATTGGATTGAATTTGTTTTGCAGACAATTTTCCAATCCTGAAAAAATCATTCAAGAAGCGGAAGAAAATGAGGTATGTTGTATATTGACCGGAACAGACATGAAAACTAATATAAGAATTGATGAGTTTGTGAGAACGCATAATGTTTACGGAACCGTAGGCATACACCCTCATAATGCGGATCGTGCAGGAGCGGAGGATTTCATACATATGGAACATTTCCTGAGCGAAAATCGTAAAATAGTAGCTGTGGGCGAATGTGGTTTGGATTATGACAGAATGTTTTCCACAAAAGAAAATCAGATAAGGTGTCTGGAAAAACATATTGTTTTGGCAGAAAAAATGAATAAACCGTTATTTCTTCATGAGCGCAGCGCGGTAAATGATTTTGTCAAAAGATTTAAGCGGCATCCGGATATCTGTGAGAAATCCGTAGTGCATTGCTTTACCGGAAATAAAGATACTTTGGACAAATATCTGACAATGGGATTTTATATTGGTATTACAGGCTGGATCTGTGACGAGCGCCGTGGGAAAGAGTTGAGGGAAGCCGTCCGCAACATTCCTCTTAACAGGATTTTGGTGGAAACCGACGCGCCTTATCTGACCCCTGGAAATATTCAGGGATTGGAAAGGGTCAATGTGCCGCAAAACATAGTGTATGTCGTCAGAGAACTTGCAAAGCATATGAGGGTTTCAGAAGAAGAATTGATAAGTCATGCAAGGAAAAATACGGAAAGACTATTTCAGATAACTACTGATAAATCATAGTGGATAAATAGTAACAGGCCAGCCCTGTCAAATTGTACAAACTTTTCCTTTGGCTGAATTGCTGCCTTAAATATTGAAATTTTCATAAAACACTTGCACCCCTTACTTTTTTGGTGTATATTGTTTCACGATTGATTTTTTATTATCGTATAGAACATGAGTGTGAGTGATAGAATTTAAAGGGGTGTGTATTATGGCAAAATACCTGGTAATTGTGGAATCTCCTGCAAAAGTGAAGACTATTAAGAAGTTCTTGGGGTCAAATTATCAAGTGGCGGCCAGCAACGGGCATGTTCGCGATTTGCCCAAAAGTTCCATGGGAATTGATGTGGAACATGATTTTGAGCCGAAATATATCACTATCCGAGGAAAGGGAGATATTCTGGCAGGGCTGCGCAAAGAAGTAAAAAAAGCGGAAAAAATATATCTGGCAACCGACCCTGACCGGGAAGGGGAGGCTATTTCCTGGCATCTCTTGTTTGCTTTGAAACTTGAAGACAAAAAGGTTTATCGCATAACATTCAATGAAATTACGAAAAATGCTGTCAAAGAGTCGTTGAAAAATGCCCGTGAAATCAATATGAACCTGGTTGACGCCCAACAGGCGCGCCGAATGTTGGACCGCATGGTGGGATATCGGATCTCTCCTTTGCTGTGGGCAAAGATTAAGAGAGGGTTGAGCGCAGGACGTGTTCAGTCGGTAGCACTGCGGATTATCTGTGACAGAGAAGATGAAATCAATGCTTTCATCCCTGAAGAATATTGGACCTTAGACGTGAATTTGAACGTAAAAGGGGAGAAAAAGGCTGTCTGTGCAAAATATTATGGAACAAAAGAAAAAAAACAGGAAATAACCTGTAAAGAACAGGTGGATTCCATTGTGGCTTCGCTGAAAAATGCCAGTTATAAAGTAACTGAGGTGAAGAAGGGGGAGCGTTTGAAAAAGCCGCCCCTGCCATTTACCACATCCACACTTCAGCAGGAGGCCAGCAAGGCGCTTAATTTTTCAACGCAGAAGACCATGCGGCTTGCGCAGCAGCTTTATGAAGGTGTGGATATTAAGGGAGAGGGAACTGTGGGTCTCATCACATATCTGCGTACAGATTCAACCCGAGTGTCTGAAGAGGCGGAGGCGATGGCGGCAAAGTTCATTGATGCAAATTATGGGAAAGAGTATTTATCCATAGTTTCCAATGGGAAAAAGAACGGACAAAAGATACAGGACGCCCACGAAGCTATTCGTCCTACGGATTTAAACCGGCTTCCCATTGCGATGAAGGAAGAGTTGCCCAGAGACCTTTTTCGACTTTATCAATTGATTTGGAAGCGTTTTACGGCAAGCCGTATGAGCGCAGCAAAATATGAGACAACAGCAGTAAAAATTCAGGGGGGCGATCATATTTTTACGGTGGCCGCGTCCTCTTTGAAGTTTGACGGTTTTTTAAAGGTATACAGTGCGGCGGACGATAAAGAGGAAGAAAATGCGTTAAGTGTGGGTCTGCGCCAGGACAGTGAACTTTCGTTTATGTCCTTTGACCCAAAGCAGCATTTTACCCAGCCTCCCGCCCATTATACGGAAGCATCTCTGGTCAGGGCACTGGAAGAGTTAGGCATTGGACGGCCCAGTACCTATGCGCCTACCATTACTACCATTTTAGCCAGAAGATATGTGACGAAGGAAAATAAAAACCTTTATGTGACGGAGTTGGGAGAAGTGGTAAACGGCATGATGAAGGAAGCGTTTCCGACAATTGTGGATGTGAATTTTACCGCTAACATGGAAGCCCTTTTGGATGGGGTGGAAGAAGGCAGTGTCAGGTGGAAGACAATTGTGGCCAATTTTTATCCTGATTTGGATGAGGCTGTGAAACAGGCGGAAAAAGAGTTGGCGGAGGTGACCATAGCCGACGAGGTAAGTGAGGAGGTATGTGAAGTCTGCGGTAGGCAGATGGTGATAAAATACGGTCCTCATGGGCGCTTTCTGGCCTGTCCGGGATTTCCTGAATGTCGTAATACCAAACCATACTATGAAAAAATTGGTGTGGCCTGTCCAAAATGCGGTAAGGATATTGTGTTGAAAAAAACGAAAAAAGGAAGAAAATATTATGGCTGTATCGACAATCCGGATTGTGATTTTATGGTTTGGCAGAAGCCGTCCGGACAAAATTGTCCTAAATGCGGAGAACCCATGTTGATCAAGGGGAACAAACTTGTGTGTATGGGAGAACAGTGCGGTTATAGTGTTTTGTCCGAATTGTCCAATAAATAACAATAAAATAAATTGGTTAAACATTGTAATCTGAATTTAATTGTGATATGATGAAGTAGGTTTTATAATGTGGTTTTCCGCATTGCATCGAAATGAATATAAGGCACAGTGGGTGCGTGGCAGCCGGATCCTGTGGTTGCCTCCGCGGTTTGTAAAAGTAACAAAGAACGGAGGAATAGGTATGAGCAGTGTACAGCTTCTTGATAAGACCAGAAAGATCGGCAAGCTATTGCATAATAACAATTCCAGCAAAGTTGTGTTCAATGATATTTGTGAAGTTATGCGTGAAATTGTTAATTCCAATGTGCAAGTGATCAGCCGTAAGGGAAAGGTTTTGGGAGTGGCAAAATCTGAAGGCATTGATTCCATCAATGAGTTGATTGACGAGAGTGTGGGGGGCTTTATTGATACCATGCTCAATGAGAGGCTACTTGGGGTATTATCCACAAAAGAAAACGTAAATTTGGAAACTTTGGGATTTGAGAGTGAGGACATCAGAAGATTTCAGGCGATTATAACGCCTATTGAAATTGCCGGTGAGCGGCTTGGAACATTATTTATTTATAAATGCGATACTCAATATGACATTGATGACATTATACTGTGTGAATATGGCACAACCGTTGTGGGGTTGGAAATGCTTCGGGCGGTGAATGAAGAGAGTGCGGAAGAGAGTCGTAAGCTTGCGGTAGTGGAATCTGCGATCAGTACGCTTTCGTTTTCCGAAATGGAGGCAATCACACATATATTTGAAGAATTGAATGGCATGGAAGGTATTCTGGTTGCCAGCAAGATTGCGGACAGGGTAGGGATTACCCGTTCTGTTATAGTCAATGCTTTGAGAAAATTTGAGAGTGCTGGTGTGATAGAATCACGTTCTTCCGGAATGAAGGGTACTTACATTAAGGTACTGAACGATGTGGTTTTTGACAAGATAGCGGAGCTGAAGCGTCAGAACAGACATTGATAACATAATAACATATGGAAATGACAAAGGGAGTTGGATAGCGGATAGGCCGTTGTGTAAAGGGATTTATTGGTTCGGCAATAAGTTCCTTTTTACGTTTAGAGTAATAGGAAATTTTTACCATATGTGTTATTTTTTCAGTTTATTTCAACAATGGTATTGTTTTTTTGGAGGAAAATTACTATAATAGAAAGGTGTGAATGTAGGTTTTGCTGATGAAATGTGATACATAGTAAGAGGGAGAGAGAATATAGGGGTTGGAAAGGAGAAGGAAATGTTTCAGTCAAGTGTATTTAATTATGTAGATTTGTTGGATAAAGCTGCGGATGCCAGTTGGTTAAGGCACCAGGCGATTTCCAATAATATTACCAATGCAACGACGCCCGGCTACAAAAGACAGGAGGTTGCATTTGAGTCCGTGCTGCAAAGGGCAATGGGCAGCAATCGCTATGTACCTACGGATTTCAAAGTAAAAAGGGCGTTGGACCATAATCTGTCTCCAAGACTTTTCCAGGATTTTTCCAATTTTTCGTATCGTCTGGATAAGAATAACGTGGATATAGAAACGGAAGAAGTAATGTTGGCGGAGAACCAAATTAAGTATAATGGGCTTATAGATAGTATTAACAATGAATTCAGTAACCTGAAAACAGCTATGAAATAGATCAGATAGCGGAATCGCACTGCAAATGATGTGGGGCAAGGAAGTTGGGCCAACAGGCATTTGCACAATAGGAGGAGTGAAAAAATATGAGTATGTTTTCGGCTTTTAATATTAATGCAAGTGGTATGACGGCACAGCGGTATCGTATGGATATCATTTCAGAAAATGTAGCTAATGCAAATACCACCCGTACCGCAGATGGTACGCCTTATCGTCGAAAAATTGTCACTTTTGAGGAAAAAGGCGGGCAGACGTCTTTTAGCAGAATATTGGGCAAGGCAGCGTACAGCCATGGATATACGGGACAGGGAGTCAAAGTGTCCGGGGTGTATGAAGATCATAAGACGCCGATGAATATGGTATATGACCCTTCTCATCCCGATGCGGACGAAAACGGATATGTGACGGGACCCAATGTAAATATTATTACAGAAATGACGAATATGATAGATGCCAGCCGTGCGTGGGAGGCCAATTCCACGGCATTTAATACCAGCAAGAGTATAGCAGTAAAAGGATTGGAACTGATGAATAGTTAATTGGTTGGATTCATCCTGATGTTAGGTATATACCTTAATAAATGATAAAAATTATAGATTAGAAAGGCATGAATATCATGGATATGTCACCAGTTACAGGAATTCCCGGAGTTTTTGAACTTACACCCGTAAGCGGTTCCACCCCGTTGACAAGGGTGGGCGCGTTTTCAGAAGAAGAGAAGAAGGCAAACGGTACGCTGTTTGATTCTTTTCTCAACGCAGCCATTGATAATATTAAGACCACTAATTCATATTTTTCAGATGCGGAAGATGAGAAAATTAAGTTTGCAATGGGGGAGACGGACAATTCACATGACCTGTCCATTGCCCTTCAAAAGGCATCTGCGGCGCTACAGTATACAGTGGCTATCCGCGACAGGCTGCTGGATGCGTATAAGGAAATTATGCAGATGCAAATTTAAAGCCTATGGGCTTAAGTTGGGTTGCGGCTGGAATTTGGACCAGACTGTAATGAAATTAGAAATGACTAGGGGAGAAATACCATGGCTGACAAGCTGAAAGAGATACCAGGAAAAATATTGGAATGGTGGAAAAAGTTTACCAATAAGCAACGCACTATTCTCGTTGCGATTGTCGCGGCTGTAATATTCACTTTTGTGATTGTTTTTTATGTGTTCACCAGACCTCAATATACACATCTAAATACTTTTGAAAACAATGCGGAAGCTGCAGAAGTGATTGACATCCTAAATGAAGCGGGCATTACACACAGAGAGTCTGCGGATCTTAGGACGATTGAGGTGCTTTCCGGACAGCTTGCCCAGGCAAATTATGCTATGGCTTCCGCTGGTTATCAGCCTGACAATTTAGATCTGGGCGATTATGTGAACAGTAGTATGTCTACTACTTCATGGGAGAACCAGAAACAGTTAGAAGTATATAAGGCAGATACTCTTGCAGCAATGTTCAAATCTTTGGCATTTGTGAAAAATGCCAAGGTGAGTGTAAAGCTGGTGGAAGATACCGGAACATTGTGGTCACAGCAACAACAGCAGGAATCGTGGGCATATATTCAGTTGGACCTTTCCGGAGAGTGTGATTCCTCCACAGCGACGGCGCTAGCAAGGTCTGCGGCGACCTTTTTGGGCAATTCAACCACTTCCAACATTACCATTATGGATTATAATGGTAACCTTCTGTTTGCCGGCGGGGATGATTATTCCGGGACCGGGCAGGCCAACTCCATGCAGGAGCTGCGGGAGCAGTTGGAAAATGTGATGGATAATCAGACCAGGAGAGTGTTATATGGTACAAACCAATTCAGTTCCATTGACGTTAAATCACATCTTACGATAGATTATGCCGCTTATGAAAATCAAGACAGACAGTATTATGCCAACGATGGAATGACGCAGGGATTAATCGGTCATGAAGAACTTTATGAGTCTTCTTCTACCAATGGCGTAGCAGGGGTTCCGGGGACGGACTCCAACGGCGGTGATTTGACTGATTATGAGAATCCGGATTATAATTCCAGTGAATCCACAGAAACGGAAACGTTGAGAGATTATCTGCCTAATATTAAGGACAGTAAAATATCCATTCCGCCGGGAGTGGTGGATTATGCTTCTTCCAGTATGGCTATTACCATGATTTCTTATCGTGATTATTATGAAGAAAGTGTCAGGGCACAAGGGCTTTTGGATGGAGGCATCACCTGGGAGCAATTTAAAGAGGAACATCGTCAGGATATACGGCAGGAAGTGGATGATGAGCTTTATGAAATAGCCGCTGCGGCCAGCGGCATCAGCCGGGAGAACATTCGGATTATTGCATATGAATCTCCTATGTTTCATGACAAGGAGGGCATGAACGTCTCTTCTACCGATATTCTCAGTATTGTAATGATCGTATTGATTCTGCTTTTGCTGGGCTTTGTAGTACTTCGCAGCATGGGAATCAGAAGACGGACGGAGGCGGAAGAAGAATTGCCTATTGAAGATATGCTTCAATCCACTGCACAGAATGTAATGGAAGATATTGATGTGGAAGCGAAGTCTGAGACACGGAAGCTGATAGAAAAGTTTGTAGATGAAAATCCTGAAGCGGCGGCGAATTTGCTGCGCAACTGGTTAAATGAGGATTGGGGTTAAGAGAGAGGTACATACATGGCAAAGAGTTCAGCAAAGGAGGATGGGATCCGGGGAATACAAAAGGCGGCGATTCTTTTGATCTCCCTGGGGCCAGAGCGCTCCGCCGGAATTTTTAAGCATTTGAAGGAAGAAGAAATAGAGGAGCTGACACTGGAGATTGCAAATACCAGAAGTATCACTCCACAGGTAAAGGATGACGTCATCAACGAGTTCTATGAGATATGTCTGGCCCAGCAATATATTGCGGAAGGCGGTATCGGATATGCCAAAGAACTATTGGAAAAGGCGGTGGGAGCCGAGAAGGCAATGGATGTAATTGGAAAACTGACTGCATCCTTGCAGGTGAAGCCTTTTGAATTTGTGCGTAAGACTGATGCCACACAGATTATTAACTTTATTCAGGATGAACATCCACAGACCATAGCTTTGATTCTGTCTTATTTGGCACCATCACAATCAGCTTTGGTCATTTCTGCATTGCCGCCTGAACGTCAGGCGGATGTGGCAAGGCGAATTGCGGTTATGGATCGTACCAGTCCCGATGTGATTAAGGAGGTGGAGAAGGTGCTTGAATCCAAGCTCGCAAGTCTTGTAAATCAGGATTACACCATTATAGGTGGTGTGGACGCGGTTGTGGAAATCTTGAATACGGTGGACCGCGGTACGGAACGTCATATTATGGAGACTTTGGAAATCGACGAGCCCGAATTGGCGGACGAAATCAGAAAGAAAATGTTTGTATTCGAGGATATCTTGCTTTTGGACGACCGGGCAATTCAGCGTGTGCTGCGTGAGGTGGATAATAATGATTTGGCAGTTGCGCTTAAGGTTGCCAATGATGATGTAAAAGGTGCGATTTTCAACAACATGTCCAAACGTCTTGTGGTTATGATTCAGGAAGACATGGAATTTATGGGACCTGTGCGTATGAAAGATGTGGAGGAAGCACAGCAGAAGATTGTCAATGTGATCAGGAAACTGGAAGATACTGGTGAGATTGTAATCTCCAGAGGCGGAGGTGACGAGATTGTTGTCTAGGAATCTGGTAAAGCAGGCATTTGTGACATCACCTCAGGATGAGAAGAGAGTGATTGATAATAATGCGCTTGTCATGAAGCGTATCGGACAGCTTTCCCCGGACGGTTTTGTAGGTGGGATTGGTGCGGAAGTTCTGGATATGCCGGTGGAAGAAGGGGCAGGAAATGTCATCAAAGCAAGTGAGGATGCGGAGACACTTCTGGAAGAGGCGCGAAAGGAAGCGGAGGCAATTTTAAATGATGCCAGAATCACCGCGCTTCGTATGCGAGATGAAACCAGAGCGGAAACAGAGCTTGAAAAGAATCAGATTCTAGCTCAGGCGAGACAGCAGGGTTATGATGAAGGGGCGGCTCAGGCAAGGGCGGAGCTGCAGGCCATAGAGCAGGAATACCAGGAAAAGGCCTGTCAGTTGGAAGAAGCATATCAACAACAGATTGATGTACTTGAGCCGCGATTTATAGACACGATTACAGGAATATATGAGCATATCTTTCAGGTGGATCTGGGTTCATACCGGGAAATTCTGGTACATTTGATTTACACTACCATACGTAAGCTGGAAGGAAGCCATGATTTTATGATTCATGTCTCTAAAGAGGATTATCCATACGTCAGTATGCAAAAAAAGCAGATGTTGGCAGGAGCCGTTTCTGCAAATTGTAACGTGGATGTGATGGAAGACAGCTCATTAGAGAAGAATCAGTGCATGATTGAGACGGAAAGCGGTATTTATGACTGTGGATTGGATACGCAGATGTCGGAGCTGAATCGTAAGCTGCAATTGCTTGCATGGTCAAGAGAGTAAATGCAGGTTGGGGCGTTACATAGTTTTTGGCAGAATACGCAGGGAGGATTGATTTTTTGCGGATGCTGAATGTAGATTTTACAAAATACAATAGAATATCAGAGCAGACATTCTATAAGAAAAAGGGTAAAGTCGTAAATGTGGTGGGACTTACCATCGAATCTTCCGGCCCGGATGCAAAATTAGGCGATATCTGTGAGATTACGCCGGAGGGAGAAGAAGGGCGTCAGCCTATTAAGGCGGAAGTGGTGGGCTTTAAGGACAGGAAGACATTACTTATGCCCTATGATGCTGTTGACGGCATTGGATTGGGGTGTATTGTGGAAAATACAGGCGAGCCGCTGCAAGTATTGGTAAGTGATTCCTTGTTGGGCAAGACATTGGACGGTATGGGAAATCCAGTGGATGGCACACGATTTGACGGGGTTCCATATCTGGTTGAGGCAGCCCCGCCGGACCCTATGAGTCGAAAGATTATAGATACCGTGCTTCCTTTGGGAGTCAAGGCGGTAGATGGGTTGATTACGGTTGGCAAGGGACAGAGAATCGGTATTTTTGCAGGTTCCGGCGTGGGTAAATCGACTTTGATGGGAATGTTTGCCAGGAACACCAAAGCAGATATTAATGTAATTGCATTGATCGGCGAGCGGGGGAGAGAAGTGCGGGAATTCATTGAGCGTGATTTGGGGACCGAAGGCATGAAACGCTCAGTGGTTGTGGTTGCTACCTCCGACAGACCGGCTTTGGAGCGAAATAAGGCGGCAAAGACTGCCACTGCCATTGCGGAATATTTTAGAGACCAGGGGAAGGATGTTCTTCTGATGATGGACTCTCTGACACGTTTTTCAATGGCTCAGAGGGAAATCGGACTTGCAAGCGGGGAACCGCCTGTGACCAGAGGATATCCGCCAAGCGTGTATTCGGAAATGCCGAAGCTTTTGGAGAGGGCGGGGTGTGCCGCAAGAGGGTCTATTACCGGATTGTACACTGTTTTGGTGGATGGGGATGACTTTAATGAACCTATTACGGATACCGCACGAAGTATTCTTGACGGTCATATTATGTTGGATAGGAAGCTGGGGCATAAAAATCATTATCCGGCTATTGATATTCTGCAGAGTATATCCAGGTGTATGAGCCAGATTGCGGATAAAGAGCATAAGCAGGCGGCGGGCAAATTGAAAACCGTGCTTGCAACCTATAATGAGGCGGAGGATTTGATTAATATCGGAGCTTACAAAAGCGGCAGTAATCCGTCTATTGATTATGCCATTTCTAAAATTGATGCTGTCAATCAATATCTATGTCAAAATGTTGACGAAAAATTCAGTTTTGAGGACAGCGTGGTTATGCTGGAAAGACTTTTTGTTTCCTGAGGAGGTGACAGAAAATGGCGAGATTCCGTTATTCCATGCAGAGTATTCTGAATATCAAAATGAAAATGGAGACATTGGCAAAGCAGGAGTTTTCCGCGGCGAGGGCTGCTTTGGATGCGGAAGAAGAACAGTTGCAAATGCTGTTTGACCGCAAAGATGGGTATGAGAAAAAGGCCCAGGAACTTTTAGCCGGTACGCTGCATATTAGGGAAATAGAAGAAAACAGAGTTGCAATCGTCTGTATGGAAAATTATATCATACAGCAGCAGAAACGAGTGGAAATTGCGGAAAGGGCATTGGAAGATGCCAGAGAACGTCTGACCGCGGTGATGATGGAGCGGAAGACCCATGAGACATTGAAGGAAAAGGCGTTTCAGGTATTTCTCATGGAGGAAAAAAGGCAGGAAAGCAAGGAAATAGATCAATTGACCAGCTATACATACGGACAGCGCAGAAGTGAAGAGCGCAGGAGCGAAGTGCCGGTTTAGGAGAGGATTATGGCGAAGGAAATGACATTTGATGCCGCAACGGCAGAACAGGAGAAAAGCAAATTAAAAGAAGAGAAAAAGCAGCTAAAGAAGGAGCAAAAAGCACAGCGCAAAGAGGCCAAACGCAGAGCGGCCGAAATCGCAAAGCAGGAAGAGGCTTTGGGCGAAGACAGCGGAAACGGAATTGTGACTTTGGCGGCGACACTTTTGATTGTGGTTCTTTGGCTGGCCGTGATTTGCGTGGTGATAAAACTGGATATTGGCGGCTTTGGCAGCGGTGTTCTGACTCCTATTCTGAAAGATGTGCCGATTCTCAATAAGATTTTGCCGGGAACAGGAATTACGGAGACAGTGGAACCGGATAGTTATGGCGGATATTCCAGTTTAGAGGAAGCGGTTGCTTATATCAGGCAGTTAGAGTTGGAATTGGAGCGAGTCCAGACGGCTTCTAATACAAAAGATTTGGATATAGAGAAACTAAAGGCGGAAGTGGTGAGATTACAGGAATTTGAGAAGCTGCAAAATGAGTTTCAACATATCAAGACTACTTTCTTTGAGCGTGTGGTGGATGAACTTGGGCCGGAAGAATTTGAACAATATTTTTCTGCTATGGATCCTACTACGGCAGAATATATATATAGGCAGGTATTGATTCAAAATGAGGCCAGCAAGGAGATAGAAGCCTATGTTTTGGCCTATAGCGCAATGAAACCCAAAGAGGCGGCAAAGATATTTGATTCTATGACGGATAATTTTGCATTGGTGGCAAAAATTCTGAAATATATGGATGCAGATTCCAGAGGAAAGATTTTGGCGAACATGGACGTGGAAAATGCGGCAAGACTTACAAAAATGATGGATCCTGAATCTTAAGAAAGTTGCATTTGCATCCGATATATATATGGGGATTTTTATCCCTGTACAAAATAACAGGAAAGGAGGACGGAAATGACAAGTACGGCTGTAAAAGATGTGAGTTCGTTTATGGCAGCTCCGAGTATGGTGCAAAACGGGAAAAACGCCGGAAGCACTGGAGAATTTCAGCGAGTCTGGAGCAATCAGATGAACAGCAATACTATGGGAAGTTATGTGCCGAATAGTTCTGCACAGGAGAGTAAAGCTGCGGAAAATACCACGGTGAAGACATCCGATGGGACTGAGACGGGCGAAACTGTGAGTCCGAAGGAAGAGTCAGTACAGGGTGACAGGAAAGAAGTCACAGCATCTTCCGAACAGTCGAAGGATACTGGAGAAGTCACAGAGTCTAAAGAGGAATTGGCGCCTTCAGAGGATGTCTCCAGTGACGAGGCTGAGGTTTTGTCGCCTGAAGATTTACAACAGGCCATGGAAGTGTTAGGCACGGCCGCATTGAATCTGATGCAGCAAATTGCAGATGCTTTTGGAATCTCTTTGGAAGAATTGCAGGCAACCATGGATGAACTTGGAATGGGACAGATGGATTTGCTGGATGTGGATGCTTTGAGCGGTTTGTTGTTAAAACTGGGTGGAGCGGAAGATTCCTATGCGTTGCTTATGGATGAGGATCTTTACGGAAAGTATCGTTCTATTATGGAACAGTTCCAGGGCATTAAGGAGGAATGTGCTGATGCTTTAGGAATGGATTCGGAACAGGTGGAAGCGTTGGTGCAAAAGATTTCCGTGGGTGAAGAATTGACGGAAGAGGCGCCGGAGACTGTGACGCCGTTTGAAGGAAAAGAAACGGAGCAGACGACGGTAAGCAAAGAGGCGGCCACAGAGGTAATGGTGGATGTGGCAAAGGAAAGTCAGGGTATTGGGGACAAAGATACTCAGGAACAGTCCGGTCAGACTAGAGAGGAAGGAAGGCATGCATCCGAAAAGTTTGACGGGGAGCAGTATCATCAGGTCTTTGACCAGAATTTGAACACAGGAGAGTTCAGGTCCCAGGCCATGCAGGCAGAGAGTATTTTGCAGAATAGCGGATGGTCAGCGGATACCCGAAATATTATGAATCAGATTATGGATTATATGAAGGTACAGCTTCAGGTTGACGCTACAAGTATGGAATTGCAGCTTCATCCGGCCAGTCTGGGGACACTTCGGGTGCAGATTGATTCTAATGCAGGTGTGCTTACGGCGCATTTCATCACACAGAACGAAAGTGTAAAGGCGGCGTTGGAAAGCCAGATTGTACAGCTTCAGGATAGTTTTGAGGCGCAAGGTGTAAAGGTGGAAGCTATTGAAGTCACAGTGCAGACACATGAATTTGAGCAGAACCTTGAGCAGGGCAGAGGCAGGAATCAGCAGGAGCCTGAAAAGAAGAACAGAACCAGAAGAATTAATCTGAATGATTCTCTTACCATGGATACGGTGGAAGAGGAAGACGCATTGGCGGCGGATATAATGGCAGCCAGCGGCAGCACAGTGGATTATACGGCATAATACATTGAAATCTAAGTGTTTGTGCTGTGAATCATATAAATTTGAAAGAAAGGAGAATGGATATGAGTTTAATGGCACCCATAAAAGATGGGCAGGTTGTGGAATCGGAATCTCAAAATTCGTTAAAAAAAGCCAACAGTGCTAAAAACGGTATGGATAAAGATGCTTTCCTGCAGTTGTTAGTGGCGCAGATGCAGTATCAAGACCCTTTGGAGCCTACGTCAAACACAGAGTTTGTGGCACAGTATGCACAATTCTCACAGGTGGAACAAATGCAGAATATGGCGTCGAGCAGTGAATTTGCAAGAGCGTCCGCACTGGTAGGTAAGGAGGTCTATGTTAGGACTACTACATCGGACGGAGATCCTAAGTATATTTATGGTAAAGTGGATTACGTGGTATTGGAGGGTACAAAAGCGTATTTGGCTATTAATGAAGAACTTTATGCCCTTGAGGATCTGGATACCGTCGTTGACGCTGAGTACAAGGCTGCTTATGATAAGGCAAAAGAGTTTGTGGAGACACTCAATAAGCTTCCTAAGGTGACAGCGATAGATTTGTCCCATGCAGAGGTAATTGACGGACTTCAGAAGACTTATGAAGAAATGAACGATTATGAAAAGAGTTTCCTTGCAACGGATGTGGTTAAGAGGTATAATGAATATGTTGCGCGGCTGAAAGAAGTTCGCAATGCTGCAGAAGAAGGCAAGGGCGACGAACCTTCCGAGGGTGAGGACAATAAGGGAGAAGAAGGCGGATCTGGCGAAGAAGGAAGCGGAGCGGCAGGAGAAGTATAAAAGCAGGATGCTTTTGTATTTGGATTGGCTGACCGTAAAGCGGACAGAGTAGTGTGTATTTGGACTTAAAAGAAGATGCGCTTTAAGGAATGAAGGCAGTTCAAAGAATTTGGCAGGTAATGATTTAACGATGAAACAAATTCAATAGAGGAATAAGAAGGAGCTTGCAGGGATGAACATTCAGAACAATGGATATGTTTCCATTGCGCAGTTGTCAGACCAGTATATGGGCAAGGCGCGGAAAACGCAGGTTCGGGAACCCCTAGAGACTACGGATGGTCTTTCCTTTCAGGAATTGCTGAAGCAGAAGGAGCTGCAAGGAACGGGAGGCCTTAAATTCTCCAAGCATGCCATGTGCAGGCTGGCAGACCGCAATATTGAGTTAAGCGACAATCAGTTGGAGCGGTTGGAAACGGGGACAAAAAAGGCGGGCCAGAAGGGTATCCGGGATTCGCTGGTCATAGTAGATGAGCTGGCGTTTATCGTGAATATACCTAATCATACGGTCGTCACGGCAATGGACAGTACGGAGACGGACGAGAACATATTTACAAATATTAACGGAGCGGTTATAATATGACCGGACCTTTGGGAGGTCATGATCTCTCGAATGACAGAGAGAGATAATTTGGCAGAATAGCCGATAACTGTTCCGGGAGCAAATGCAATATGGTCTAAAGCAGCTATGGAGGCTAAAGGGCAGATTGCAGGATTGGAACAAAACATTCGTTGCAGGATATTTGGAATACGGATGTGTAACTGGAATAGGAGGAACAAATACTATGATGAGATCACTTTTTTCTGGTGTGTCAGGACTTAAGACACATCAGACCAAGATGGACGTAATTGGTAACAATATAGCCAATGTGAATACCACAGCGTATAAGGCAAGCTCCATCACTTTCAGCGCATTGATGAGCCAGACAACGCAGAGAGCCAGCGGTGCCAATGCAGCTACCGGTACGGGCGGTGTCAATGCCAGACAGATTGGTCTGGGTGTAAAATCCGGTGCAATCAATGTCAATATTGCGGGACAGGGTTCCAGTCAGTCTACCGGAAATCCTTTTGATGTTATGATTACAGGAGAGAATTTCTTCGTTGTCAGCGACGGAAGTCAGAATTACTTTACCAGGGACGGATCTTTTTATGTAGATGGTGCAGGAAACCTGGCGATGACCAGTCTTGGCTATAATGTTATGGGATGGCAGGTAGATGAAGCCACAGGCACTATTAAAAAAGATACGGTATCGGCATTGAGAATTATGAGTGCGGCCAATATGACTTATCCGCCTGAGGCTACTTCGGAAGGTTATATGTCAGGCGTAATTGACAAGAATGACACAGATGTTACCAGTGAAAGCGGAAGAGTGGTGAATTTTGGATTCTACGATCAATTGGGATATGCTTATACGGCAAAATTTGTGTTCAGACAGTCAGATGACAGAAATGTATATAGTCTGGAGCTGGATAAGATTATTGACGAAGAAGGCGTGGAGGTGCCCTTAGCGGACGGAGTGCTGGGCGGCAATAGATTTCAGCCCAGTGCAGGTAAGATGACGTTTGATAATAACGCTTATACCTGGACCACGGGCAACGAGCTTCAGTTGAACGGTCAGACGGTTGCAAGATTAAGCGAGATCATTGATGTCCAGACAGGCGCTTTCAGGGACGGAGATTATGTGGATACCGGAGCAGGCAGCACAGGACTCAGTGTTGACGAGCAGTTAAAAAATATTGCTGCCGCATATGGTTATAAAGATGTGGAGCAGTTTTTGGGAGTTGCGGTTTCTAAGGAAGTAGTTCCGGCCACGGGAAATGATCCGGCGGTGACGGCAGATTTCTCCATTAAGCAGATGTTGTTGGCTTTAGGCGGCGTAACCGGCGCACCCATTCAGCAAACGGTAAACGGGACGGCGTATGATGCGGACGCACTTCCTACATTTACGAATTTGGCAGCCGGAGAAAAACCTGAGATTGAGACTTCAGGACGTTACTTTGACGGTTATACAGTTTATTTTGACGCTAAAAACGGAAAGTTTAACGGCGTCAATGCGGAAAATCCCAACAACAATACCATTACATTAAATCTGAACAGTGCAGGTTTGGGAGAAGGTAATTTCTCCGATATTACGATTAATCTGTCAGAGATTGGTATGTGGGATAATAAGGGAACTTCCACAATCGGAGCTACCAACGGCAGCAATGATGACGACAGGCTGGGACAGGGGGCAGGACGACGCCTGGGAGATATGATTGGCGTATCTATTCAGCAGAACGGTATGATTTATGCCAGCTATGATAATGGTATGACAAAGCTGTTGGGACAGATTGCTACAGCCAGATTTGCAAATGCGTCCGGTTTGGAGAAACAGGCGGATAACCTTTATTCCGCAACATTGAACTCAGGAGAGTTCGATGGTATCGGCGTTGATATCACGGCCAATGGCGATTATATGTCCACTGGACAGTTGGAAATGAGTAATGTGGATTTGTCTTCGGAATTTACCGAAATGATTACTACACAGCGTGGTTTCCAGGCGAACAGTCGTATTATTACAGTCTCCGATACGCTTTTGGAAGAATTAACTAACTTAAAGAGATAATTTCACTCGCATTATAGTTTCAAGTGTGTTATACTATGGGGGCAGGGTGCTGTCCCCATGTATGATTTTTTTTTGCAGGAAGTACGAAAGGGAACTGGGCAGAGCAGCAGAGGCCCATTAAGAGGTTGTGAAACAAATTTGTACAGGGGAGTTTCTTATGAAAGGGAAGGGGTTGTAATACAATGGAGAGGGATTAGAATATGATAGAAGTGACGAAAATTAACGGAGTGAAAATTTTAGTGAACCCGCATTTGGTTGAAATTGTGGAAGAGACGCCGGATACGGTGATCACTTTGACAACGGGGAAAAAAATAATTGTAAAAGAAAGTAGACAAGAGATAAAAAATCTTGTAAAATCATATAGAAAGGATATTTTTGCTGATTGATTTAAATAAATGCAGAATGTAAGGTGATATACAATGGACATAGCATCGTTAGCGGGTCTTATACTGGGCGTTGTAATGATTTTAGTCGGTATTATCACAGGTGCCGGCCTTGATAAACTGATAGATGAATATTGGAACGTGCCGTCTGCCATCATTACTTTTGGCGGTGCCTTCAGTGCTACTCTTACATCGGTCAGCCTGCCAGATTACATAGCTGGACTTAAGAGTTTTACATTAATTTTTAAGGCACCGGCATTGAATACCACGGAAATGATTCGTAAGATTATAGACTTATCCAATGTTGCCCGTAAGGAAGGTCTTCTTTCTTTGGAGGAAGCGGCTGCAGATATGGATGAGCCGTTTTTGAAAAAGGGAATCCTCTTGATTGTGGATGGTACGGATCCTGAGCTTGTAAGGGCGATTATGGAGACAGAGTTGGTCAGCATTGAAGGAAGACATAAGAGTTGTATTGGCTTTTGGGACACATTGGGTTCCATGGGTCCGGCCTGGGGTATGATTGGTACGTTGGTAGGTCTGGTAGATATGTTATATCATATGGATGATGTTACCACATTGGGTCCGGCTATGGCCGTTGCGTTGATCACTACATTGTATGGTTCTGTTTTGGCAAACCTGATTTGTATTCCTGTGTCCAATAAGCTGAAAACGGATAATGGCGCAGAGATGATGATGAAGGAAGTTATGATAGAAGGATTGTTATCTATTCAGGCAGGTGAGAATCCCAGGGTTATTGAGGAAAAGTTGAAATCCTTCCTGGCTCCTAAAGACAGAGAGGTATCTACTGAGGAAGGTGCAGGGGGTGAAGAATAATGGCAAAACGGCAGGAAGATGCACCGGCACCCGGCTCGCCGGCGTGGATGGCTACCTTCAGTGATTTAATGAACTTGCTGCTTTGCTTCTTCGTTATGTTGTTCGCCATGTCGAGTATAGAGGAAGAAAAGCTACATGCTTTTGTGGCTGCTATGAATAATACATTCAGTATATTTGAAGCAGGTGCTACGGCAATTGGTGACGGTGTGCTGGTCAGTAATGGTGTCAGTCAGTTGAATGAGCTTGACGAATACATTAACAGTACGGGCGTGGTTGCGGACAGTAATGATGAAAGTGACAATTTGGACAATTCTGCCAGCAGTACGGAAGAATTGGAGAAAATATTAGAAGATCAAAAGTTAATGGAGAATGAAGAACTTTCCGAAGAAGTAGAGGAAATGCTCCAAGAGCTTGAGATTGGCGATGAGGTTGATATCAGTTTCACTGCGCAATATGTACAGCTTACCATGAATGGTGCATTGCTTTTCAGTTCGGGAAGCGCTGATTTGAAAGAGGAATCGAAGAAGATTCTGGACAAGGTGGGAACTGTTCTGGAGCGTTATGGTTCCGGTACAGTGGAGATAGAAGGACATACGGATACCGTCCCTATCCACAGCGCCAGATTCCCCAGTAATGAAGAGTTGAGCAGTGCCAGAGCATTGTCTGTGTTCTATTACCTGGCAGATACTACTTTGTTGGACCCGGTGAATTTGAAACATGCGGGAATGGGAGAACGTGTACCCATTGCCGATAATTCCACTGAGGAAGGCAGAAGCAGGAATCGAAGGGTAGAGATCAGAATATATAATCCGTCATAGGGATAAGGACGGAAGAAGGGGGCTTTTAAAGCATGAAGAAAAATTTACTAAGTGTGCTGGTGTTGGTATTGGTAGTTGTAAATATTGCCATGTCTGCTGTGATGATGATCAGTGTCATCGGCACAAACAAGAAAACCGCAGAGCTGATTACCAGCATTGCAACAGTACTGAATCTGGAATTGTATAATCCGGGCGGTACGGTGGAGGTAGATGTACCTTTGGATGATATCGTGGTTCACGATATGGTTGGTTTTATGATCCCTTTGGCAAGATCGAAGACAATGAATGCGGATGGAAGCGTTACAGAAGGAAAGCAGGCTTATTTTGGGTTTGATCTGGCGTTGCAGATGAATAGCAAACATGAAGATTATAACAACTATGGCACAAACATTACCGACAGAAACAGTTTGCTTCAGGATGTGGTGGAAGGCGTTATCTCCAGTCATACTGAAGAAGAATGTAGGGATAATTTTGACAGTATCAAGGAAGAATTGCTTCAGGCAATTCAAGGTTTCTTCGGTTCAGACTTTGTTTTTCAAATTTCTGTCTATAACAAGAAGTTTGGTTAAAAAGTAGAGAAGGACGAGGAAAATGAGACAAAAAGCTGTGCGATTGGAGGTGAACTTGTGTGGGCGAGGTCCTTTCCCAGAGTGAAATAGATAAATTACTGGAGCAGATGTCGTCAGGTGAAATAGGCGATGAACTGGTACCGGAAAGCGATGAAAAAAAGGTTAAAAACTATGATTTCAAACGCCCTACAAAGTTTTCCAAGGAACATTTGAGAACACTGGAATTCATATTTGAGCATTATAGCAGATTGATTTCCACAAATCTCCCAGTATATCTTAGAAAAAATGTACAGGTGGCGGTGGCCAGTTCGGAAACCAATACCTTTAATGAATTTACCAATGCTTTATCCAGTCCCGTAATTCTGGGGATTATTGATTTTGCACCCTTAAACGGTTCAATCATTATAGATTTGTCAACGAATCTGGGATATGCCATGTTGGATCGTATGTTGGGGGGGAATGGTATTCCTATAGAGAGCAGAAGCAGGGAATTTTCTGAAATAGAACAAACTATTATACAGAAGATATTGGTTACATTTACGCAGCTTTTGCGGGAACCTTGGAAGAATGTTATTGATATTTCGCCTGTGTTAAGTCGTTTGGAGACAAATCCACAGTTTGCGCAGGTAATTGCCCCGGGGGATATGGTCGCAATTGTGACTTTGAATATTAAAATAGGGGATGTTGAGGGGTTGATGAATATTTGTCTTCCATTTTTTACATTGGAAGATGTGATGGATAAGCTGAATACGAAGTTCTGGTATTCTACTATGCAGGAGAATCATGATGAAAATTATGAAGCCTATGTGGAATCTATGATACGTAAGGTGAATATACCTGTGCGGGCCGTACTCGGCAAGAGTACCATCACCGTAAATGATTTTATGAATTTGCAGGTGGGTGATTATATCCGCCTGAATACCGGAGTGGATGAAGACATGAATGTTTATGTTGGAAATATTAAAAAATTTACCGCATTACCCGGCACGGAAAAGGATTCTTATGCTGTCAGGATTACATCGGTTATCAGAGAGGAGGAGTAAATAATGGATGCAGGAATGTTATCTCAGGATGAGATAAACGCACTACTCAACGGTATGGATGTGTCTGATGACAACGGACAGGACGCCGGCACGCCGGACCCTAATGAGCCAAAAGATAGTTCTCAGATTGTAAATTATGATGATGTCCTAACAGATGTGGAAAAGGATGCTATCGGTGAAGTGGCTAATATCAGCATGGGTTCTTCGGCAACCACGCTATATTCCCTTGTGAACAGAAGAGTTAATATTACCACACCGGTAGTAGAGCTTGCCACATGGGATAATTTATTGACACAATACGAAAGACCCTGTGTTTTTATTCAGATTAAATATACAGTGGGGTTGGACGGCACAAATATATTAATTCTGAAAGAGCATGATGTGAAAGTGATTACCGACCTTATGATGGGCGGTGACGGTACTAATACGGATGGAGATTTGGGAGAATTGCATTTGAGTGCAATTTCTGAGGCGATGAACCAGATGATGGGAGCATCCGCAACTTCTCTTTCTACTATGCTGCAGACCAAAATTGATATCAGTCCGCCGGAAGCCACACTTTTAGATTTGACAAAGATAGAAGAAGGGGGTGAGATTTCTCCATTCCTGGGAGGCTTATTTGTTAAAATATCATTCCGTATGCAGATTGATGATTTGGTAGATAGTTCTATTATGCAGTTGTATCCTGTGGAATTTGCTCGTAAGGTGGTGAATACATTTATGAATTCACAGTCAGGGGCAGCAGGGCAGAGTTCCGATGCACAGCCGGCCCAGAATGAAGCTTCTGGTGCTGCTGAAACGGTGCCGGCAGCCGGAAACATGTCTGGTGGAATGGATACAATGGGAGCAAATCCCCAAATGGGAATGCAGACGCCGGGTTCTATGGATGCGCAGATGGGAATGATGAATCCGCAGATGGGTATGCAGATGCCGGGCACTATGGATTCACAAATGATGGGAATGATGAATCCGCAGATGGGTATGATGAACTCTCAAATGGGAATGATGAATCCGCAGATGGGAATGATGAATCCGCAAATGGGAATGATGAACCCGCAGATGATGCAGGGGAATATGGGTATGGGTACCGGAGCAATGATGCAGAATGTGAATGCCCAGCCAGCACAATTCCAAAGCTTTACAGGCAATGGAGGAGGTATTCTGGGGCAGGAAAATATCGGTATTATCAAAGATGTCCCACTGGAAGTTACTGTGGAACTTGGCCGTACTTCCAAGTCAATTTCCGAGATTCTTAACTTTGCACCCGGCACGATTATTGAACTTGACAGAATAGCCGGTGAACCAATAGATGTCCTGGTAAACGGCAAATTTGTTGCCAAGGGAGAAGTGGTAGTAATCGAAGAGAGCTTTAGTGTAAGAGTAACAGACATTATCAAGTAGGAGGAAGTTACAATGGCAAAGAATATTTTGGTATGTGATGATGCGGCATTCATGAGAATGATGATCAAGGACATTCTGACCAAGAACGGTTACAATGTCGCAGGTGAAGCGGAGAATGGCCTGAAGGCGGTAGAGAAGTACAAAGAGGTTACGCCGGATCTTGTATTGATGGATATTACCATGCCGGAGATGGATGGAATTCAGGCATTGAAGGAAATCAAGAAGGTTGATGCGGCCGCTAAGATTATTATGTGTTCTGCTATGGGACAGCAGGCGATGGTAATTGAGTCCATTCAGGCAGGGGCAAAAGACTTTATAGTAAAGCCCTTTCAGGCGGAGCGTGTTCTGGAAGCCGTGAAAAAGGTTGTTGGTTAATGTTATTGTTGACCGGAGGCGCAGGCAGCTATGCCCAGTTTATCACGGTGCTGTTGATATTTGTGATTGTGTTGGGAATCACGGCATTGACAACAAAGTGGATTGCAAATTATCAGAAGCAGCAAAGCATAAATGAAAATGTGCAGGTGATAGAAACTACTCGTATTGCAAATAATAAATATATCCAGATTATAAAAATTGGCGGGAAATATGTGGCAATCGCTGTCTGTAAAGACACGATTACCATGCTGGGCGAAATTCCGGAAGAGCAGTTGAAGGAGGAAAAACCTGTGCAGAATTTTAGCTTTAAAGAGTTTCTTGACAAGGCTTCTGCTTTTGGCAAAGGGGAAGTAAATCAGGAGGAACCAAAGGAAAATCAATCACATGATGAAAAATAAGCTCAAGTTCAAGCGAATAGTAACCGCAATATGCCTACTGGTCACGGTGGGCATATTGTGTATTCAAACTTCTATCACAGCTTCGGCTGCCAGTGGGATAGAAGATTTAGGAAATTCCGTGATTATTTCACTGGATGGAGAGGGAAATGGAGAATTAACGGGGTCATTGCAGGTGTTTTTGACTTTGACCTTACTTTCCATTGCTCCGATCATCATTATTATGATGACTTCTTTTACGCGCATTATCATTGTGCTGCATTTTACCCGTGCGGCACTGAATACGCAGACGGCGCCTCCAAATCAGATCCTTATCGGATTGGCTCTTATATTGACCTTTTTCATTATGGAACCTACGATAACACAGATTAATGAACAAGCGATTCAGCCCTTTCAGGCTGGAGAGATTGACCAGACGGAGGCACTTGAAAGAGGAGTTGGCTCTTTGAGAGAATTTATGTATCCGCAGACACAGGTGAAGGATGTGCAGCTTTTTATGGATATAGCAGGGCAGACCTGGGATGGGCAAAGTTTGGAAGACATTCCTATTTCCGTACTGCTTCCCAGTTTTATGCTCAGCGAGCTGCGGATGGCTTTTTGGATAGGGTTTATGATTTATATCCCGTTTATTGTGATTGATATGGTGGTGGCTTCTACTTTGATGGGTATGGGTATGATGATGCTGCCGCCCACTACAATTTCTATGCCCTTTAAGATATTACTATTTGTGCTGGCAGATGGTTGGAGCCTGGTGATAGGGAATTTAGTGGCAACATTTTACACTTAGCGGGTTGCTCAAGTTCAGTTAGTTTTTGATGATATGTCCGCTTAGAACGGGCAGGAGGTATAAGATGACAGTTGAAGCGGTAACAGATATTACAAGACAGGCGTTGTTCTTAATTATAAAGGTATCGGCGCCCATATTGCTTGTATCATTATGCGTCGGACTGGCGGTCAGTATCTTTCAGACGGTCACCTCTATTCAG
Source organism: Lachnospiraceae bacterium (assembly GCA_022793065.1). Classification (GTDB taxonomy): domain Bacteria; phylum Bacillota; class Clostridia; order Lachnospirales; family Lachnospiraceae; genus Acetatifactor. The sequence continues at coordinate 54,799 of JAAWCE010000026.1, forward strand.
GAACAGACTTTGACATTTGTGCCTAAGATTATATGTGTATTCATCGCGTTGGTGGTCTTTGGAAACTGGATGATGAATTCTATGGTAGAGTATATGACCATGCTGTGGGGAAGTTTTAGCCAATATGTGCATAGGTAGCGGAGCAGTCCGATATGATAGAATATGCGTTTTCCATATATGATTTGGAATATTTTCTTTTGATTTTTATGCGGATCTCCTGTTTTGTTTTTATAGCGCCCTTTTTTAGTATGCAGGATACGCCGGCAATTGTCCGGATAGGGATTAGCTTTTTTACTTCCATGCTTTTGTATCAGGCGCTTACGCCAGCAGAACAAGTTGTGTATTCTACTACTTTTGCATATCTTCTGATGGTGTTAAAGGAAGCGGTAACAGGATTATTAATTGGGTTTGCATCTAATATTTGTATGTCCATTGTGAATTTTGCAGGATCTATTGCGGATATGGAAGTGGGTTTATCCATGGTTACATTGTTGGATCCCAATACAAAGCAGACTACAAGTATTACCGGAGTGTTGTATCAGTATGTTGTGATGTTGCTCATGATTGCCACAGGGATGTATCGGTATTTATTTGCGGCGTTGGCTGATACTTTTATTTTAATACCTGTCAACGGGGCAATATTCAGAGGGGAAGCGCTGCTTGCCTCGGTGATTGAGTTTTTGGGAGATTATGTCATTATTGGTTTTCGTATTATTTTGCCTATTTTCTGTGTGATATTATTGTTGAATGCAATTTTGGGAATATTGGCAAAGGTTTCACCTCAGGTGAATATGTTTGCGGTGGGTATTCAATTAAAGGTTTTGGTTGGGTTGTCGATTATTTTCTTTACCGTGGGAATGTTGCCGGGAGCGGCTGATTTTATTTTCCAGGAAATGAAGAGAATGATTATTTCTATTGTGGGTACAATGCAATGATTCATTATAATCTGCAATTTTTTGCTAAGGAAGGTATGGGGGGCGAGAGGACAGAACCCGCTACCCAAAAAAAGCTGGATGATGCCCGGAAAGAAGGGCAGGTAGCCAAGAGTAAAGAGATTGCGAATGGAATGGGGTTATTGGCGCTATTTCTTGTCCTGAAATTTTGGGTGGGAAATATGGGAGTACAGTTGCTGGGAGTATTTGGTAATGTCTACAATAGGATTCCGGCGGTTGCCACTTTTTGGAGTGGGACCATGCCTCAAAGGGAGATCTCCATTGTATATCGCTATCTTTTGTTAGAAGTCTTTATTGTGATAGCGCCTATTTTGCTGATTGGTGCGGTGGTTGCTTTTGTCTGTGATATTGTACAGGTAAAATGGAAACCTACTACAAAGCCGTTGCATCCTAAATTCAGCAAATTAAATCCCTTAAAGGGATTTAAGAAGTTTTTGTCTCCCCAATCTCTGGTGGAGTTATTAAAATCAATTGTTAAGATTGCGTTAATCGTTTATATTTGTTATACTTATCTGGAAGATAAATGGCCCATAGTGTTTAATCTGTACGGTTTGACTTTAATGCAGGCATTACAGTTGATAGCACAGGTTGTAACGGATTTGGGAATCAGAATATCACTGCTATATATGCTGGTTGCCTTTGCTGATTTTGCTTATCAGAAGTTTAAGTTTAAAAACGACATGAAGATGAGCAAGCAAGAGATTAAGGAAGAATTTAAGCAGCAGGAAGGGGATCCGGCAGTAAAGGGCAAAATTCGTCAGAAAATGATGGAAGTGTCCAGAAGACGTATGATGCAGGCTTTACCCCAGGCGGATGTGGTCATTACAAACCCCACTCACTATGCTGTGGCAATCAAGTATGATCCGGAAGTGGCGGATGCTCCTATTGTGATTGCAAAGGGTGAAGATTATCTGGCGGCTCGAATTAAGGAAATTGCAAAGGAAAATAAGATTGAAATCGTGGAGAACAAACCGTTGGCGCGTATGCTTTATGCGAATGTGGATGTAGGGCAGGCGGTACCGCCGGAATTATATCAGGCGGTGGCGGAAGTTCTTGCGTTTGTATATCATTTGCAGGGGAAAGTGTGAGGGGCGCTTCTGAAAGGGAATGTGTTTCAAAAGATATGCTTTAAGATAAATATAAAAAGGGTGTGTATTTTATGAGTTATATTTGGAAGGAGGAGCACGGCATATGAATCCTAGATTGGCGAAAACGGACGCGATAGTGGCCATTTATGTGTTGGTGGCATTTATCATGTTGATTGTGCCTCTTCCTGCGTTGATTCTGGATGTATTCATGGCATTTAATATTGCAGTGGCTTTTACAATATTATTTGCCTGTATGTTTACAAAGGAAGTATTGGATTTGTCCTACTATCCCACAATTCTGTTGTTTACGACAATTTTTAGAATTGCCATGAATGTATCTTCCACAAGACTTATTTTGACCACAGGGACGTCCGGTAACGTGGTGCAGGTGTTCGGTCAGTTCGTCGGCGGCGGCGATATGATTGTGGGTACGATTGTTTTCCTCATTCTGATTATGATTCAGTTTGTGGTTATCAATAAAGGTTCTGAACGTGTGGCTGAGGTTACAGCCAGATTTACTCTGGATGCGATGCCTGGTAAACAGATGGCAATAGACGCCGATTTGAATACCGGTGCGATTGATGATAAAGAGGCAAAGTTAAGGCGTGATAAGATTCAACAGGAATCCAGTTTTTTCGGCTCCATGGACGGTGCTGTGAAATATGTAAAGGGTGACGCGGTTGCCGGTTTGCTGCTGACAGTCATTAACATGGTGGGTGGTGTTGCCATGGGAATGCTGCGCAACAATATGGAGATTATGGGAGCTTTGAATAATTTTGGTATTCTTACCATTGGTGATGGTCTGGTAAGCCAGATCCCCTCCCTGCTTATTTCATTGTCAACCGGTGTTCTTGTCACAAAAGGAACAAAAGAGGCGGAGTTTGGCCCTGCGATTATCAAACAGCTCTTTGGAATACCAAAGGTAATGTATATGGTGGGCGGAACGCTGTCTTTTTTGGGGATTGTTACTGATTTGAACACGGTTCTGTTCCTGGGTTTGGGTCTTGCGTTTGTAATAGGCGGAAGAATGATGGCAAGCAGTCTGGAAACAGCGGCCATCGAGAGTGAGTTAGACAGCGAAGAAGCGGCGGCCGAAGAAATGCGTGCGCCGGAGAATGTCAATAGTCTTCTTCAGGTAGACCCGATTGAATTGGAATTCGGCTATGGAATTATCCCTCTGGCGGATGTGAATCAGGGTGGTGACTTGCTTGATCGTGTGGTTATGATTAGAAGGCAGATTGCTTTGGAACTTGGTACGGTGGTTCCAATTATTCGACTGCGTGATAATATTCAGTTGAATCCCAATCAGTATATTATTAAGATTAAGGGAATTCAGGTCAGTGAAGGAGAGATTCTTTTTGACCATTATATGGCAATGAATCCTGGTTATGTGGAAGAGGAGATTGCAGGTATTCCTACATTTGAGCCTTCATTCCACTTGCCGGCCATTTGGATTACGGAAGGGCAGAGGGAGCGTGCGGAAAGTTTTGGTTATACTGTAGTAGACCCGCCCTCCATTATTGCGACCCATTTGACCGAAGTAATCAGAATGTATATTGCTGAACTTCTGACCAGACAGGATGTTCAGAGCCTGGTGAACAATATGAAGGAAACCAATCCGTCTCTGGTGGAAGAACTGGTTCCAAAACTGTTGGGATTGGGCGAGGTACAGAAGGTGCTGCAGAATCTGCTCAAGGAAGGTATTTCTATTCGAGATCTGTTGTCGATTATGGAAACGCTGGCGGATTATGCGCCTTCCACGAGAGATACAGATATTTTGACGGAGTATGTAAGGCAGAGTCTGAAACGTGCAATTTCCACAAAGTATTTTCCGTCACATGAGACTACAAATGTAGTGACTTTGGACCCTAAGGTGGAGCAGGAGATTATGGGGAGTGTGAAACAGACTGAAAATGGAGCATTCCTTAATTTGGACCCCAACAGGTCAAGAGCAATTATTGACTCTGTTGGAAAGGAGGTTCAGAAATTGGAGAACCTTGGGAAAAGTCCCATTATTATAACTTCCCCCATTGTGCGTATGTATTTTAAGCGTTTGACAGAAGATTATTATAAAGAGCTTGTGGTTGTTTCTTATAATGAAGTGGAAGCGAATGTAGAGTTGCAATCAGTAGGGATGGTGACAGCATAAAATGATTATAAAGAAGTTTACAGGAAAAACGGAAGAGGATGCGGTGGAGGCTGCGAAAAAGGAGCTGGGCAGCGGCGTTGTCATCATGAATGTAAAATCTGTGAAGCGAAAGGGACTTGCAGGGCTGTTTGGGGCAAGGCAAATGGAAGTTACGGCGGCACTGGAAGAGGAAAGTGAAGTTCAGCAAAAGGTGCAGAAATCCATTGTGCGGACAGCAGCGCGAACAGGAACAGGGGAAAATATTATAACTGCACAGACTGCGGTAGATGTGATGAATGAAAGCTCCCAAAATATTGAGAAAAAGCTTGATAGTCTTCAACAATTATTGATGAACCGTTTTCAGCAGAGTGAGGCGGAGATTAGAGAGATGCAGGGAGCGGAAGTGCAGGAAACAGAAGGAAAATCTACCGTGGAAGAAATACCGGAAGAAAGGGAAGAGACTTCCGAACAGGAGCGATTTATTAAGCTTTTGTACAATACCATGCTTGAGAGTGAAGTGGATGAGAAATATGCGAATCAGATTGTAGATGATTTTGACAGGGCAAGCAAACCTGATTTGCCCATAGATTATATTCTCTCGGATGTATATCAGAAGATGATTTTAAAATTCGGAAGGGCTGAAGGCATTACACCAGCGGAAAACATACCCAGAATAGTGCTTTTTATGGGGCCTACCGGAGTGGGAAAAACTACCACAATTGCTAAGATTGCCAGTGGTTTTACGGTGGGAGAGAAAAAACAGGTGGCGCTTTTGACGGCGGATACCTATCGGATTGCTGCGGTGGAACAGCTTCGTACCTATGCTAATATTCTGGAAGTTCCTTTTCGCGTCATTTATACGGCGGAGGAGGCACAGGAGGCAATTAGGGAGTTTCAGGGATTTGATTATATTTTTATGGATACTGCGGGTCATTCCCATCAAAATGAAGAACAGCTTGAAAATATGAGAAAGCTATATCAAACTGTGCAGGAAGCGGGGGAATGTCAGACATTTTTAGTACTTTCTGCAACTACAAAATATCGGGACTTGATGAGAATTGTATCTAGTTATAAGGGAATTGCGGATTATCAGTTGATTTTCACGAAACTGGATGAAACCGCAACATGGGGAAATCTGCTGAATTTGAAATTATATACGGATACTCCCATTGCTTTTGTTACTTATGGACAGAATGTACCAAATGATATTGAACAGTTTAATCCTCAAAAGGTGGTAAAACAAATTTTGAGTACAAAAACTTTGTAATGGTGCAAAGGGAATTCCGGAAATGAATGTATGAGCGGATGCGAAACCGAGAATAAAGGAGGTAGAGCGTGGATCAGGCAGAACAGTTACGAATCCTGAAGGCAGGTCAACAACAGCCGAAGCCACTGGCGCGTGTGATTACGGTCACCAGCGGCAAGGGAGGCGTAGGCAAATCCAATACTTCCATTAATTTGGCAATTCAGTTCAGAAAAATGGGGAAACGTGTTATTATTTTGGATGCGGATTTCGGCCTGGCAAATATAGAAATCATGTTCGGCGCAGTACCGAAACATAATTTGTATGATTTGATTTATCAGGGCAAGAGTATTACGGATATTATCACATGGGGACCTATGAAAGTGGGTTTTATATCAGGCGGAAGCGGCATTGCCGGAATGTCTAATCTAAGTCGGGACTATTTAAATTGTATTATTCAGAATCTTGTTCAACTTGATGCGATGGCTGATATTGTGATTGTAGATACGGGGGCGGGTATTGCGGACGCAGTGTTGGAATTTTTGGTTGCAAGCGGCGAAATCATTATGGTAACCACACCTGAACCCACTTCCATTACGGATTCTTATTCCTTGCTGAAGGCATTGTATAGGCATCCCAGGTTTGATCAGAATGCTACAAAAGTGAAACTGGTTGCAAACAGAGTAGAGAAAGCAGCAGAAGGGCAGATTCTTTTCAGTAAATTAAATGCGGTTGTGGAACGCTATTTGAAGATTCCTATGTCTTATCTGGGATATGTGCCAGAGGATTCGCAGTTGTCCAGGTCAGTGATGCAGCAGGTTCCTGTGTCCATGCAATATCCCGGCTCCAGGGCAGCGGCCGCATATGAACGAATTGCCGGAAGGCTTTTAAATAAGGTGGAGACCGAGCGTCAGCCAAAGAGAGGGATGGCAGCGTTTTTTTCGCATATTGTGAGGGGAAAAAGATAAATTAGAGAGGATAGGTACAATGTTATGCTTTCAAAATTTATTACAGAGGGAAATAAAGTCGAATTGCGTTCTCTTGGACGGTTGAATAGTGCACATTCTGACGAAAAGGTGAAAGTATATAACAGCATGATACATAACATCTTGTCGGAAGACACTATGGAAATTACTATGCCCATGGAACAGACAAAATTAATTCTCCTCCCTGTGGACAGCGAGTTTGACCTGGTGCTTTACGGAACAGGAAGCTTATATCAATGTTGTGCAAGAATCATTGACAGATATAAGAGTAATAATGTATATCTGTTGGTGGTGGAATTAACCAGTAATCTGCGCAGGTATCAAAGAAGGGAATATTATCGTTTCAGTTGTGCACTGGAGATGTGCGCCCGTACTTTGGAAGAGGAAGAGGTCCAGGCAATAGAGCGGCGAGCGCTTTATGAACTGACGCCGGGACTTCCGCTGAAACAGAGTGTTATTGTTGATATCAGCGGCGGCGGGTTGCGCTTTATGTCGTCTCAGCGTTATGAAACGGGAAGTTTGATATATTGTTGTTATCATTTGTACCGGAAAGAAGAGCGTAAGAAGTATGAAGTCATCGGTAAGGTACTGGGCAACAGGGAGTTAGAGGACCGGCGGGGGACATTTGAGCACCGCGTACAGTATTATAATATAGATGACAATACACGGGAAGAAATTATTAAGTATATTTTTGATGAAGAGAGAAAGCACAGACGTAAGGAAGTATATTGCCAGAATAACCAAAGTGATCTGAACGATCAGAAGAGCCAGGAGGAGACATGAGTAAAAAAATTTTAGTAGTTGATGACTCTGCACTCATGAGAAGAGTTCTTTGTGATATAATAAATAGTGATGAGAGATTTGAAGTTGTAGAAAAAGCAGCAAACGGCTTGGAAGCATTGGAGCTGTTAAAGAATAAGCAGTATGATGCGGTGGTGCTGGATATCAATATGCCGAAGATGAACGGGATTGAACTTTTGGGGGAGCTTAAAAAAGCGAAGATACCGGCAAGAGTTATGATAGCCAGTACGGATTCTCATGAAGGTGCTAAGGTTACATTGGATGCTCTGGAGTTGGGAGCCCTTGACTTTATTCATAAGCCTACCAGTGCGGTAGATTGTCGGGAGGGCGCTTTCAGGACAAATATGTTGGATATTCTGGGTGCAGTGGCAAGCAGCAGACTTCCAGTTTTTGAAACGGAAGAGAAGATTCTGGAGAACAGGCAGAAGCTTTCTAAAGTGATGGAAATTGCCAGAAAATCTCCGGCCAGGGTAATTCCTGGGACGAAGGTAGTGGCGATTGCCAGTTCCACAGGAGGGCCTAAGGCATTACAGTCAGTGATTCCCAATCTTCCTGCTGAGTTGGATGCGCCGGTGCTGATTGTACAGCATATGCCGAAAGGCTTTACGGCGTCTCTGGCAGAACGCTTTAACGGAATCAGTCCATTGAATGTCAAAGAAGCGAAGGAGGGAGACGAGCTGCGGGCAGGGACAGTATATATTGCCATGGGTGGTATGCACTTGAATGTGGTGACGTCAACGGCAGGAAGGCATACAATTCATTATTCGGATGAACCCAGTAGGGAAGGTGTGAAGCCCTGTGCCAATTATATGTATGAATCTCTCTGTGACAGTCGTTTTGACAAGATAATTTGTGTGGTGATGACCGGAATGGGAGCTGATGGTACGGAGGGAATCAAGAATCTTTCTAAGAAGAAAAAGGTTCATGTGATTTCACAGGATCAGGCAACCTGCACCGTGTATGGTATGCCCAAAAGTATTTTTAACGCTGGTCTGTCTAATCAGGTTGTTCCGTTGGAACAGATTGCTCAGGAGATTATCCTGAATACGGGTATTGTGTAAAGGGTGCAAAGGCGGCAGCATAAAGGTTAGTTTGTAAAATACAGAAAGGGAAGGTATGTAAGCATGGATGTAAGCCAATATCTGGAGATTTTCCTTGACGAGACCAGAGAACATTTGCAGAATCTGAATACACAGATTCTTGAGTTAGAGGCAGACCCCGAAGGGGAGGATACCATAAAAGAGATTTTTCGTGCGGCACATTCGTTAAAGGGCATGGCCGGAACCATGGGTTATAAGAGAATGCAGAATTTGACTCATGATATGGAGAATGTCTTTACCGAGGTTCGCAATGGCAATATAAAGGTAAGGCCGGATATGATAGATGTGCTTTTCAAATGCCTGGATGCGTTGGAAGAGTATACGGATAATATTCAGACCACGGCCGATGAGGGAACGAACGACAATGAGGCGTTAATCAAACAGTTGAATGAAATCTTAAATGAAAAGGGTGGGGCGGCTCCCAAATCGTCCTCGTCCGTTTCCGCTGTAAAGACTGCAAATGTATTGGTAGAGGGAGACAGATGGGATGCCATTACTTTAGATGATTCCCAAGTCAACGTAATAAAGGAAGCCCAAAATATGGGAAAGAGGGTATATGGCTTGAATGTAACCATACAAGAGAGTTGTATCCTGAAGGCCGCCAGAGCGTTTCTTGTGTTTAAAGCAGTGGAAGAGCGGGGAGAAATCATTGTTTCCGACCCTAGTGCACAAGATGTGGAAGATGAAAAATTTGACAGTGATTTTACCTTGATTGTTCTGTCCGATGTGGATATTGATGAAATTATTCAGGCTGCGGAGAGTGTGTCTGAGATAGAAAAGGCAGTGGGCGGAATCATTGACTTAGAAAAGAATAAACACTATAAAGCGGGGAATGATAATTCTGTTACATCATTCCAGGAAACGGAAGCATCCGAGCGCACGGAAAATGTACCTGCAGTACAAGAACAAGCGTCGGCAGCTGACTCCGGTGCAAAGCCGGCGGCACAGGCAGTGCCGGCCAAAACGGATGTAAAGAAACAGGTATCAGGAAAGCCAGTGGTCAATCGTACTGTGAGGGTGGATATTGAGAAGCTGGATTCCTTGATGAATTTGGTCAGTGAGTTGATTATTGCCAAAAATTCACTTGTTTCTGCGTCAAGCCAGGAACAGGTGGGGGCTCATAATAGTTTTGACGAACAGATAGAATATCTTGAAAGCGTGACTACCAACCTGCATGAATCTGTAATGAAGGTGCGTATGGTGCCCATAGAGAGTGTGGTTAATAAATTCCCGCGTATGATTCGTGATCTGTCTAAGAAATTGGATAAGAAGATGGAATTGTATATGACAGGGGAGGATACGGAACTGGATCGTACCGTGGTAGATGAGATTGGCGATCCTCTGATGCATTTGCTGCGTAATTCCGCGGACCATGGTTTGGAATCTGCGGAAGTGCGTGCAGAGAGAGGCAAGCCGGCAGTGGGATCTATTTTCCTGGATGCGTATCAGGAAGGCAATAATGTTGTGATTGAAGTGCGGGATGACGGCAACGGTATTGATGTGGAGGCGGTGAAGAATAAGGCCATTGAAAGAGGTGCCATTACGCCTGAACAGGCTGCAAATATGACTGACAAAGAGGTCATAGGCCTGTTGTTCCTGCCCAGTTTCTCTACGGCAAAACAGGTTACTGATGTGTCGGGGCGCGGTGTGGGATTGGATGTGGTAAAATCCAAAATAGAGTCTTTGAGCGGAGAGGTGGAGGTTAAGTCTACTCTGGGAGAGGGAAGCACCTGGATTATTCGACTGCCCTTGACATTGGCTATTGTGCAGGCTTTGATGGTTGTAGTAGGAAATGAAAAATATGCGATTCCTCTGGGGGCCATTCAGACATTGGAAGACATTCCGCCCACAGATGTCAAACTGGTACAGAATAAGGAAGTGATTAACCTTCGGGGCACTGTAATTCCTTTGATTTATTTGAGTGAAGTTCTGGATGTAGAAAGCAAAAAAGCAGAGAATGAGAGCCTGATTGTGGTTATAGTGAAAAAAGGCGATCAGATGGCAGGTTTAGTAATAGACGAACTGATTGGGCAGCAAGAAATTGTGATTAAGTCCCTTGGCAAGTACATAAAGCAGTGTAAATTTATCAGTGGCGCAACGATTTTGGGCGATGGAGAAATTGCATTAATTTTGGATGCAAATGCGCTGATATAGAAAGGAGGGGATACAAATGGATATGAGTTTAGTGAATGTGGGCATGAATACCCCGGCAGAAGAGAGTAAAAGAGCCATTGAGACGATTCAGTTTATTGTGATTCGTCTGGGGGATGAGCAATATGGCATTGACATACGTAATATTGATAATATTGTCAGGATGCAGCATATTACCAGGGTACCTAAAATGCCTGTTTATCTAAAAGGTGTCATCAATCTCCGTGGGGAAGTGATTCCAGTGATCAGTATGCGGCTGAAAATGGGACTTGCGGAGGATGAGTTTACCAAAAATACAAGGATAATTGTTGTTAAGTTGGATCAGGAAGGTAATGTAGGATTCCTTGTGGATGAGGTGAAAGAAGTTGTCACATTGGCGGTCAGTGATATTGAGAAGCTTAATTATAATGCCAATGAAGAGAAAGTGAATTTGATTAATGCAGTAGGTAAGCATAATGAAGAGTTAATTTCCCTTGTTGACTTAAATGCAGTCAGCCTTGAGGATAATTAATATGGGTATTTATGAAGAAAAGATTTCCAGGGAGAGAGGCAGTGTATGAGTGATTTAAGCTTAGAACAGGTTACGGAGAATTATTATGACGTTCTCAAAGAAATCGGTAATATTGGCGCGGGAAATGCCATGACTGCATTGGCTCAGATGCTACAGTGTAAGGTGGATATGAAAGTGCCTCAAGTCAGGTTGCTGGAGTTTGCGGAAGTCGGTGAAATGATGGGCGGCGAAGAACAGGTGATGGTAGGTGTATTCCTGGGAGTAGAGGGTGAGATTACAGGCAGTATGATGTTTATGGTAGAAGAAGAGAGTGCCAGACATTTGATTCAGAAAATTACCATGGGTATGCTGCCGGAAGGACATGAATTTGCTGAGATGGGTTTGTCGGCCATGCAGGAGGTAGGCAATATTATTACCGGCGCCTATTTAAATTCTCTGTCTACGTTGACAAATTTAAAAGTAATTCCCACGCCGCCGGCATTGACGGTTGATATGGCTGGTGCTATTTTAAGCGTGCCGGCAATTCAATTTGGTATATTTGGCGACAAGATTTTGTTGATTCAATCTCAATTTTATGATGAAATTGAGTTGGACGGATATTTTATTTTGATCCCGGATATGGAATCCTATGAAAAGATTCTTACCGCATTGGGATTGCCCATAGTATCATAAAACGGGAAGTGTTAGAAGTATCTCTAAAACGTCAAAAGCCGCCTTTGGCGGCGTGACGGGAAGCATGAAAAGCTTTTTGGAAGTTGGCATTTGGAATTAAGAAATTCTATTTCTGTATAACGGATAAAGGGGTATGGAAGTGGCTCATGAGTGAAATAATCAAAGTTGGAATAGCAGATATGAAGACCTGCGTGAGCCCCAATGGTGTCATGACCCTGGGACTTGGTTCCTGTGTTGGCATAGCAATCAGGGACCCGATGACAAAAATTGGCGGCCTGGTACATATTATGTTGCCGGACAGCAGGGCAATTTCAAGCGGACAGCATAATATAGCGAAATTTGCAGATACGGGTATTGAAGAACTGGTTAGGCAGTTGGAACGAATGGGGGCAAAGAGGGCTCGTATGGTTGCAAAGATAGCCGGCGGCGCTAATATGTTCAATTTTCAGGGAGGCAATGCGGTAGGGCAGGTCGGAGAACGGAATGCGGAGGCAGCGAGAGCAAAGTTAAGACAGTTAAGAATTCCTCTTTTGGCAGATGATACAGGTGCAAATTATGGAAGAACTGTTGTATTTTATCCTGAGACAGGAGATTATATTGTTCGTGCCGTAGGGAAGCCGGAGAAGGTTATCTGAAGAAAAGGTCTGTGGACGGAGGTAGATACGCTTCGGCGAGTCAGTTGAACGGAAGCATTTGCAGAAATAGTTTGATGTCTGTGAATCAAAGGGAGTTATGATATGAACAGGAAAAATTTGCCGCTCTTGCTGATGCTGGTGGCCGGTGCAATAACATCTATTATTACTTTTATACAAAAGTATACTATGATTGCTAAATTGGTATCGCTTTTTATCGTTTTACTGGTTTTTTATATTTTAGGAAGTGTATTGAAATGGACTTTGGATTTTTTTGACCGGCAAAATGAAGAGAGGTTGAAGGAAGAGGGAGAAGTAATTGAAAAAGAACCGGAGAATATTATGGGAGAAAATTCTTCGGAATCTTAATTCGTAGTTGCTTTAGCGAACGTCTGTTGAGAGTGGATAAATCACCGCTTTTTGCAGGCATGTGGGAGTAAGCGTGGGAGGACACGCTGGATAAGGAGCATTGGTTTCATGGACGAAATGAGTCGAAAAAAGCTGTTAGAAGAATATGCGAAGACAAAAGCGCCGGAAACCAGAGAGAAGATAATTCTGGAATATGCTCATCTTGTGAAGGTGGTAGCAGGCAGGCTCAGTATGTATCTTGGCTATAATGTAGAATATGAAGATCTGGTTAGTTATGGTATATTTGGATTGATTGATGCCATAGATAAGTTTGATTATCTGAAAGATATTAAATTTGAAACTTATGCCAGTCTGCGGATTAGGGGCGCCATACTGGATCAGATTCGTAAAATGGACTGGATACCCAGGACGATTAGACAAAAACAGAAGAAAATAGAGGCTGTAATTAGAGAAGTCGAACAGAGGACAGGGCATTATGCGACTGATGAAGAAATCGCAAGAGGACTGGGAATATCTGACGAAGAATATCTGGATTGGCAGTCACAGATGAAGGTTACAGGTCTGGTTTCTCTAAACGAATATATGGAGCAGGGAAGTGATGTGGCACAGGATTATAGCAGACATACCACATCCAGGTTTGAGGCTCCGGAAGAACGGATAGAGAAGGAAGAATTGGCGAAGGTGTTGGGTGAAGCGCTGCAGCTTTTGACAGAAAAAGAACAAAAGGTGATTACACTTTATTATTATGAGGAATTGACCTTGAAGGAAATCAGTAATATATTAGAGGTTTCAGAATCAAGAGTTTCTCAACTGCATACCAGAGCGTTGCAGAAAATGAAGGGAAAGATGGGGAACTATATGGGAATTCTGTCAGACAATTAGTGTGCTGTGGACGGTGAATCCGTTGCAGTACACGACACCAGATTAAAAAATGGAGATAAGACTATGCAAAATGGTTATTTTCGATTGGTGAATGATTCCGATGGGTTCGGGATTGCGTTTTATCATCCCAGTGGGTACGGAGAAGAAATACAACTGGGAGAGGTTACAGATTACCTGGAAGATATGAGGATTGGCTATGACAGGGCGAAGTTGGAAAGGCAGCTAAACCTTGAAGAGGATGTTGTCTGCCATTTAGGGCCGGACGACTGTCCTGTGTGTCCGGAATCATATCATCTGGAAGAAAGTCAGGATGGTATGATGGTGACTGTGCGCTTTTATCCGCCGTCTGAGACAGGGGAGAGGATGAGTTTAAACAGCTTTTTGCAGGATCTGCAGCTGAGGAATATAACCCGTGGTGTTCAGATGAAGGCGCTGCAAGAGCATTTTCAGTCAGAGGGTACTTTTTGTACCGATATCGTTGTTGCCAGGGGTAAGCCGCCTGTAGAAGGAATAGACGCTAAAATAGAGTATTATTTTGATACGAATATGCATAGGCGTCCGGCGCAAAAGGATGACGGAAGAGTGGATTATTTCAATCTTTCCACCATTAATCATTGCCATAAAGGTGATGTGCTTGCCAAGATTATTCCCGAACAGAAGGGAGAAATGGGATATGATGTATATGGCCGGGATATTAAGCCCCGTGAGGTAAAGCGAGGTGTATTGAAGTTCGGCAGAAATATTGAATTGTCGGAAGATAAATTAAGCATTACTTCCGCAGTGGATGGGCATGTGGCACTGCAGGATGAGAAGGTGATTGTGTCTGCAGTGTATGTTGTGCAGAATGTGGATGTTTCCACCGGAAATATTGACTATGAAGGCAGTGTGGAAGTGAATGGGAATGTATCCGAAAATTTCGAGGTGAAAGCCGGCGGAAATGTGGTAGTGAACGGTTTGGTGGAAGGTGCGAAGATTACGGCTGGCGGAAATATCATCATTGGCAAAGGCATGAATGGTATGGGAGGAAAAGGTTATCTGAGAGCCGGCGGTGATGTGATTGTAAAATTCCTGGAAAATGTTCGTGTTGTTACGGGCGGATATGTGGAGACGGAAGCGATTCTTCACTGCAGAGTGTCCGCGGGCAGCGAAGTAAAGGTGGATGGTAGAAAAGGGTTAATTGTAGGCGGCTATGTGCAGGCGGCAAAAAAAGTTACGGCGAAGACCATTGGCGGCAGCATGGGAGCGGCTACCATTCTTGAAGTTGGGGTCAATCCTCTTTTGAAGTCTCAGTATACACATATGCAGAAGGCCCTTGCCGACACCACGAAGACAGTGAAAGATGCGGAAGTGATTCTGGAAAATTTTAAAGATAAGCTGAAAAAGGGTTTTAAATATAATGAATCTCAGTTAAAATACATGAAGAGCATTATGACATTGGTGGAGGATAAATCAGCGGAAATAGAGCAGTTGAATTTACGATTGGAAAAATTGCGAACCATGATGGAAATTCAGAAGATGGCGGAAGTTGTTATCAATGACCAGATTTATCCGGGCACTACTATTATTATTGGTGATGCCACCAAAACCGTTCAGAGCGAGTTTCACTACTGTAAATTTATAAAAGAAGCAGGTGAAGTTCGTATGGCTCCTTTATAGAACATATGATTTCTGGCATGAGAGATTAATTTATTACACGTTTCTTTCGGAAAGAAGGTGTTATTATGGCAATAGGTGCAATTGAAATGGCAACCATTTCCAGGTCCCAGGATTATACTACAATTAAACATAATGAAGATAACAAAGGAATGGTGGATCAGGCTAACTTTGGGGCGCAGGTGCAAAAGACTGTGGAACAGCAGACGCGAGAGGTGACAAGTAAAGAAGACCCTGAGTGGAGGGAGAATAGGCCGGACGCCAAGGAAAAAGGCAACGGACAATACAGTGGCGATGGTGGAAACAGACGAAAGAAACAGCAGCCCAAGGAGCGTATGGTTGTGAAAGGACAGGGCGGCTTTGACTTTAAAGTATAAGAAATTGTGGCGTGAACTTAAATTGGCAAGTTGTAGAATACCATATGTGCAAAGAGCTCAGAGTAAAGATTTTTAGATAAACTGAATGGACAGAGGATAGTTAATATATGGATATAATGGAAATCGTCCTGTTAGCGGTGGGGGGAATTGTTTTTCTTGTGAGTTTTTTTATTCCTGACAGGAAGGAAGCAAGTGGTGAAAATAAGAAGCTGGCAGAAGACGAGATGAAAAAGCTTGTCAATCAGGAGTTGGAATCAATTAAGGGGCATGTGGACGATGTGGTAGAAGAAGCAGTGGCCTATGCAATTGAGAAGACGGAGCGCTCATTGGAACGGCTTTCCAATGAGAAAATTATGGCTGTCAGCGAATATTCTGATACTGTTTTGGCAGAAATCCATAAAAACCATGAAGAGGCAATGTTTTTATATGATATGTTAAATAATAAGCATACCAACATAAAAAATACAGTTTCCGAAATTAATCGAACCATGAAGGAAGCGGAGGAAAAGGTAAATTCGTTTCAAAATCTTGTACCGGAGGCGTTGAAGACCGGAAGAGAAGAAGAGCTTTCGCTGGAAATGGGAGAAAAGACTTTTGGAAACAGGGCATTGGAAGGGAAAAGGTCATCCATAGGAAATACTGTGATAAATAGGAGCAGTGTGGGAAATATAGAAGAACAAAATGTTTCTGGTGGGGTGCCTGTACAAGAACGACAGGGAACTATTTATGGAGAAGCAGAGATTGGAGAAAGCGCAGACCAATTCAAAAGATTGGGAGAACACGGCTTATCACAGATGGAAGAAGAGAATTCTTTTCAAGATAATAATAACGATAGGATTTTGGAATTATATCGAAATGGAAAGTCGGCCGTGGAAATTGCAAAAGAACTGGAGTTAGGTATGGGAGAGGTGAATCTTGTGATTGATTTGTTCAAAGCCTGACGTGAAAGGTTGTATTAATGTATTTGCCATAGAGTTACAATATGGAGGTTGGCGTGAAACTGAGATATCAATTGAGAGGGTTAGGGATTGGAATGGCTGTTACCGCTTTGCTGATGGGAGTGGCCGCAGGTAATGGCGCTTCTATGAGCGATGCCGAGATTAGAGCAAAAGCGTTGGAACTGGGAATGGTAGAGGGGGATTCCTTGAAGCTTACGGATATTGTCACAAGTCCGGCACCGGATGCAATGGGAGTGCCTTCATCAGAGGGAAATGGTTCGGCGTCACAGGGGGCGGGAGTGCAAAGTACACCGTCCCTTAATAATGATATTATGTCTACGAATATTCCCCAATCTGTTACAGGAGCAATGTCTACCAATGTGCCCTCATCAACAGGAGGTTCCCAATCCGGGACAACGGGAGCCGGATCATCTTCTGCGGATGGCTCCATATCATCTCAAGGTGTGGTATCATCAGGCAATCCTGTAAATAACAGAGAAGAGAATGGGGACTCTGATGCGGTTACCATTGTAATTGAACAGGGTGAAATTGCTTCTGAAATCTGCGTTAAATTAGCAGAGGCGGGGCTAATTGATAATGCCTTAGCGTTTGAAACCTATTTGTGTGAAAATAACTGGTCCAGAACAGTGAGAGATGGAATATATACGATTCCCTTAGGAACCGCTATGGAGGATATTGCAAAAATGATTGCGGGAAATCCTTGAACGAAAAAAACTACAAATTCTTGAACGAAAAAACATAAATCCTCTTGCAAGTCAAGAGGATTTATGTTATAATGCAAACGTTGTAAAAAAACACGTAAGCTGATTTGACAGTGGTGCTTTGGTAGCTGTCAGAGAAGGTCGAATTGTAACGCCAGTTCGGCATACCGCTGTAATATGCAGTGGGGGAAATCAGATGATAGAATTTCTGAATACCTTTTACGGCTTGCGGAAGATTAACCAAACGGAGGTAAAAACATGAGCGTTATTTCTATGAAGCAACTGCTTGAGGCAGGTGTCCATTTCGGACATTTAACCAGAAGATGGAACCCTAAGATGGCTCCTTATATTTTCACCGAAAGGAACGGAATTCATATTATTGACTTGCAGAAGTCTGTGGTGAAAGTGGACGAGGCGTATAGAGCCGTATCAGAAATTGCCGCACAGGGCGGGACCATCCTTTTTGTGGGAACCAAAAAGCAGGCTCAGGATGCAGTGAAAACGGAAGCAGAGCGCTGCGGTATGTATTATGTAAATGAGAGATGGTTGGGCGGTATGCTGACCAATTTTAAGACGATTCAGTCCCGTGTGGAAAGACTTCACACTATTGAAAAAATGTCTGAGGATGGCACATTTGATGTGCTTCCGAAGAAGGAAGTAATTAAATTAAAGAAAGAATGGGAAAAGCTGGAGAAGAACCTGGGCGGTATTAAAAATATGACCAGGGTTCCAGATGCTATCTTTGTTGTAGACCCGAAGAAGGAAAGAATCTGTGTACAGGAAGCGCGTTCTCTTGGCATTACTTTGATTGGTATCGGTGATACGAACTGTGATCCGGAAGAGTTGGATTATATTATTCCTGGAAATGACGATGCAATCAGAGCGGTAAAATTGATTGTTGCTAAGATGGCTGACGCAGTGGTTGAGGCAAATCAAGGGGAAGCCGTTTATACAGAAGAAGCGGTTGCTGTGGATGCCGAAGCTGCTCAGGATATAGAGGAAGTGGTAGAAGCGCAGGCATAAATGTCGTTATGGCATATGAATTGTTATGTCTTGATGAATTTCAGGATGACAATGCGTTATCAGGTACGGATAGGGTCACGAAAGCCGGGCAGGCTTACGGAACTTATCCGTACTTTGTAAATAGTCTATAGATACCGAAGTGTAGAGATGGAACTGGAATAGGAGGAAAATAAAATGGCAGAGATTACTGCAGCAATGGTAAAAGAATTGCGTGAGCAGACCGGAGCTGGTATGACAGATTGTAAGAAAGCTTTAGGTGAGGCAAATGGAAATATGGAGGAAGCCGTTGAGATTTTAAGAAAGAACGGACAGGCTAAGGCTGTTAAGAAAGAAAACAGAATTGCAGCAGAAGGTATTTGCAGCATTGCATGTAAGGGTGATGAGGCGGCTGCAGTTGTGGAAGTTAATTCAGAGACAG
Organism: Lachnospiraceae bacterium; assembly: GCA_022793065.1. GTDB lineage: Bacteria > Bacillota > Clostridia > Lachnospirales > Lachnospiraceae > Acetatifactor. The sequence continues at coordinate 73,446 of JAAWCE010000026.1, forward strand.
ACTTTGTTGCTAAAAATGAGACTTTCCAGCAGTTTGTAAAGGCGGTTGCTGAACAGGCTGTTAATTCTACGGCTGCTGATATGGATGCTTTTATGGAAGAGAAGTGGATAGAGGATTCTTCTAAGACCATAAAGGAAGCTTTGGTAGATAAAATTGCTGTGATTGGTGAGAAGTTGAGTATTCGCAGATTTCAGAGAATCCAGGCTGCGGAAGGCTGTGTGGCAACTTATGTGCATGGCGGCGGTCGTATAGGTGTTATAGTAGAGGCAAAGACTAATGTAGTCAATGATGCTGTAAAAGAGGCGTTGAAGAATCTTGCGATGCAGGTTGCAGCGCTGAGTCCTAAGTATATTGCTACCGGAGATGTTTCTGAAGAATACAAGGCTCATGAGAAGGAAATTATTTCGGCACAGATTGCACAGGACCCTAAAATGGCAGGGAAGCCTGAGAATGTGATTAAGGGTGCAGTGGAAGGACGTCTGAACAAGGAATTGAAAGAAGTATGCTTGTTGGAGCAAGTTTATGTGAAAGCAGAGGACGGCAAGCAGACAGTTGCACAGTATATTAAGCAGGTTGCTAATGAAAACAATGCTGAACTCAGTATTTGTCAGTTTGTACGTTATGAGACCGGTGAAGGGCTTGAGAAGAAGCAGGAAGATTTCGCTGCAGAGGTTGCAGCACAGATGGGAATGTAATTCCAATTTCATAAGATTAAGCAAAACGCTGGAAACCCGCATGGTTCCAGCGTTTTTTGCGTTTCCGGGGTGTCATTTTGGGATGATGGAAATTAGAGAATTTTGCGGAAAAGTTGGTAAAAAACTGGTACGGGAATTGGTAAAATCTTTTACCAACTTTTAAGGGGCGAAGTTTGCGGGGTTTTTATAATGTGGGGAAGGGTGGAT